>NZ_JASATD010000043.1:0-29847 GCF_038440115.1 Ralstonia sp. OTU4908 | reverse complement strand
GTGTCTCGGGGAGGGGAAGGAGCCAAACTCGCTGCGCTCAAACAGGGCTCCTTCCTTTTTCCTCCCCGCGACAAAAATCCAAGGCGCCATCTAGGGCCGGGTACGGCCACACCGTCTGGATGCAAGGTCCGGCGGCAGAGCAGGTTCTGACTAATCTTAGAGCGGCCTACACGGCGGGCTCAACCACTTGGCCGAGCCGTGCCGCGAACTCCCGCAACGCGGGGGCCAGTTCGTCGCGGATGCGCTCTGCATCGGCGGACGTGTACGGCGCGCTGCAACTCACGACATACGGCTCGCGCTGGCTTGGCGCGAAGAACGCGACTGCGCATGCGTGGATGGCGGGATGCCAGTCGCGCAGCGATACGGCGTAACCATTGCGTACGCCGGCTTTCACTGCATCGTCTGCGGCGGCACCTTCTGCCGCCCACTGCGCCGGCTGCTGCGTGCGCAGTGCTTCGTACAGGCGCTCACGCCGCGCGGCGGGCAACGAAGCCAGATACGCCCGGCCCATCGAACTGGACAGCAGCGACAGCCGCGAGCCCACGCCCAGCCCGGACGACCCGCTCATCGACGGGCTGTCGTGGCGGATCGTCTCCAGATAAACCATATCCAACCGATCGCGCTTGCCGAGCGAGATCGACACGCCAAAGCGCTGCGCAAACGCGCTCATGTGTGGCCGCGCGAGCTGGATCACGTCGCTCGAGGCCAGGTAGGCAAACCCGAGTGCGAGCACACCGGCGTCGAGCCCGTATTTGCCGAGCGCATCGTCGTAGCGCAGGTAACCGAGCGACACCAGCGTGCCGGCCAACCGGCTGACCGTGGCCTTGGGAAAGCCCGTGCGCCGGACGAATTCCTGGTTGCCGAGCAACGTATCGCCAGGGCGGAATGCGCGCAGCAGTTCCAGCCCGCGCGCGAGCGCCGTGACGAAATTCGGGTCGCTCGACTCGGCGGGCGCGGTGTCGAATTCGGGATCGGGGAGACGGGTCGTACTCATGGCAAAAAAGCCCTGGAAATCGTCGGCGGTTGCGCTATCATAGCCCTAAATTTCGAAACTGTGTTCCGTATATCGGAACAACAACGACTCGGAGACGACCGCCGTGACCGCTCGCAACGCCTTCAATTGGGCCGACCCCCTGCTGCTCGACCAACAACTGACCGACGACGAACGCATGGTGCGCGACGCCGCCGCGTCGTACTGCCAGGACAAGCTGATGCCGCGCGTGCTGGAGTCGTTCCGGCACGAAAAGACCGACGCGTCGATCTTTCGTGAGATGGGCGAGCTGGGCCTGCTGGGCCCGACGATTCCCGAGCAGTACGGCGGCCCGGGCCTGAACTACGTCAGCTACGGCCTGATCGCACGTGAAGTCGAACGGGTGGATTCAGGCTACCGCTCGATGATGAGCGTGCAGTCGTCGCTCGTGATGGTGCCGATCTACGAATTCGGCAGCGAGGCGCAAAAGCAGAAGTATCTGCCCAAGCTGGCCACCGGCGAGTGGATCGGCTGCTTCGGCCTGACCGAACCGAACCACGGTTCCGACCCGGCCTCGATGATCACGCGCGCCAAAAAAGTCGACGGCGGCTACTCGCTGTCGGGCGCCAAGATGTGGATCACCAACTCGCCCATCGCCGATGTGTTTGTCGTGTGGGCCAAGCTGCCGAACGACAACGGCGAGGACGAAATCCGCGGCTTCATCCTGGAGAAAGGATGGAAGGGTCTGACGGCGCCTGCCATCCACGGCAAGGTTGGCCTGCGTACGTCCATCACCGGTGAAATCGTGCTGGACGAAGTGTTCGTGCCGGAAGACAACCTGATGCCGGGCGTGCGCGGCCTGAAGGGTCCGTTCACGTGCCTGAACTCGGCGCGCTACGGCATCGCGTGGGGTGCGCTGGGCGCTGCAGAAGCCTGCTGGCACATCGCACGCCAGTACGTCCTGGATCGCAAGCAGTTCGGCCGCCCGCTCGCCGCCAACCAGCTCGTGCAAAAAAAGCTGGCCGACATGCAGACCGAAATCACGCTTGGCCTGCAAGGCTGCCTGCGCCTGGGCCGCATGAAAGACGAAGGCACCGCCGCGGTGGAAATCACGTCGATCATGAAGCGCAACTCGTGCGGCAAGTCGCTCGACATCGCCCGCGTGGCGCGCGACATGCTCGGCGGCAATGGCATCTCGGACGAGTTTGGCGTGATCCGCCACGTGGTGAATCTGGAAGTCGTGAATACCTACGAGGGCACGCACGATATCCACGCGCTGATCCTCGGCCGCGCACAGACCGGCATTCAGGCGTTCTTCTGATTGCGCTTTGTTTTTCCGGCGAGTTGGGGCACACTCGTGCACCACTCGCCACACCCGTGGCTGCACCTCTCGCCCGTCCTGGGCACCGTTGTTCTCCGCCCCTCGCGATATACCAATTTGCAAATGACCGGGATACGCTACGCCGCATGAATCGGCGGTAGCGCGCGTCTATGCTTCGGTCCAAGTGTCGGCGGATTGTTGGGCCGCACGTCCCTCACACCGATAGAACGAGCGCGCGATCCACACGCAGATTGCAGCGCCACGCGACAAAACCAATCGCGAGACAACGGTCTGGAGAATGCCGGCGCGCGTACGCAGGCACCCGTACCGATATCAAAACCAGAACAGGGCACCCTACGCGGACGACCAAGATCGGCCGGCGCGGAGTCCTGCCAGGAGACAAACCCACCATGGCTGAACAGTCCATTCCGTCGTCGACGGAACTTGGCGCCGCTGGCATCGCCGATGCGCGTGCCATCGATCGCTATTTCCAGATTTCTGCACGCGGCAGCACGCACAAACGCGAGGTCGTGGCTGGCATCACCACCTTCATGGCGATGGTCTACGCCGTGTTTGTCGTGCCCGGCATGCTGGGCAAGGCCGGCTTTGACACCAGCGCCGTGTTCGTCGCGGTGTGCCTGACCACCGCCTTCGGCTCGCTGCTGATGGGCCTGTGGGCCAAGCTGCCGATCGCCATTGGCTGCGCAATCTCGCTGACGGCGTTCATGGCTTTCGGCCTGGTGCTGGGGCAAAAGCTGTCGCCGGAAATCGCGCTCGGCGCGGTGTTCCTGATGGGTGTGGTCTTCACCGCCATCTCGGCTACGGGCGTGCGCTCGTGGATCCTGCGCAACCTGCCTTCGGGCGTGGCGCACGGAACGGGCATCGGCATTGGCCTGTTCCTGCTGTTGATCGCGTCCAACGACGTGGGGCTGGTCGTCAAGAACGCCGGTGCGGGCCTGCCCGTTGCACTGGGTCACGTTACCGCCTTCCCGGTGATGATGTCTGTGCTGGGCCTGGCCGCCATCTTCGGCATGGAGCGTCGTCGCGTGCCAGGCGGCATCCTCATCGTGATCGTCGCCATCTCGGTCCTGGGCCTGATCTTTGACCCGGCCGTGAAGTTCACCGGCGTGTTCGCCCTGCCCTCGCTGGCCAGTGCTGGTCACACCTCGCTGATTGGCGCGATGGATATTCGCGGCGCACTCACGGCCGCTGTGCTGCCCAGCGTGCTGGCGCTGGTGATGACCGCTGTGTTCGATGCCACCGGCACGATCCGCGCGGTCGCCGGCCAGGCCGGGCTGCTCAACGACAAGGGCCACATCATCAACGGTGGCCGCGCTCTGACGGCCGATTCGATCAGCTCGATCTTCTCGGCGTTCTTCGGCGGTGCCCCGGCGGCGGCTTACATCGAGTCGACGGTTGGCGTGGCAGCAGGGGGCAAGACGGGCCTGACGGCTGTCGTGGTCGGCGTGATGTTCCTGGCCGTGATGTTCTTCTCGCCGCTCGCGGGTCTGGTGCCGTCCTACGCAACAGCCCCGGCGCTCATGTATGTCGGCCTACTGATGCTTTCCAGCGTGAGCAAGCTGCACATGGACGACATGGTCGACGCACTGTCGGGCCTCGTCTGCGCCGTGTTCATCGTGCTGACCTGCAACATCGTCACCGGCATCATGCTGGGCTTCAGCACATTGGTCATCGGCCGCCTGGTGGCCGGCGAATGGCGCAAGCTGAACATCGGCACCGTGGCGATCGCCGCTGCACTGGTCGCGTTCTACGTAGGCGGCTGGGCGATCTGATCACACACGGCACCGTCTTCAAAAAAGACAAACCGGCCAGACCCGAAAGGGCTGGCCGGTTTTGTTTTGCCTAGGATCCTGAACCGGCTCCAACGCAAAAAACGCCCGGCACAAGGCCGGGCGGCAATCACACTACCAAGGAGACGGTTACTTATTGGGCTGCGGCGTCAGGCGCAGATACGGACGCAACGCCTTGTAGCCCTTCGGAAATTTCTGCTTGATGACTTCCTCATCCTTCAGAGACGGCACGATGACCACGTCATCGCCGTCCTGCCAGTTACCGGGCGTCGCCACGCTGTGGTACTCGGTCAACTGCAGCGAGTCGATCACGCGCAGCACTTCATTGAAATTACGCCCCGTCGATGCCGGATACGTAATCGTCAGGCGAATCTTCTTGTTCGGATCGATCACGAACAACGAACGCACGGTGAACGTCTCGCTCGCATTCGGATGAATCATGTCGTACAGCTGCGAAACCTTGCGATCGGGATCGGCAATGATCGGGAAGTTGACGCTGGTGTTCTGCGTCTCGTTGATATCGTTGATCCAGCCCTTGTGGGACTCGACCGAATCGACCGAGAGCGCAATCGCCTTGACATTGCGCTTGGCAAATTCGTCCTTCAGCTTGGCGGTCAGGCCCAGTTCGGTGGTGCAAACGGGCGTGTAGTCGGCCGGGTGCGAGAAAAGCACGCCCCAGCTGTTGCCCAGCCACTCATGAAACTTGATGCGGCCTTCGCTTGAATCCTGCTCGAAATCAGGGGCGATATCGCCCAAACGTAAAGACATCGTGTCCTCCATACACAGATTGGGAACCACTATAGCCAGATTGCCATCCAACCAAAACGACTATAAATTCACAACAACATCACTTTTCGTCATTAGGCGCGGCATTTGCTGACAACAGGGTGGAAGGCATGCGCACATTGCCGGACAATGACCGGGGTCTTGATCCATCGCAGCATGCGCAACGCGAGCGCTTGAAGTTTCGCGGCGCCCACACATATGCTAGCGAATAAGCACGCCGACATATTGACGATTGAACTACCGATACCGAGGACCCGACCATGACGAACACTTCCCCCAACCTGGCCGATTCCGTCAATAAGGAGAAACTGATGACCGACGTGAAGACTGTACTGTCCGACGCTGAAACCCTGCTGAAGCAAGCTGCGTCCAGCAGCGGCGAAAAAGCCGCCGAACTGCGCGAGCGCGGCATGGGTATGCTCCGCCAAGCCAAGGAAAAGGCGCAGGACCTGCAAGACGCGGTCGTCCACAAGAGCAAGGCCGCCGCCCGCGCCACCGACGACTACGTTCACGATCACCCGTGGCAAGCCGTGGGCGTGGCAGCCGGCGTGGGGCTGCTGATTGGCCTGCTGCTCAACCGCAAGTAACCCGCCGCACCCTTTCTGGCCGATGGCGCGCCCTTTGGATCGCACCATCGGCCAGTTGCATTCTGGCGGCTCCGTTCCGGGCATGGCGCGTGCTGCGTCTGGGACGACGTCCATCGCCTTGCACCCTCTCCTCACCTCATGACCGACGACACCAGCCCAAAGCTGTTCGCTTCCTTGAAGAAACTGGCCGGCACGGTCGTCTCGATGCTGCAGACGCGGCTCGAACTGGCGAGCGTCGAACTGGCTGAAGAAAAAGAACGGCTGCTTGGCACCGCCTTCCTAGGCATGCTGGCCGTGAGCCTGATCGCCCTGTCCATCATGACGCTGACGGCGCTGGTGGTGATCCTGTGCTGGGATACGTACCGCTGGCAGTCTTTGGCCGTGATGGCGGCGCTTTACGCGCTGGGCGCGGCAGCCTGCCTGTGGAAGGTGCGCTCGCTGCTGCGCAACGCACCGCCACTGTTCGAGGCCACGCTGGCCGAACTCGACAAAGACCGGGAGATCCTGCGCCGATGACTGATCCAACCGAACACGCGCCCTCGGCCGGCACCTCCGGCACCTCCATGAACGAACCCGCATCGAGCGCGCGTCATCACGTGCGGCCTTCACGCCGAAGCGCGGAAACACGCCTCCCGCTGAGCGTTCGCAAGGAATTGCTGCTGACCCGCGCCGCCCTGGAGCGCTACGACTACGCCCAGGCCCGCAACGATGTGCATCGCGCCACCAACCGCACCTTCAGCCTGGGGGGCTTCGGCGCGTTGCTGCCAAGCCTGATCCGGCCTTTGGCCCGTCCGAACAGCCTGATGCGGACGCTAGGCATTGCACGCGAATATCCACTGGTGGGCACCGCGTTGTCTTTGGCGTATGCGGGGTTGCGCCGCACCGTCATCGGTCGGATCACGCGCAAGCTCGGCAAAGTGGGAATCGTGGCCGGAGCGGCCTGGTGGGGCTACAAGAAATGGCAAGAGGCCCAAGGGCATGACGTCAGCGCGCCTGCACCGGCGCCCGGTGTCGATGCGAACGAGATCATCCCGGGAAGCACTTCCTGAGGCGAGCGCCCAACAACGGAAAGGCCGGAGAAATCCGGCCTTTCTCGTTTGCGGCACCGCACGAATCAGTGCAACGGAATCGGATGACGCATCCGCTCCCAGCGGCGGGCCATACTCTGGCGCAGTGCCGTCAGCCCGTGCGGCTGAGAAGCGTTGCCAGTGTCGGCCTGTGCTGCCTGCGTTGTCACACAAGCGTCACGCGCGACGCGGCGCCGGCCGTGCCACATCAGCACCCCGCTCGCCGTCCAGCCGATTACGAACAGCGTATCGCCGACATGGCGGAGCGAATCGGGCGAGGTGCCGGCGTGGAAGATCGCACCGAGCATATCGGGAGGCAGTTCCGCGCAAATCCACAGAAAAATCGCCGGCGCAGAAGCAAAGACTCCTGGCTGCCACCACGGGTGAGCAACTTGCACTTTGTCGGTCTCCATGGCGCCCTCCATCGCTTCTTCTAGTGATCTTCTGGTGATGCTTTGATCCTATGCTTCGTCTGCGCAAATGGCGACCCGCCAGCCGCTGAACGGCATGTCGGATTCGTCCGACATCGGCCACGGGCAAGCGCATACGGCTGATCCGTTTGGGCTAGGGGCCATTCCCCATGGCATGCGGATGGCGTAACGACGCGGCGAGAGCATGGCGCCTGGGCCCGCGTGTAGACGATTACGGTGGAGGCGCCCCACGCAGGCTCATATGCATAATGCATAAATCCGGCACATTGATGCCGTACCGTTCGCAACACACTCGTCCCGACATGCTGGCCGCCACCCACCTTCAACGCCGCGATGCACGCTCCGGTGTCACGCTGCTGCAACCCGCCACGCTTGTGGTGCGGGCCGGCGACCGCATCGCCCTGACCGGGCCATCTGGCGGGGGTAAGAGCGTGCTGCTGCGCGCGCTGGCGCTCCTCGATCCGCTCGATGGCGGCCAAGTGACGTGGCAAGGCGAAGCGATCCACCTGAGCGCGGTCCCGGCGTATCGCTGTCATGTCGCATACGTGCGCCAACGTCCGGCGCTGCTGCCCGGTACGGTGGAAGACAACCTTCTGATGCCGTATCAGCTGCGTGCACGGCGCCACAGCGCGGCATTCGACCGTGACGCGGCCATCGCTCTGCTCGCTGGCGCGGAGCGCGACGCCAGCTTTCTTGAAAAAAATGCCGGCGATCTTTCCGGGGGCGAAGCGCAGATCGCCGCGCTGGTCCGCACGCTGCAGACCAGGCCGACCGTGTTGCTGCTCGATGAGCCGACAGCGGCGCTCGACCCTGCGTCCGCGCGCGCGGTTGAGTCGCTCTTGCAGCATTGGTTTGCGCAGGCGCCTGATCGGCATGCCTGGATATGGGTGACCCATGATCCGGCGCAAGCCGGGCGCATCGGCCATCAGCAGTGGCGCATGGCGGCTGGGCATCTCGATACGGAGACCGCGCGATGAAAGGGCAAGACCTCTCGCTTTCCGCCTGGCAGGTCGGCATTGCAGCCGCGCTGATCTTCGTGAACGGCGCACTGTCGATCGGACTGGGCCTGGGGCTCGAGCGACGCCTGGCGTGGGCGGCCGTGCGCACCGTCGTGCAATTGCTGGCGGTGGGTTTCGTGCTCGAATGGGTCTTCGCCCACGCGCATTGGGCGGTGGTGCTGGGCATCGTGGCCGTCATGACGCTGATTGCCGGACATGCCACTGGCAGCCGCGGCGCGCGCGGCTATGCGGGCTTGCGGCTGGACGGCACGTTGTCGGTCTTCGGCAGCACGTGGCTGATCGGTGCAATCGGGCTGGTGATCGTCCTGCACGCGCGCCCGTGGTACGAGCCGCAATACGCGATCCCAATCATGGGGATGATTCTGGGGAACACGCTCACGGGCGTCGGCCTGGCGCTCGAGCGCATGACCGGCGAGCTGACCGCCACGCGCGACCAGGTGGAGACGATTCTCGCGCTCGGCGGCACGCGCTGGGAAGCGGCGCGCAATGCAGCACGCGCGGCCGTACGGGCCGGCATGACACCGATCATCAACCAGATGACCGTGGTGGGCGTGGTGAGCTTGCCCGGCATGATGACGGGCCAGGTTCTGGCGGGGCAGCCTCCGCTGGAGGCCGTGCGCTACCAGATCGTCATCATGTTCCTGCTGGCGGCATCTTCCGGGCTGGGGACGGTTGCGGCGGTGCTGCTGGCCTATCGCAGGCTGTTCAGTCCAAATCATCAATTGCTCAGCGCACGTATCGGGCAACGCGGCGGAGCGAAATAGCATGCCGATCGCCCTGTCCTGCGGCCTCGTGCTGCTCAACGAAGATGGCGACGTGCTCCTCGCGCACGCCACCGAGACGCGCCACTGGGACATCCCCAAGGGCGCGCCGGACCCCGGCGAGGATCACCGCGACACCGCCCTGCGCGAGACGCGCGAGGAGACCGGCCTCGTGCTCGACAGCCACGCCCTGATCGAACTCGGCCGGTTTCCGTATCGCCGCGACAAGGAGCTGCACCTGTTCGCCGCACGCCTGCGCCGCGCCGAAGTCGCACTCGACACGCTGACTTGCACGTCGATGTTCAACAGCTATCACTCCGGCCGGCTCATCCCGGAGATGGACGCATACCGCTGGGCCACGGCGGACGAGGTACCGAAGTATGCGAGCCAATCGCTCGCGCGGCTGTTTGCACAGACGTTGACGCTGGCGAGCATCGATGCCCGCCTCGCCGAGGCCGGGCTGTAGACGAACGGCGCTTAAACCGGCACGTCGCCTTCGATGGTCGTGCGATGCAGCGTGCGCCGATACTTGTCTGGACAGCCCGGCGCGAAGTGGATGGTGGAGCGGTTGTCCCAGAACAGCATGTCGCCGGGGCGCCACTGGTGCGTGTAGACGTTGTCGGCGCGGACGCTGTGGGCGAAGAGTTGCTCCAGCACGCTGGTGCTCTCGTCTTCCGGCAAACCCAGGATGTGCGACGTGAAGCCTTCGTTGACGAAGAGCGCACGCTTGCCCGTTTCCGGATGCGTGCGCACAACGGGGTGATCGACCGGCGGCACGGCGTCGCGCTGCGCTTGCGTGAGCGGCGGACGCCAGGTCGACAGCGCGCGCAGTCGCTCATAGCGGTACACATACGAATGCACCGCACGGCGGCCTTCGATGATGCGCTTGAGATCAGGCGGCAGCGTTTCGTAGGCGCGCACCATGTTGGCGAACAACGTGTCGCCGCCCTCTTCCGGCAACTCGCGCGTGAGCAACATCGAACCGAGGCTCGGCAGCGGCTTGTACGAAAGGTCTGAATGCCAATCCCGCCCTGCATCGCCCAGGCCGATCGGCTTGCCGTTCTCGACCACGTTGGAGACGACCAGGATTTCCGGATAGCCGCTCAGATGAAACTGGTTCAGCACATGCACCTGCTGCGGGCCGAAGCGGCGGCTGAACGCCACTTGCGCCTGCGGCGTGAATTCGACGTCACGGAAAACGAGCAGGCCGTCATGCGCGAGCCACGCGTGGCGGATGGCGGCGATGTCTGCGTCGGACAAATCGGCTGCATCGCCCAGGCCAAGAACCTCTGCGCCAAGCGGCGCGTCGGGCAGACGGCGAATGTGGAATCGGGCCGTGTGAACGGCAGGAGCATCCGTGGCAACAACGGCGGCAACAACGGCGTCGGACATGATGTAAGCGCGCGGCAATAGACGAATTTCACATTACACCGCTCGCCCCCGCCGCGTGCCAACGAAGGAATGAGCAGATCGATAGGCGCTTAGCCGTAGATGGTGGCGTCGGGCAGGATGCCTTCCAGCGCGTAGCGGCCGATGGCTCGCAGCTTGTAGTCGAGCGGGTCGTGCAGCGTATGCGTGCGCGCGTTGCGCCAGAAGCGGTCCAGCGCGAGCGCCGCCTTGGTCGAGCGTGCGCCCGTCGCCTCGAACAATTCCTGGGCGACGAACAATGCGGCGCGATGTGCCAATACCTTGGCTTCGGCCGTAGCGAGCGACACCTCGGCACGCTCCTCGGCGCTGAGCGCAGCGCCTTTGCGCCAAGCGCGGTCCAACCGCTGGATGGCGCGATCGGCCAGCGCTTCTGCAGCCAGCCATTGCACGCGCATCTCGCCAAAGCGGTGAATTTGGTAAGGATCGTCCGCCGCGCGCTCCACACCCGATGTAATCCACGGCCGTGACGATTGCAGCGTGTGCTTGCGGGCCTCGTCCAGCGCGCCTGCCGCAATGCCCGTGTAGAGATTGACCAGTACGTTCTGCGCGATACAGGAACGCAACGTTTGATATGGCGTGAGGACGGCCTCGGGGCGGACCAGCACTTCGTCTTCGCTGACCTGCACGTGCCGGAATTGCACAGACGCGCTGTCGGTCTGGCGCTGCCCGATCGGATGCCAGTCATCCCGCACCGTGATGCCGTAGCGCGCTGTCGGCACCACCGCCACAACGGGGTTGCCGCTGGCCGCGTCGTGGGCAGACACGACCATCACGTCGGAGCCGAGCGTGCCGGAACAGAAACCCTTTTCGCCATCGAGCAGCCAACCGCTGCCCGAGCGCTGCGCACGCAGCCGATGATCGAGCGGGTTGACGGCGTTGCCCCACCACCAGCCCAGCTCGGCGGTCGGACGCAGGAAGCGTTCGCGTTGCGCGTCGGAGCCGTACAGATAGACGGTTGCGGTTTGCAGATACTGGAAGGCGAGCAGGTGCCCAAGGGAGCTGTCGACCGCGGCGATGGCGCGCACTGCGGCAAAGGCATCGGCCCAACTGACGCCGCTTCCGCCGTATTGCGTGGGGATCACCAGGGGCAACAGGCCCGCTCGCGCAATCGCAGCTTTCTCGTGCGCGGCATGGCCGCCGTGCTGGTCACGCTGCGCTGCGGTTGCCGCCAACTCAGCCAGCAGTTGCGTCAGGTCTGGAAGTTGATGCAGATCGTCGAGCTTCATGCGTTTGCCTTGCGTCGGAGACGCCATCCGGTGCAGGCACTATACGGACGGCGCCTACCGCCTTGAAGGAAGCAATCCGCATACGCATATCCAGCGCGCGACTATGCGTAGTGCACGCGCATGCGCTCGAGGCACGCGCGCACATCGCCCACGACGAGGTGACAACTGCACGCAATCATGAGGTTGCGCGGCAGGCCGAAATTTTCCACGGCCCAGCCGTCGGCATCGTTGCCGTTGGTGTTCGGCACCTGCGCCAGGAGCGGCGCGGCGGGCACGTGATAGCACCACACGTCTTTGCCGCGGGCGATGGCGTAGCCGATTTCGAAGCACGTGCCGGAATCGGGCTCGTGGCCGCGGAAGTCAACTACATTGGCGAGCACGGCGTCAGCTGAATCGATCAGCGCGATGTTCTGGCGATAGATCTCCGCAGCAGTGGCGGGGCCGTCGGCCTGCGGGGCGATCGCGTTATCGAGCGGATACAGACCGATGAAGCCGAACTCCGCGCACAGCGTTTTAAGGGCTTCACCGTGCACGACGGGCTCGGGACGGAAAACATCCGGCCCGGCGAGGTAGAGACGCAACGTCATGACGCAGCCTCGACAACATGCACCGTCGAAGCACGCTCGACGAGCGTACCGGGCAGCAACACGACACGGGCATCGCCCGTCACGCCTTCGATGCGTTCATGCACAAATTCGACGGCCTTGTAACCGATGTCGTACGTCGGTTGCCGGATCGTCGTGATGCCGATCAATTCCGCCCATTCCGGATCGTCGATCGACAACAGCGCCGCACGCTCCTGCCACGCCGCGCCGAACTGCGTGCGCAGATGCCGCGCCACGATGAGCGCCACCGGCGCATTCGCAACAAACAGCGCCAGCCGTTTTCCGCCGCGGCTGTGCACCGCATCGATGCGTGCGGCGATCTCGGCCAGCGCACGTTCAGTCGAGGCGGCGTCGTTCGGGTCAAGCACAATGGCTGGCTCCGCTGGCCGCCCTCGCGCTGCCATCGCCTCTCGGAATGCACGTTCACGCTCGCGCCGCGAGCTGACCTGCTGAAACGGCTGCACGATGAACTGGATGGCATCGAAACCTTGATCGAGCAAATGCTGCACGCCCAAGCTGACGGCGTCGCCGTTATCGAGCCCCACGAGGTCGGCGTCGAACCCTTCTACCGTGCGATCCACCAGCACAGCCGGAATGCCGCCGCCCCGCAGCGGACGTAACACGGCCTCTTCCGCGCCGAGCGCGTTGACGATCAGGCCTTCAACCCGATACGTCGTCAGCAACTGGACGAACCGGCGCTCCATCTCGATCTCGTTTGCGGCGTGGCAGATGAGCGGCATGTAGCCCAGCGCGTGGCAGGCTGCCTCGACGCCCTGCAGGACTTCGATTGTGTAAGGATTGGTCAGGTCGGCCACCAACATGCCGAGCAGGCGATTGCGGCCGCGCTTGAGACCGCGCGCCATCTGGTTGGGCCGGTAGTTCAACCGCTGGATGGCGGCTTCGATGCGCTGTCGCAAATCTTCGGAAAGGACCTGCATCTCGCCGTTCAGATAGCGGGACACGCTGGTCTTGCCGGTTCCCGCTTCGCGGGCCACGTCGGTGATGGTCGCAGGGCGCGAGGAAGAGGATGGGAAATCAGTCACGTTGCGCTTCAGAGCAGGCCGTCGGCGCGAGGGGCCGGAGCCGGAGTGCGAGGATCATAGCGCAATCCCGGCACGCAGCTCACGAGGTGCGCGCGTGCTCCAGCACCTGTGGATTGACCAGGTTTTCACGTAACGTGCCGGCGAGCGCCTTGATCAGGTTGTCTGCCGCGCAGCGCGCCATTGCGTGCCGCGTCTCGTGCGTTGCGGAGCCGATATGGGGCAAGGCCACCACATTCTTCATCGCCAGCAATGGCGAGTCGGGGGGCAGCGGCTCGTGCTCGAACACATCGAGCCCGGCGCCGCGGATCGTGCCATTGCGCAAGGCATGAATGAGCGCCGCTTCGTCGACGACGGGCCCCCGCGATGCATTGATCAGGATCGCGCCTCGCTTCATCTTGGCCAGTTCCGCCGGCCCGATCAGGTGCTGTGTTACGGGCGTCAGCGGCACCTGCAGGCACACAAAATCCGATTCGGCTAGCAATGCGTCGAGCATCACGCGGCGCGCGCCGTACTGCGCTTCAGCCTCGGGATGCGGATGCCGGTTCGTGTAGAGCACAGGCATCCGGAACCCCAGCGCCGCACGGCGGGCCAACGCCGCGCCGATCCGACCCAGCCCGACGATGCCGATCGTCTTGCCCTGGACATCCGTGCCGTAAAGTTCCGGCCCGATGCTGCGCTGCCAGTTGCCGGCCCTGACCCACTCGGCCAACTCCACCACGCGACGCGCCGAGGCGAGGATCAGCGAAAACACGGTATCGGCGGTCGACTCGGTCAACACATCCGGCGTGTGCGCAAGCGCAATGCCGCGACGCGTGAGATCGGGCACGTCGAAATTGTCATAGCCGACAGAGATCGTGGACCATGCCCTGAGCCTGGGCGCGCTGTCGAGCATCCGAGGCGTGATCTTCAGGCTCGCACCGATCGCGCCTTCGGCGTTGGCAAGCGCCTCGGTCAACGCCGCGGCACCGTCAACCTGCACGAGTTCGACATGCTCGCGCAACTGGGCCGCAACGTCGTCGGGCAGCGGCTTGTAGGCAACGACAAGCGGTTTCATCGGTTCATTTTCCAGGGACAGGATTGGCAAGCGGGTAAGCGTCACGCGGTTGCGGCTTGACGCAGAGCGTGAGCACCACGGCGGCCAACAGCGCCGCGCTCATGAATGCGTACGACGCCAGCGGAGAGCCCGTGGCACCGTTCAGGTAGCCAACGAAGTACGAGCCGACAAACGAACCGAGGGCACCCATGCTGTTGATCAACGCCATCGCGCCACCGGCGACGTTCTTCGGCAGCAACTCCGGCACGATCGCGAAGAACGGACCATACGGCGCATACATCGCCGCTCCGGCGATCACGAGCAGCACATACGACATCCAGAAATGCGTGGACCCGAGCGCAAACGATGCGGCAAACGCCGCAGCGCCCACCAGCAGGAACGGCCAAACGAAGGCGCGCCGCGACCCCACCTTGTCGGATGCCCACGACGCCGCGAGCATCGCGATGGTGGCCGCAAGGTACGGCAGCGCCGACAGCCAGCCCGTCTCGACCATGCCGAGCGACGAGCCGTTCTTGACGATGGACGGCAGCCACAGCACGAAGCCGTACACGCCAATGCTCCAGCAGAAGTACTGCGCGCAGAGTTTGATGACCGCAGGCGAGCGGAAGGCCTCGCCATAGTTGCGCATCGGCTTGATGGCCGCCTGTTCCGTTGCCAAGGCTTGTTCCAGATCGCGTTTTTCCTGGGGGCTCAGCCACGGCGCCTGCGCGGGCTTGTCCTGTACCAGACACCACCAGCACACGGCCCAGATGATGGCGGGCACGCCCTCAGCGATGAACATATGGCGCCAGCCAAACTCGCGCACGAGGTAGCCCGATACCACCGACATCCACAACACCGTCACCGGATTGCCGAGAATCAGAAACGTATTCGCACGCGAGCGTTCTTGCTTGGTAAACCAGTTGCTGATGTAGATCAGCATTGCCGGCATGACGGCCGCCTCGACTACGCCCAGCACAAAGCGGATCGCAAGCAGCGAGGGAATGTCGCTCACGACACCGGTGAGGGCCGCGCACAAACCCCATAACACCAAGCTGATGAACACGAGCTTCTTCACGCTGCGGCGCTCTGCATAGATCGCGCCCGGTATCTGGAAGAAGAAATAGCCGAGGAAGAACAGCGCGCCAATCAACGACGACAGCCCCTGGCTGATCCCTAGATCGTGATTGATGCCAGCCGCCGCCGCGAAGCCATAGTTCGCGCGGTCGAGGTAGGCCAGGCTGTAGGTGATAAAGACGATCGGCATGATCATCCACCAGCGCTGCGCAGCAAGTTGCGTTGCCATGTTCGTGTCTCCTTTGATGGTGTGCGTTGCCCGCGAGGGCGGCAGTCGAAGCGCTGCGTTAGACGCTGGGAATGGATTCCGGCTCGCACCCCAGGCGGGCCGTTTCTTCAAGTACGTCGAGCGCGGCACGCGTCGGCAGGCCTTCCGAATCTCCGATCACCTGGATCGCCAGCGCGCCAATCCGGTTGCCGCGCGCAACGGCCTGCTCTGCGGACAGCCCTTCAAGCAGCGCGCTGACTACGCCCACCGCAAAGCCATCGCCCGCGCCGACTGTGTCGACAACGCGCTCCACACGGACGCCGTCGGCGATGCCTTCCGCGCCATCAGCGGTCTGGTAGTAAGCGCCGGCAGCGCCCAGCTTGATGGCAACGCCGCGCGCACCCCGATCGAGATATAAGCGCGCGATGTCGGCTGGAGTGTCATGGCCGGTCAGTTGCCGCCCCTCAGCCAAGCCGGGCAGCACCCAATCGGAAAGCGACGCCAACGCGTTGAGCGTGGTCACCATCTCCGTTGTGGAACGCCACAGCGTTGGGCGCAGGTTCGGGTCAAACGAAATCGAGCGACCAGCCGCACGCATCTGCCTCGCGAGGTGGAACGCAAGTTCGCACGACGACGCAGAGATCGCGGGAGCCACACCCGTCAGGTGCAGATGGCGCGCGCTGAGTACATAGTCGGCCGCATAGTCGGCGCGGGAGAGGCGGCTGGCAGCCGAGCCTTTGCGGAAGTACTCGACACGCGGGTCACTGCCATCGTCGGCGCGCGACTTCAGCTGGAAGCCCGTGGGATATTGCGGATCCACAGCTACACACGATGCGTCGATCCGTTCGCGTGCCAGCGTTTCCAGCACGTATTCACCAAACGAATCCTGCCCCACCCGGCTCACATAGCCGACGCGAAAACCGAGGCGGCTCAGGCCGACTGCCACGTTCAGATCGGCACCCGCGATGCGCTTGGTGAACTGCGTGACCTGCGCGAGCGGCCCCGGCGCCGTCGCCACAAACATCGCCATGGCTTCGCCGTAGGTGATTACATCCAACGTATGCGACATGCGCAGGCTCCTTCGATGTCAAGTCACCGTCAGGCGGCCTTGAGCCACACGACATGTTGATGGGCGTCCGCGGCGGGATCGACCGCGTTGAACGGGAATTCGATGCCGCGCGGTACATCGCCGGGCAGCGCGGCCAGCACAGCGGCGAATCCGGCATCGTTGCCCGCAGGCGCCACGGCAAAGCGACGCGCGCCCTCGCCCGCGACGCTCTTGCAATGAATGTATTCGACGTACGGGGCCAGCGCCTGCGCGCACGTAAGCGGCGTTTCGCCAGCCCACTCCCAGTTGCCAACGTCGAACGTCATGCCGAGCATGTCGGCCACGTCCGCCGCTTCCAATGCGCCGAACAAGCCTTGGAACTGCGACAGCGACCCGCCCACCGCCTGCTGACCGTTCTCGACCAGCACCCGTGCGCGCCAGCCTTGCAGGAGTCGGGCCAGCAACTCCGCCGATGCATCGCCAGCGAAGCCGCCAAGCTGGAACTTCACGATGCGCGCACCCAAGGTTTGCGCTTCAACCAGCGCACCTCGGACAGCGACCGTGTCCAGAGCGCCGACGTCCGTGTACAGCGCGGCCGGCGTGGAATAGACCGCCCACAGACCATGCGCTGCCATCAGGCGGCCCAATGCAGCCAGTAAGTCAGCCGATACCGTGCCATCCAGCCCAGCGGGCAACAATTCACGCCGCACCTCGAAGCCGGCTGCGCCGACCGAAGCGGCCAGGGGAACATAGGCGTGATGCCCCTGCTCGCGCACCTGAGCGGCGCCGAACGCGCTCGCAACAATCACGATATCTGCCATGTGTGCGCTTTTTCCGTTATGGAACCGGTTCCAATTGGAGCTATGTTGGTGGCTGCAGATCCTGAACGCTATAGAGGAAATCCCTAGCGGCGGTAGCCGACGCGACCCGTCGGCCATTTGATCCGCGGCGGTCAGTGCGATGGCGCTATCGGGAAGGCACACCGCGCTATCGATGTGAAAAGCCCGGCCACCCAAAGCGGAAGGAGACGGCAATCGCGCGGAGCACGGCCAAACAAAAAGGGCCGACAGTTGCCTGTCAGCCCTTCGAATTTTGGTGGGTCCTGCGGGATTCGAACCCGCGACCAATAGATTAAAAGTCCGTTCCTCGGGCGTCTGCGCCAACCCCTATGACGCTCGGAGCGCGCACCTTGCCCAGCCAAAAACGCCAAGAAAGCGCGGAATATTAATCCAAATTTCGCCTATTTTCAGCAAGATCGCACATCTTCGCGAAATGGCAATAGTCCTGGCAAACCACACGAATCCCGTCTACTGCCCGCAATCTGTGGCAAGAAATAAGAGGATGACGACCTCATTTGTAGCCTATGCGTAGCCTAAATTCGCGGTTTTTGTAGCCTGGAATTTGCCTTGAAACGCGGTATCGCCAGGAAAGCCTTGCCAGTAGGGCCTCTGCGATCAGTGCCAACCAGCGGACAACAGTGGCAAACAGTGGACAACAGGTCCGTTGGACTGTGCATTTGTAACCAAATGTTATGTATAGTGTTCTGGTCCGACTGAGCTGACGCTTCGACGAGCTTCAGTTCGGGGGAGCGGCCACGAGCGTGATCGACCGACGTTACGAGGCAAATTTGCTATGCGAACCCCGGCCGTGCCGCGATGTAGTTCGAACGCGGCCAAAAAAACAACCGAACTTTTTTGTGTCGCGTGCATAGATAGAGATATGAGCCGAGGCATGTAGAGGGCTCTTGCCATAGCAGGGGGGATCTGACGCCGTCGGTTCCGTCGTCAGCGTGTCACGGGGCCAAGCAGCAAAGAAGAATTCATCGGCAGGCGTATCAGATAGAAATGGTGCGACTGCAATAAATTTGTAATGGACCAACAATGCTGACGCAGCAGCCCAAGCGCCACGCCATCCGCGACATCGATGATTTCATCCGAATTCTGCATGGGGATCCTCGCTATGCTTTGGCATTTCGTAATGAAGCCGAGCGGCACATCACATTGAAGCTGCGCCGCAAGTTTCTGCGCAGCTCCTCCGAGATAGTGGCTGACGCGTTCAACACCGCACTCGTAAATTTTTTGCAGACCAAGACCTTCTCTGCCCAGGCATTCTTGGATGGGCAGCCTTCCCAAGGGTGGTCGGCTGAAGAATTGGCACACAGCAAACTCGGTGGTTATCTCTACATGGGTGCAAAGAACGCGCTCATCCAGTCCTGGCGTAGGGCAGGCAAGAATGAAATCGCCTTTGATGACGAGGACGATCAAGACACAACTGACAGTGCTGCTACCAGCATCAATCTGAAAAATCTGGCGGATACGTCGCTGTTCAGCGACCCGGATGCGGCCTACGAGCACAAGACCATGCTGCAACGCTTACTGGACTGCGTGGGCAAACTGAGCGAAACCTTGCGCACGACCATGGAATTTTTCCTGGACGATTGCTCGATGGAGGTGATTTCAGAGCGGCAAGGCATAAACGTTGCCACGGTCAAAAGCCGCCTGCACGCTGCGCGCAAACTGGTTGTCGAGTGTGGTCGTAAAGGTGTGCCCAATCATGTCTGATGACCGTGTACTGGATTACCTCATGAGCATGAATGGCGAGCGCGAAGGCGCGGGAAGGCGCGCGTTCGAAACTGAACTGACTCAAACCCCAGCATTGCGGCAGGAGTTGGAGGAGTGGCGTTTGCTGGGTCAGGCACGCCAGTTGAAATACAACGAGTCCGTGCGGACCAAGCGCGATAACGCTTTTCTGCAAGTATTGGGACGCTTTGCCCAGGACCTGAACGCTAAACCATCACATCTTGCGGGGCCGAATAATTCCGTATGGAGGCGATTGTGGAAATGGATCTGGCCCGGTCCTGTTAGCCCCCTGCTCCCGCTGGGATGGGCGCTAGCTGCGGCCATGTCCATGCTGGCTTTGCAGTGGCGCACGGTCGGCGTGGAAAGCACCCTTTTAGCCACACGCGGCGGCGAGAACTTGTGTCCGAGGCTGTCTATTTCCCTGCCCGATGCCGTCACTGCAAAGCGGCTGAGGGATGTGCTTGCGCAATACAACGTGCATTTGATTTCTGGTCCTGACGACGACGGGCGTTTTGTGCTGAGTGCGCCGAGGAGCTCCTCGCTTTATGACGCGGCCAGAGTCCTGGACGTCGCTTCCGCAACGCAGTTGCCTGATGCGGTCTGTCCTCGTCCATGAGGTATGCAATGTATCGACTTTTTCTAAAAAAGGTGTTGCTGCTTGCGGCATTGATGATGGCAAGCACTTTCGCGCAGCTTGTCCACGCGGCGAATGCTGTCGATATCAAGCACCGCTACGCATTGGTAATAGGCAATGCAAAATACAGCGTTCCGGCCAACGTCTTGCTCAATCCTGTGAATGACGCAGCGCTTGTGTCGGATGCGTTGCGCAAGCGGGGTTTCCAAGTAACCAGCCTCATCAATCAAAGCAGAGCACAGATGGAGAAAGCGGTTGACGACTTCGCTGGTCGGGCCGAAGGTGCGGATTTAGCGCTGGTGTATTACGCAGGCCATGCCGTGGCAATCGACGGGATCAATTATTTGTTTGGCGTCGATCTCGGCATGCCACTGAGCGGCGTGAACATTAGTTTGGCTCAGCAAAGCGCATTAAGCATGAAGGTCATCTTGATGGCGCTCAATCGCGCCAAGATTCGAGCGCGACTGCTGGTTCTCGACGCATGCCGGGTCAACTTGACTCGCGGGGCGGATCAAGCTGGCTCCTTGGCGAAAGTGGTACCAGCCGGAGGGGAGCTCATCGCTTTTTCGACTCAGCCTGGCGCTACGGCGGAGGATGGGTTTACTCAGGGCGGCCCCAAAAACAGTCCCTATGCTTACTACTTTTCATCCAGGTTGCAGGCGCTATCGCCAGACGAGCCCGTTGAGAATTTCTTCAAGCAAGTCACTGGCGACGTGCAAACAGTAACCCAATATCGACAAATACCCAGTTATAGCGCCAGCTTGGTTGGTGACGTGACTTTTGTCAGCTACAGGAATACTACAACGGCGGCATTCGGCTCAGTTGGCGTGATGATGGAACAAAGGCGTGGGGTCGATCCGGCACTTAGCAAGAACATGCTCTGGATGCGTCTGGACGATTGGGCCATTGATATCGAGCGATCAGCGCGTAATGCGGACGCGCTGGAATTGAAATCCATGCGCGCAAGGGCTGAGATGGGGGATGTCATGGCGATCACCGAGCTGGGCATGATCTCAGGCTTGGGAAAAATTGTGCCTAAGGACATGGTCGAAGCAAAAAGGCGCTTTGAGCAAGCGGCAAAAATGGGGTTCCCCTTGGCCAAGACATATCTGGCTGCAATGCTTTGGCTTGGTAAAAACACGCCGGCCGAGATTGCCCGGGCCCGTGTCGAGGCGGAGCCGCTCCTGCGGGAAGCATGGGATGGAGGTTCACACCGAGCGGCGAGGCAACTTCTTTGGGTACAGAATCTTCTGGATAAACAACCCAACCCGGTCGATTTGAAACGCTACAACGACGAAACATATGAGTATGTCAGGTTAGGTGGTGATCCCCTGAACATGAAGATGCAAAAAAATGGTATTTGTCCCGCGGACATGTCGGTGCGTGAATGCATAATTGCCCATCCTGAAATTCCGATTAATGAAATATAAGGGGAATATATTGTGCAATTTTTTCTGTTATCTTTGATTGGTGCTTGACGGGAATCAACTGCAATGGCGTGCGGTAGGGTTTAATTGCATGCCATTGTATCAATAATGTAAAAATTATCAGCGAACACAACGGAGAAGTTACCCATGAGAAAAACCACAACAATTGCGGCGTTATTTCTACCCCTTTTTCTGGCGGCATGTGGTCAAAAGCTAAGTGGAACCTACGCGTCCGTCTCCCCGCAAGGATTGGGGAATGCTTTGGATGGAGCCGTGATTTTGGAATTTGAGTCGGGTGACAAGGTGGTCATGAAATCACCATTCGGCTCTACAGAGACCAATTATTCCGTGGACGGGAATAAGCTCAAAATTGCAGCCAATGGGCAGAATATGATTCTTGAGATTCAGGATGACGGGAGTATTGCCGGATGGCCTGGTGGCATGCTCTTGAAGAAGAAATAAAGTAACCAAGATACTAATAATTGAGTGGGGATAAGTCGATATGAAAAATTTCATACTTGCAGCAATGGTTGTCGGCGCACTGGCAGGTTGTAGCGATAAACCCCGTGGCCCGGTTGAGGTTCTAGGGAAAACGTACATGGTGGCTAGCACCGCCACGCAGGTGGAATTCACCAACAAGGACACGGCGACGGCGACGGATCTCAGTACGGGCAAGCATCAAGAGTGGAAATACACATTGCAAGGTGATGTAATGACGATCACCATGCCGTGGGGAAATGGTCAGCCTCGCACATTCGACCTGCATCGCAACGGGAATGATTTCTCTGGTGATCTGTCGATAGCGCCGAAATCTCCAGCCGATGATGCTCGGATCGAAAAAATCAAGCAACAGGAACAGGAAAAAAAAGCTTCAGAAGAACGCTCGAGCCCAAAGGGATCCCCCTCTGACAAATCAGCTTATGCAGCCATTAAAGACATAGGCGATGAGAATAATGAATGGTACGTCTGGACGGCAATGGCGTGGAACGCAAAAGATCAGAACGATGAATCCAAGCTGGGCATCCTTTCGCGGGTCTGGTACAGCACGAACGATAGCTTCGCACGTCAGGCGGTAAAGGACAAAGAGCTCGTGCGTATCAACAAAAAATTGGATGACGTCAAGAAGATCGACTACGTCGCGGTCAGCGAAAGCAAGGGGGACCCTGATTTCGTCTCATTCGATACCATTTCGGACAAAGCTGGCTACGACTTCGACAAAAAGGGATTCCGAGTTATCGGAAGCATATGCGCCGGAAATCTCACGTCACTCGGAGGGAAGTCTGGTGTTCGCTATAGATTCATTGGTGATGGGCCAATCTGCTTCTTGCCTGTTGCCGATGAAGAGGCTGCGAAGAAGATAGAAGCGCTGCGCTCGACATCTCAATCAGGAAGTCTGCGTATTGCGACTACCGTGTACTCGAAGATCGCTGGGATGAATGGCGCAGAGTTGCAGCTTGTGCCAGTAGGCGCCGATTACGCCGTCTACAAGCGCTCCTACAAGCCCAACACACCGGATGATCTGATCGCTACCGCGAGCTATTGGCCGTACAAGTAACGAAGACAAATCCATTACCACGCCTGAAAAGGGGGCGACTCTGCGCAACCCTCTCAAGAGGGTTGCTCGATTGGCGCGCCCTTAAACCACACTCGCCATAAGCCCAATATATGAAAACCGCCTCGGCATACAAAGCAAAGACGCGTTCTCTCTCCGTTTCAAACATCCTCGCTCTCAGCACCATCATGGTCGCCTTGACGGCGTGCGGTGGCGGCGGAGATGGCAGCGGCAGCAGCAGTACGTCGACGTCGGGGGGCTCGACCACGACCGCACCCCAGCAGGACGCGGTCAGCCAATCGTCGGCGGCTCTCGTCGCCCAGACCGGCGCAACCGCCGTGCCCGGTACGACCTCGACCGCGCAGGCATTCGATCTCACGGCCGACATCGGCGACACGTGGCGTGTTGTGCTGAACCAGGATGGTTCATTCACGATCAAGGTGTTGTCGACCCAATATGGCCTGAGCGACATCTCGGGCACTTATACCCAATCGACTAGCGGCAGTGTCACCACATACACGGGCACCAGCACGAATGGCAGTTTCACGCTCAAGCTGGATACTCGCACCCGCATCATTGGCGGCAACGTCGTACTCCGCACACGCAACTCCAGCGTTGCAGGCTCGGGCTATTCCGTTCCTTCGGACACGACCAAACTGGCCGGCGACTATTTCTTCATTGGCACATCCCGCAATGCCAGCAACGGCGGAGTTCCAGCGTTCATGGGCGGCACGTTCCGCATCGCGGCCAATGGAACCGATGTCACGCTGTGCGATAGCGGCCTGATCAACGCGTCGGGTACCTGCAATGCCGTTTCAGGTTCGAGCACGCCGGGCCAGTACGCCCTCAAGCTGGTGAAGAACGCCGCCGATGGTTTGATCCACGTCCAACAGAACGGCTCGGATTTCGGCATTTTGAGTTTCCAGGCGGGTGACCGCGGTCCCGTTCTGGTCATCGACCGCTTTGGCTACAACCAGGACACTCCCCCGGTGCTGCGCACGGGCGTGTTCTACGCGGGCAAGCAGCAAGTGCTTTCGGGTACCGAACTCAACGGCACGTGGACATGCTCGGATCGAGGGGCGGTCTTCGGCACGGTCACGATCAATGGCACCACCGTGAAAACGGCGGATACCTCCGGGGCGTCCACGGCAGAAACGCTGTACTTCAACGACATCAGCACCAACACCGGGCTGGTTGCCGCCAATGGTGCAGCGACCTCGGTCGTGAACGGTCAGGCTCCCAGCGCTGGCGTGATCGTGCTGCCGCTGTCATCCAGCATGTTCGCTGTCGAGCGCGACGCCGCACAGTCCGTCGGCGTGTGCCGTTGACGATTCTGGATTTCTGCGTCAAACATTTGCTCGCCCACGGGATGCTAGACATCCCGTGAAGCCCCTTTTTCGGAGTGCCCCTTCATGCGCAATTTATGTCGGACTGCCGTGATGGCAATATGACGGCCACCTCTGATGGAAAAAAAGGATGCGTGCCGTGAGGAACGCCAGGCAATGCTGTTCCACCTTGACGTAGTCAACCCATGTTGAGATACCAATGAAAACAGAGGCTTACGTAGAACATGGCAAGTGGGTGACGGACCACATTGCTCCGATCAATGCGGTCATGACGATCTCCACTGCCGTTTTCATTCCGCTCCTGGACGTCCTGCGCCCATACTTTCCCTACATTGGCTATGTGGCTGGCCTGGCGGTTCTTGTGTTCCTCGCCCTGCTGGTCATGAAGGTGCTGGGGATTCCAAGAGGTAAGCAGTTGCAAACCAGCATTGTTATCTGCTCTGGGGTATGCGCAGCAGCCTTTAGCGTGGGAGCCATTGCCAGCGCTCGCCATGCCGATCAAGGCGGGGCAATAGCAGCCAGTGCGCCTTGGGTGGCCCAACTTCAGCAGACCCTCTTGGACATAAAGGATGGCAAGAGCGATAACCCTCGCGTGGAGCTCAAGAACATGGGCGTGGAATGGACGCCTGGCAATCTGCTCCAAGCCTCCAAGGATGGCGACACGAAAGTGGTGGAGCTGTTCTTGAAGGGAGGGATGCCCGTGACCCTTAATGGCACCGGGAATGATCGACAACTACCATTCTATGTCGTTGCGAACAATTATCCCAAAGCCAAGGAGCAGCTAAAGCTCTTCAAGGAAAATGGCGTGGATCTGAACGATCCGCAGCTTGCTGCTTTCAATAATACGGATCTATCCACGCAGCCGCCGAATCTTTACGCTGTAGCCAAGGATCATAGGCATGAAGAACTGGCGTCCTATCTTGCCGAGCTTGGTGTGAAAACGGACGGCTACCCCGCTTGGCAGAAGAGGAAAGAGGAGATGCAGAAGAAGAATAAAGGAATATATCTTTCTTGAAAATAGATAAATTATTTAATAATAAAATGAAGACAACAATTGATGCTCCGATTCAGCCGAAAAGAAAGTGTCGGGTGGAGAAAGTGTCGGATCATGAGGCGGTCATTCATTTTCGCACGGGCTGTTGGCATACGATATTCGACTGGCTGCTTATCGGTATCATTCTTGTCGCTACGTTCGTCGCGTGCGTAATCGCTGGAGGTGCTTTGTCATCTGTAATCGGAAGTATATTTTTGCACCAGAATTGGTTGCTGAGCGAATGGTGGCGAGACGTGATTTTGATATTTGGTCTTTATATCATGTTTGCAATCTGGTTCATAAAGCAAACATGGCCAGGAAAGGCGGCGATCACAGTGATTCCTGAGGGTGTCAAATGGGAGGCGCACCAAGTGACATTTGATGATGTGTTAGAGCTATCCGTGACGTCCGTGACAGAAAAATCAGCAGACCGTTATAGTCGCCTCGTTTTGTCGTTAACTAATAAAGCTCGTGCATCCCTCTCCCACGGTTGGACAAAGGGGTCGATTTTGCGAGACGTCCGAGACACCATTCTTGAGATTGGCCTGATGTTTCAGCCCCAGGGCGCGGGTCGCCATGTCGTCATGCGATCTATCGGTTCGAGCACTCTACCGCCCTCAAGAAAACTTGAGGATTACATAGCAGGATTGGAGAATCGTTGATTGCAATTGACGTGGCTGGATTTATAGAGCATTTTCACGTGATTTGGAGAGGAAATGTCAGATAAAACTGGAGTGAGATTCGTCATGGGCCTGCCTGAGCAACAAGAAGCCGAAAACCGAACCCATGCCATAACAATCCCTCGGAAAAATCCGCAAAATAATGAGCCACATGACAAAATATGGGAACGCTTGCTCAACACCGAGGAGAGCAAAGAGTTTCTTGACGGAGAGGTAAGGAAAGCTGCAAATTTCGTAGGTAAAAATCAGGTCGAGTGAAGTCCTATGCAGTATCCTTTCAGGAATAAACAGAGAACGGGAGATTGTTATGGGATTTTTTAAAACCGCTGCTACGTTGCATGCGCTGGAAAAGGTCGCCGATAATGAAAGAGCGCAAGCAAAGCAGAATCAAATCATCAATGAACAGAACGACAGAATTACCGGCCTGGAAGAAGAACTAAGGCGTGCCAGAAGAGCCAACGACAACTATCTCCCCGCTCCTTCGGGTCGAGAAATGGACCTGGAAAGAAAGGTTCAAGAATTAGGGGATATTGAAAATCTTCTGGCTCGTCCGATGAAGGAGATTGCGGAGAAGAATTTTTTCTTCAAACATACTTACATGAAACAGCAGGAGTTACTGTCTAACTGGATGGTCTCACAGAAAGCTTTTCATGAAATTGCGCTTCGGTACGGAAAAGCGCTGGGGAAGAGTGTTGAAGAAGTATTGGTTGAGGTCAGGCAGGCAGAAACGACCGTCATTGAAGGACGGGCGGAATTTGGTTCTCCAATGAATCCAATGGCAAAGGAGGCATTGGGATATGGCGCACGCCATGCTGTCAAGGTTGAGAGCGAAGAGAAAGAAAAGAAGAAAAGGTTCTTAAAGATTCAACGCGGTTGGTTGGCGGATTGGGAGGATCTCGAGAAGAAGCGTCCTCTCTCGAAAGAAGAGACGGATAAGCGGGATGATCTCATCAAGGAAATCGGCGACATGGAAGCCGAGCTTGCCATGCCGCCTGCTACTCCTGAACTCCACGTGAAATCCGCTTTTTCTTATATTGAGGAGGCGCAGGCGGAGGCGAAAAGGGGCGAGGCGGAAGAATTCGAGAGAAGAAGAAAGGCACAAAGAGAGGCCGATGAGAGTCATTTGGGGAGTGTTGAAAGATCATTGGAGAGATGGAGGCTTGTGGAAAAACAAAGGGAATTGACGAGTGAGGATAAAGAAAAAATTGGACGTATACAAAATTTGTTGAAAGAATGTAAAGAAAGACTTGGATTGGCGTGAGGCACGCAACACACCTTGCGATAAGGTGATCTGATGTATTAATTGATTTTCTAAGCGGAGCTTGCCATGCAATTCGATGAAAATCCCCGTTGGGTGATAAATCAAGCGGAAGCTCTGCTCAAGCTTCTTGAGCTTGGCGAAGCTGAGATCGCCAAAGGAAATTTCTGTACGGCCGAAGATTTCTTTGCAGAAATGGACCAACTTGATGACGCTAACAACGGCAAAATTGATCAGTGACGGAAGCGGCCCCCCTCAACACACGCTCCGCGAGACTTGCTGACGGCAGACCTTACGAAGAACCTGCATGGCGACCGGATGCAACGCGAAAGCATGTTGGAAATATCAAAGTCGCACGCCTGTCGAGACTGGAGTGGTGAGAATAATGCGCTTGATAAGAAAATTTATGCTCCCAATGGAATTGGGCCCGTCGTTGAGGGCTGGCTTCGTATATTGCAAGGCTTGAGGTAAAGCAGGTGGCTATTCCGTGTGAGGGAGGGTGAGGGGTGCGTAGGGTTGTAATAATAAATTTCACATTAGAGTTTTATTTTTTGGTGTAGCAGTCAGAAAGAAAAATCAAGAATAGGACCAGTCAATGAATATTTTCTACCCTCCAGTTGCTTTGGCGGTCGTTGCGATTCTCTATTTCAGGAGAAGCAGATATCCGTTCATGTTAACTTTTGGACAAAAGGTAACCAAGGTAGTTCTCCAAACTGGGCTCATATTGATCGGTGTTTTTCTTGTTGCTGTTCTAAGCGAGGTGGGGCGGCGTCTAACGGGAAATGATCCGGGACTGATGTCTGATCATGCCTTTCTCGATCTGATGATTATTACTATTGCCGCTTATTTCGTCACCTGCTATAGGGGGCATCCAAAAGGGAGTCCAATAGCTAAGCTTCGGAGCTTCTTGGCTACCTTGACTGCAATTTTGGTCAGTCTTTTAGTTTTTGGCATCGTTGCAAGCAATATGAACATGGCAGCGGCATCTCTAATTCCATCATTACTTATGGTGTTTGGTGCTACTGATAAACTTATCCTTAGAGAGATGAGTGTTCAGCAAGGGGCCGCTGTTTCGCCTACCCACTATATCTCAAAGAATTTTGAAATTAAACTTATCGACAACTCTTCTGCCGAGAAGTTGGAGGATAGATTTTCTGTGTATTTGCGATATGATTCTGGAAAGAATCATGGAAGACTAATTGCGGACCTCAAGAAACGCTATGGCGATGAAATTGAGCCGAACAAGGTGGTGGCAGATTTTGATGGCCATATCGTAGCCTACGGGGTTGAATTTTCAGGTGACAAGCTGTTGTATGCCGAATACGGCTGTGCATTTAGTTGGGGCTGTCAAGAAAAGGTGGTTACCCGAACGGGTAGAGATGTGAAACGCACCGTAGTAGGGGGTGGCACTAGTTTGGGCATGACGACTGGTGGAGAAATGGTCTTTGTTAGCAATCCAACAACGACTGTGACTGAGTATGGCGACACGTACACCTACGACAATAGATATGGTATTTTTGAGTTTTTCATGTTTTTTGATGAGGTTGCTTCAATTTCTCCTGTCTCGAATTCAGACCCGTTTTCGGGATATGAGCGAAATGATGAAGGGCGCGACGATTTGAGTAAGCAATTGTTTGTTAAATATTTTGATAAGAATGGTATTGAAACTCTAGGGGGCGTCCTTTCTCAAATAAGAAAGGTATTGATCGAGTCTGGAAATGGGGTTAGGAGGCGGTGAGGCATAAAAAAGCGCCTTCGGGCGTTTTTTTGTTAGATAGATTGTCCTGGTAGCTCGAATCTAATGGAGGTATGCCGCGAGTAAGAGCTATTCATAAATTCAATCTTCGTCAACAGATAGATGTCAATCAGAATTTGGCAGGGTTAATTTGTAGGGTGGCAAGTTCTAAGAACATGAAGTGCCCCCGAGGGGTCCAGCCGCCTGTATCCAAGTAGTGGACGTTTCCTAGCAATAGCGCCTCTGAAACAGTGGTGTGTCCCACAACCACTGCCCGTACGTCCGGAATGATTGGAGCATGAGCGCGCCGTTTCATGTATCGCTGGCGGCTCCATAGAATGTGTTCTTTGACCTCTTCTATTTCTTCACGAGAGGCATCATTGTGCATTTTCTCCCACATGTCGCGCCACGTTGACTCTGATAGGTCCGCATGAACCAAGCCAACGAGGCCACCTGATGTTTCAACCTGTATGGCATAGGGTAGTTCAGCTAAGGCTGTTACATAGGCAAGCTGGTCTTCGTGGCTCATGCTCATAAGCCGTTCTCCGCCATGCCTCTTGTAATCGTCTACACTTTCCCCCATATGGCCCCAGACAATTGCCATTTCCTCATGGTTGCCTTGGACAGCATGGAACCAAGGCTTTTCTACTCCAACATGGATGCTTGGATAAACTAAGGCAATGAAGATCCCCTCCCCCAAGGTAAGGTTCGTATCGACAAGAAAGGCTACTGGCTCACCAGCAAAAAGGAACTGAACGTAAGGGTTGGTAGACGCCGTATCGTGATTGGATTCCATTGTGACACTCACATGAAGTTGGACGTCTTCGCCAAGTCATGTGGTTGAGGGTCATACAGGTATAGCTTGACTTATTCATAGTCCAAAGAACTTGCGTTGTCAGGATTCTTGTACTTTTTATCGATCTCAGCCGCAGCTCGTACTCGCTTAACTGTTCTAGCCTTGTCCAAACCCTTGCTTTCCTCAACCTCGATAAGTGGGTTCTCTTCGTCACAATCAGGAGTCATTTCCCAAACAGGAATAAAGGCAGCAAGAGCTTTAATATTTTCTGGTGTGGCAGGTGCAGTGAAAAGCGAGGCACCTACTGTGAGATACAACAACTTGGTGCCATTGGGTAGTGTTTGGACCGTGACATGCCCAAATCCCATGAGCTGCTGACACTCAAT
>NZ_JASATD010000042.1:0-30543 GCF_038440115.1 Ralstonia sp. OTU4908 | reverse complement strand
GGCGTCGAAGTTCTTGCCGAAATGCTTCGGGAACAGAAACTCGCGTGCAATCACGTCGAGCACTTCGCTCTTGGTGGTCGCGGCCGAGCAATTGGCGTACAGGAAATGCTGACCCAGGCTGGCCGCCGATTCGGCCAGATCCGCTACGCGAAACGCGCGGATCGACTGCACGATATTCGGACGCACCGTCTTGAAGAGGTTCATGGCGTCTTCGCGGCCTCCGTCGTCGTCCGTCTGGGTGTTGTCCTGCGTCATGATGTTCTGCGGTGCACTTTGGGGCAACTTGGCCGCCCCCCCGACGCGTGCGCCCAGGGCTTGCATCCCCACCACACCGTCGTACAGATTTTGCGCCTTGTGCCACGCCTCGCGGGCCACGCGCTCATCGCGTGCGGTGAGCGAGTCGTCCAGCCCAAACATGTTGGTCGTCATCGCTGTATCCGTTGAAAACTGTTGTAGTGATCTTCCGTGTAGTAGCAGTCGTTGGCCGCTTGCTGATCCCCGCCGCAGATAATGCGCCGGGCGCCGCGGTTACGAGCCCCCCGCGTCTTCACGGTGTACTCGTGGTAATAGCCACGCCGCTGCGCAGGCAAACGTCGCTCATAGTTGCCGAACGTGATGCCATCTTTTGCATAGGGGAACGGGCCGCCCTGCTCGATCAGTGCCAGCGTGCGCTGCGCCTCATTGGGCAGGTCTGCCGCGCGAATGGTTCCCACGGCGGCCGCCATGCCGGAGTTGTCCCGGGCGACCGCATCGCCCGGCAAGCCTGCCACTGACATCGCAAGCGTCGCCGCCAGCGCGCCACGTGCCATCGCCTGAGATACGGAGCGGCCGATCCACGCTCCAAGTCGCTTTGTCATCAGCAGGCCCTAACGGGAGAATCGCGCCGACCGGAGCCCGGCGCAGGTCACAAGCGCAGGTGGCCGTCCAGTAACGATCCGGACAGCCGGTTTGCAGCTGAAAGCGAAGCGGCTCAACGCCTGAGAGGCCTGGCAGGGAATGACAAGTCGGGCGACTGCCGAAGACTTGGGGAATCCTTCCGCCTGCAAAAACCCATCCATTGCGCGCACCGAATAAGGCGAGCCGGTAGACGTGTGTACGGAAAACCGCATTGTTGAACCCGTCTGGCCCGGTTCGGACCTCATGTGCCCAGAAGCACCCCTTCAGCCCGTAAGGGTACGCTCATCGATGACAACAATCAACCGACGGTGAAAGTCTGAAGGGTTTTTCCATACAGCCATTAATTTTGCGAAAATGTAAGCGCACGCAAACTTTGGACATAAAAAAAGGGAGCGCAGCATCGTGCGCTCCCTCTCGTGGTGCTTTCGTGATCAGCGTTGCGCTTGGGCAGCGGCATCCACGACGGTCAAGGCCGTCATGTTGAGGATGCGTCGCACCGTCGCCGACGGCGTAAGAATGTGTACCGGCTTCTTAGCGCCCAGCAGGATCGGGCCGATGGCGATGTTGTTGCCTGCAGCAGCCTTCAAGAGGTTGTAGGCGATGTTCGCGGCGTCGATATTGGGCATGACCAATAGGTTCGCCTCGCCCTTGAGCGTCGAATCCGGCACCAGCGAGGCGCGCAGCTTCTCGTCGAGCGCGGCGTCACCGTGCATTTCGCCGTCCACTTCGAGGTTCGGGGCACGTTCGCGCAGGATCGCCAGCGTTTCACGCATCTTGACCGCGGAAGGCGCCTCGGAGGAGCCGAAGTTTGAATGCGACATCAGCGCGACCTTCGGTTTGATGCCGAAGCGGCACAACTCCTCGGCAGCCATGATGGTGATCTCAGCGAGCTGCTCGGCGGTCGGGTCGACGTTGACATGCGTATCCGTCAGGAACACCTGGCGACCGGGCAGAACCAGACCGTTCATGGCCGCGTACACGCAGTTCGTGCCGCCCAGAATCTGGTCGATATAGCGCAGATGCGCGGCCGTGTTGCTGATCGTGCCGCAGATCATGCCGTCCGCTTCGCCCTTTTGGATCATGAGCGCGCCGATCAGCGTGTTGCGGCGACGCATTTCCAGCTTGGCGTACTGCGGCGTTACGCCCTTGCGTGCCATCAGCTTGTAGTACGTCTCCCAGTAGTCGCGGAAGCGCTCGTCATGCTCGGGGTTGACCACGGTGAAGTCCACGCCCTCGCGCAGGCGCAGGCCAAAGCGCTCAATGCGGTGGGCAATCACGCTCGGGCGGCCGATCAGGATCGGGCTGGCGAGCGTTTCGTCCACGACGATCTGCACGGCACGCAGGACGCGCTCTTCCTCGCCTTCGGCAAAGACGATGCGCTTGTTCTCCATCGGCACCTTGCGGGCGGCCGAGAAGATCGGCTTCATCAGCGTGCCGGAGTGGTAGACGAACTGCTGCAGATGCTGGCGGTACGCATCCATGTCCTCGATCGGGCGCTGTGCCACGCCCGAGAGCATGGCCGCCTGCGCCACGGCCGGCGCGATCTTGACGATCAGGCGCGGGTCGAAGGGCTTCGGGATCAGGTATTCGGGGCCGAACGACAAGTCCTGGATGCCGTAGGCGGAAGCCACGATGTCGCTTTGCTCCTGGCGGGCCAGTTCCGCCACGGCGTGCACGGCGGCAACTTCCATCTCACGCGTGATGGTGGTTGCGCCCACGTCCAGCGCACCGCGGAAGATGAACGGGAAGCACAGGACGTTGTTGACCTGGTTCGGGTAGTCCGTACGGCCGGTGCCCATGATGACATCGGGGCGCACTTCCTTGGCCTGCTCCGGCAGGATTTCGGGGTTCGGGTTGGCCAGCGCGAAGATGATCGGCTTGTCGGCCATGCGCTTGACCATGTCCTGCTTGAGCACGCCAGCGGCGGACAGGCCCAGGAAAATGTCGGCGCCGTCGATGACTTCAGCCAGTGTGCGCAAGTCGGTCTTCTGTGCGAAGTGCGCCTTGTCCGGGTCCATCAGTTCGGTGCGGCCTTCGTAGACCACGCCGGCCAGGTCCGTCACCCAGATGTTTTCGCGCGGCAGGCCCAGATCGACCAGCAGGTCGAGGCAAGCGAGCGCAGCAGCGCCCGCGCCCGAGGCCACCAGCTTCACTTTCTTGATGTCCTTCCCGACCACCTTCAGCGCGTTGGTGATACCCGCGCCCACAACGATGGCCGTGCCGTGCTGGTCGTCGTGGAAGACGGGAATCTTCATGCGCTTGCGCAGTTCGCGCTCGACGAAGAAGCACTCCGGGGCCTTGATGTCTTCCAGGTTGATCCCGCCGAAGGTCGGCTCCAGCGAGGCGATGATATCGACCAGCTTTTGGGGGTCTTTTTCGTTGATCTCGATGTCAAACACATCGATACCGGCGAATTTCTTGAACAGCCCTGCCTTGCCTTCCATGACCGGCTTCGATGCTTCCGGGCCGATGTCGCCCAGGCCAAGCACGGCCGTGCCGTTGGTCACCACGCCGACGAGGTTGCCGCGCGCGGTGTAGCGGAACGAGTTGGCGACGTCTTCGACGATCTCTTCGCAGGCTGCGGCCACGCCAGGGGAGTAGGCCAGGGCCAAATCGCGCTGGTTCGACAGCGGCTTGGTCGGCGTGACCGAAATTTTGCCCGGGGTGGGAAACTCGTGATACTCCAGCGCGGCCTTGCGCAAGGCGGCGCGCTGCTGCGCCTTGAGTTCTTCATCCGTGCGGGCGGGCTGCTGAGGCTGGGTATCCACCGTGGTCATGGGTCTCTCGTATCGGGTGGCCAGCGCGCGCGCCGGCCGTCGCATCTAGCGGGCCACCGGGATACCCTCACGAGCGCCACGGGAATACGGTCCGCCTCCTTGGGCCCGTCATTTTATATAGTGAAAAGCGATCTCACAACGGGATTTTGGGTGGGAGTGCTGTGCACATTCGCTACAATATTCCACCGTCCTGTCACGGCACCATCGGGCTTGCCCCATATTTTTCCATCGCCGCTGCCGTGTCCGAGCCCGTCCACCCCCGCAACTCCGCTGATCACGCCACAGACCTCTCCGAATTTGGCTTGATTCGCCGCTATTTCACGCGGCCGACGCCAAGGGCGATATTGGGCGTGGGGGACGATTGCGCCTTGCTCGGGCCCCGTCCTGGGCACGAATTGGCGATCTCCACCGACATGCTGGTCGCCGGACGTCACTTTTTTCCCCATGCGGAGCCCCGCGCACTTGGGCACAAAGCGCTGGCTGTCAACCTATCGGATCTGGCTGCCATGGGTGCGGAGCCACGTGCTTTTACGCTGGCCGTGGCGCTTCCCGAAGCCGACCCCGCCTGGCTCAAACCGTTTTCCGAAGGCCTGCTCGCCCTGGCGGATGCCTTTCACTGTGAACTCATTGGCGGTGACACCACGCGGGGGCCGCTCACGCTGAGCCTGACCGTCTTCGGCGACGTCCCCCTCGCTGCGGCATTACGCCGCGATGCCGCCCGTCCCGGCGATGACCTCTGGGTCTCGGGCACTGTCGGCGATGCGCGACTCGCGCTGGGTGCCCTGCGCAACGAGTGGGCCCTGACGCCCGAAGCGCTCGCACAAGTGCAGCCACGCATGGACATGCCGACGCCGCGCGTGGCACTCGGTCTGGCATTGCGCGGTGTCGCCCGGGCGGCGCTCGACGTATCGGACGGCTTGTTGGGCGATCTTGGCCACATCCTCACGCAATCCCGCGTTGGGGCGACGGTCATGGTCGACGATGTCCCGCGTTCGCCGACGCTGGCGGCGCAGTCCCGGGCGCTACAGCTGCAATGCACGCTGGCCGGCGGCGACGACTACGAACTGTGTTTTACTGCCCCTGCCGATGCTCGCGACGCTGTGATTGCAGCGGGCCAGCGTGCGGGGGTGGCTGTCACACGCGTCGGCCGCATTGACGCCGAAACCGGCTTGCGCCTCGTCGATGCCCAAGGTGCGCCGGTCATCTTCACGCATGGCAGCTTCGACCATTTCTCTTCCGCCTCTTGATGTCTTCCGCTCCCTTCCCGCCCTCCAATCCGCCGGGCCAGCCTGAAACCGTCGTCCTTGAGGCGGGCCAGACCGCACAGGTACGCCGCCCGACGGCGCGCTTCATGTTCGGCCATCCCGCACGCATCCTGGCGCTGGGCTTCGGCTCGGGCTTATCGCCCATCCTGCCGGGCACGGTCGGTACGCTGTACGCGTGGCTGATCTACGTGGTGTTGGCGCGCTGGATTTCGGGACCGACTTGGCTGCTGATTGCGGCGGTTGGCTTCGTGATCGGCATCTGGGCATGCGCCCGCACCGCACGCGATCTGGGTGTGGCCGATCACGGCGCCATGGTGTGGGACGAGATGGTCGCGTTCTGGATCGTGCTGGCTTTCGTCACGCCGACCACGTTGGGCGGGCAGTTTGCCGCGTTCCTGTGGTTCCGCTTCTTCGACATGGTCAAGCCGGCACCCATCCGCTATTACGACCGCACGCTCAAGGGCTTTGGACTGCGCGGCGGCTATGGCGTGATGGTCGATGACATTCTCGCGGCGTTCTACACGCTGCTCGTGTTTGCGCTGTGGCGCTCGTTTTGACGACTGACGTCAGAAGCTTGGAAGGTACTGCAATGGCTGAATCCCGCGCGCTGGCCCAACTGGCCGAACTGGTGGCTGACACGTTGAACAAGCGCAGCCTGATGATGGCGTCCGCCGAATCGTGCACAGGCGGCCTGGTGTCTGCCGCCATCACCGATGTATCAGGCTCGTCCGCGTGGTTCGAGCGCGGCTTCGTCGTCTACTCCAACGAAGCGAAATCGCAGATGTTGGGCGTGCCGGCAGCGCTGATCCGCGAACATGGCGCCGTGAGCGAGCCGGTGGCGCATGCCATGGCCGAGGGCGCCGTGCTCAACAGCCGCGCGCAGGTTGCGGTGGCGATTACCGGCGTCGCGGGCCCGACCGGCGGGACGCCCGACAAGCCCGTCGGCATGGTGTGCTTTGGTTGGAGCAACCGGCTGCAAACGCGCGTGGAAACGCGCCACTTCAAGGGCGATCGCAAGCAAGTTCGCCTGCAGGCTGCCGAGCACGCGCTGCGCGGCCTGCTCGACTTCCTCGACTCGGCGGAATGCTGATCTAGATCTCGCTGGGATGATCCGGCCGGCGACGATCTCCGTGATCGTGTTCCGGCTGGTGTTCGTGGTCGTGCTCGTGGCGACGGTCGCGATCATGGTCGCGGCGCGTCGTCTCGTGCTGGTGGGTGTCGTCGCGCTCTTTCTCGAGCTTGCGGTCCGGGTCCTTGCCGGTCTCTTCCCGGTGCGTACCGGCAACGGGGCCGTGCGGATGCGTGGTCATGGCGTCCTCGTTCTCGCCGCAACCGGACCGACAGTGCCGATCAGGTGCGGAACTGGTTGATCTGATTGCGTGTGGCCTCCGCCACGCGGCGGGCGGCATCGGCGAAATCGCTGTCGGTGCTGGCGTAAAGAATGGCCCGGGACGAGTTGATCATCATGCCCGTGCCATCGGCCGTGCGGCCAGCGCGCACCGTGGCTTCGATGTCGCCGCCCTGGGCGCCCACGCCCGGAATCAGCAACGGCATGTCGCCGACAATTTCACGCACCTTGGCAATTTCTTCCGGGAAGGTTGCGCCCACCACCAGGCCCATCTGGCCGCTGGTATTCCACACGTCGCGCGCGCGTTCTGCCACGACCTGATAGACGGGGCGGCCGTCGGTTTCCAGAAACTGCACGTCGCTGCCGCCGGCGTTGGACGTGCGGCACAGCACGATCACGCCCTTGTCGGCATGCGCGAGGTATGGCTGCATCGAGTCGAAACCCATGTACGGACTGACGGTGATGGCGTCGGCCTGGTAGCGCTCGAAGGCTTCCTTGGCGTAGTGCTCGGCAGTCGAGCCGATATCGCCGCGCTTGGCATCAAGAATGACGGGGATGCCCGGATACGCCTCGTGGATGTAATTGATCAGCTGCTCGAGCTGGTCTTCGGCGCGCTGCGAGGCGAAGTAGGCGATCTGCGGCTTGAACGCGCAGACCAGGTCGGCGGTCGCGTCCACGATGGCGCGGCAGAACGAGAAGATCGCTCCGCCCGTGCCGGTCAGCGACGCCGGCAGGCGTGCCGGGTCAGGATCGAGCCCGACGCACAGCAGGGAGTTGTTGCGTTGCCAGGCGGCAGCCAGTTGTTCGGTAAATCGCATGGTATCGGGAATGTAAGAGCGGCCGGCCGGCCGCATGACTTGTCTGCATTTTACTCGTCAGGCAACCCGGCGGCGGCATCTTCCGGACGTGGTGCCCGCCCCACGCGTGCGCGGCACGCCACCGCATGTGGCTGAACCTGCCGCCTCTTTAGGCTACACTCGGCGCGATTTTTCGCCGCCCCGTTCAACGCCTGCTTCAAGGAAACACCCCATGATCAATCTGTTCGTCGTGCAAAAAGGTCGTCTCGCGCAGGAACAGGTTGAAGAACGCAGTGAACTGCTGCAGCACAAGCCGATCTGGATCGACGTGATCGACCCAGACGACGAAGAGCTGGCGTGGATCAAGGAAACCTATGGCGTGGTCCTGCCCGAGCTGGAGCAACTGGGGGACCTGGAAGCCTCCGCCCGCTACTTCGAAGGTGAAGACGGCCACATTCATATCCGCACGGATTTCCTGCTCGACGAAGAAGCCACTTCGCGCAACGTGCGCGTGGCGTTCGTGCTGACCAAGGATGTGCTCTTCTCCATCCACGACGAAGATCTGCCCGCGTTCCGGCTGGTGCGCATGCGTGCGCGGCTGCGCCCCGGCTCGGTACGCAACGCCAAGGATGTGCTGATGGATCTGTACGCCACCGACGCGGAATACTCGGCCGACTCCATCGAAGAAGTCTACGAACGCCTCGAAGATGCCAGCAAACGTGTGCTGGCTGACGAAGTGACCGACGCGGCTGCGGCCGATGTGCTGGAAATCATCGCCCGCGTGGAAGACTTGAACGGCCGGATCCGCCGCAACGTGATGGATACGCGCCGCGCCGTGTCGTTCCTGCTGCGCAGCCAGTTGCTGTCGGCGGACCAACAAGACGAAGCGCGCCAGGTGCTGCGCGACATCGATTCCATCGAGAACCACACGGCGTTCCTGTCAGACAAGGTCAACTTCCTGATGGACGCCACCGTCGGCTTCATCAACATCAACCAGAACAAGATCATCAAGCTGTTCTCGGTGGTGTCGGTGGCGCTGATGCCGCCCACGCTGATCGCCTCGATCTACGGCATGAACTTCAAGGTGATGCCGGAGCTGGACTGGGCTGAAGGCTACCCGTACGCGATCGTGATGATGGTGGTGTCGGCGGCGATTCCGCTGGTGTACTTCCGCCGCAAGGGCTGGCTGAAGTAGCCCTGCGCCAGGTCAATCCGGCAGCGTGGCCGAGCCCATGCGGTTGGCGATCACGGTGGCCTTGCGCGTGAAGTTGACGTGCACGTTGGCGCAATAGCTCTTCTTGTCGAAGCACTTCGGCGCGGGCAGCGCCGCCGCCAGGCGCGCCGCTTGCCCCACGGTCAGTTGCGAGGCCGGGCGCTTGAAGTAATGCTGCGCCGCCGCTTCCGCGCCGAACACACCCTCGCCCCATTCCACCGAGTTCAGATAGATCTCGAGAATGCGCTCCTTGTCGAGCCAGAACTCAAGCATCCAGGTGATGACGAGTTCTTCGCCCTTGCGCACGTAGTGGCGCTCGCCCGAGAGGAACAGGTTTTTGGCGAGTTGCTGCGTGATGGTCGAACCACCCGCGACCACGTGGCCGCGTCGCTTGTTCTTCTCCCACGCGTCGAGCATGGCATCGACTTCCCAGCCGCTGTGCGAGACGAAATCCGCGTCTTCACTGGCGATGACCGCACGCTTGAGGTTGCGCGAGATCTGATCGTAATTGACCCAGCGGCGGTCGACATTGCAGGTGAAAACATTGGCGCCGCACAAGCGCATACGCTCAGCGCGCATGAAACTCGTAGACGACGGATCGAAGACCTGCCAACTCGCGATGGCAGCAAAGAAGTACAGGTTGAGTGCGACCACGCCCGCAACGAAGCAGCCGATCACGTAGCCGAACCAACGCATCATCGCAGGGCTGCGCTCCAGGTTCAGCGAGGCGCGCGCGCCGCGACCGCGGCTTCGCCCTGCAGCCCTTCGCGCATGGCGAGCAGCACCGGCGCGGTGTCCGGGCGCACGCCGCGCCAGACGAAGAACGATTCCGCGGCCTGCTCCACCAGCATGCCCAGGCCGTCCCATGCGCGGGCGCCGTTGCGCCGGGCGAACTCCATGAACACCGTCGGACGCGGGCCGTACATCATGTCGTAGGCCAGCGCGTTGGGGCCGAACACGGTGGTCGGGATCGGCGGCACTTCGGCCTGCAGGCTGCTCGCCGTGGAGTTGATGATGACGTCGAAAACGTCGTCCGCAGCAAGCTCGTCATAGCCCCCGCCCACGAGTTCAACCTCGTGCAGCTTGGCCGAGACCTCGAAGCGCTCGACCAGCCTGTTGGCGCGATCGGCCGTGCGGTTGGCCAGGAACACGCGCGCGGGCTTGTGCTCCAGCAGCGGCAGCAGCACGCCGCGCGCCGCACCACCCGCGCCCAGTAGCAGCACGCGCTCGCCTTCGAGCGCGTTGCCGATGTTGTGGGTGATGTCGCGCATCAGGCCGACGCCGTCGGTGTTGTCGCCAAAAATCTCTTCACCATCGAACTTGAGCGTGTTGACCGCGCCGGCCGATTCCGCCCGCAGCGACAACGACGTCGACATGGCATACGCATCGAGCTTGAACGGCACCGTCACGTTGAGCCCGCGTCCGCCTTCACGCACGAAGGTCATCACGGTTTCGTCAAACGCGATCAACTCGGCGTAGATACGGTCGTAGCGGATGCGCTGCCCGGTCTGCTGCGCAAACGCGGCATGGATGATGGGCGACTTGCTGTGCGCGATCGGGTTGCCGATCACGCCATAGCGATCTGTGGGCGGCGCGCTCGCGGCGGCGAGGATGGCCTCTTGAAACGACGACGGCATGGACGACGAAATCAACGGGTCTGCAGGTGGGTTTCCAAGCCTGCGCGGGTGAACTTGAACGTGGCGACCACATCCTGGATGTCGACGCGCTTGCGCATCTCGGCCGGGAAGGCGCCAAACGGTGAAGACGAACGCACGATGGCCACGGCCTGGCGATCCAGCGCGGGGTTGCCCGAGCTCTTTGCGATCTCGATGCCTTCGATCTTGTAGCCGTCCTGGTTATAGCCGAGCTGGCCTTCGCGGTTGATGCTGATCACGACGATCAGCTCGCCATACAGCGGGCGGCCGTTCTGGCTGGGAAAGTTTGCGGTGCCGCGGGCTTCGATCTTGCGCCGCACGGCATCGTAGTAGCGGGCGTAATCCACCTGGCGGGCGCTGGCGGCTGTCAGCACATTGCGGCGCGGGCGCTTGGCGTAGTTCTCGAGATTCCGGTCGATCTCGGCCTGCAGCCGGGCGATTTCGTCTTGCGTGGTGCGGTCGTCGGTGCCGTTGGTGGGCGACGGCTGCGGACGCTCGCCGGGCTTGACCTGACGATCGTTGACCAGCGGCGCGCGCTCGGTCGATTGCGTCAGCAGGCGGCGCTGCTCTTGCTCGAGATATTCAACGCGGCGCTGTGTGAGCTTGATGGCGTCGCCGGTCTGCTCATTGGTGTCGGCGGGCAGCGGCGTGGTGGCGCGCTGCTGGTCATATTCGCCACCGCCGTTCAGGTTGACCTGGGCCACGGCCGTCGCCTTGGACGGTGCCGTCGACGACTTGGCGTTGACGAGCACCACATCGAGGCCCGGATCTTCGCGCTTGATATCGAACGCCTCGGGGGCCACCACGCGCACGAACAGCAGTACAACATGCACGGCCAGCGACACCACCAGCGCCTTGGTGAGCGTGCTGCTGCCGGACCAGTCCGGACGGTTTGCGAGGGCGGCCATGGGGCGATTCCTGGTCGATGCGCGAAGAATGAAGGTCAGGCTGGGATTGTAGTTAGGCAGCGGCAGGCGTTCCACCGCTCTCGCCGTCTTGCGGCGGCGGCGCCACAGCCGCGTCGGCTTCTGCGCGAGCCTCTTCCCCATCCGCGGCAGGTTGTGGCTCAGCCGGCACATCAGCCTCAGCCTCTGCCGCGGCCAGTTCTTCTTCAATGGCTTCGGCTTCAGCTTGTGCGCCCGCTTCGGGCGCGAGGATTTCAACCACGCGGCACGACACTTCCAGGCTGATCTCGTCGGTGTCCAGGATATCGAGCACGACGTGCGTACCGCGTGGCGTTTGCGCCAGTTCCGGCACCTTCGTCACCAGCGGAATGTCGGCGAATCGCACGGCGCCTTCCTTGAGCACCACGGCCTGCATGCGCGTTCGGTTTTCCTGCTGGAGCCAGCGCAGGCACCAATAGCGCTCCATGGTCGACTGGTGGTCGGCATAGGCAGCGTAGGTGGCTTCGAAGTCGGCCACGGCAGCCAGCAGGTCGGCATCCTTGGGCTTGAATGGCGCGATCAGCTTGGCCGTCACGCCATGCTGCGCCACCGCTGCGATCTGCCATTGATTGACCAGATCGACATAGCGACGCAGCGGCGAGGTGCTCCACGCGTACTGCGCCACGCCCAGGCCTTCATGCGGCGCCGGATACGTCTGCATGCGCGTGCGGTGCATGCCCCACGCCTTCTGCGTGCGATAGATGCCCGGCACCCCGGCGTCGGCCAGCATGCGGCCCCACGTGCTGTTGGCGAGGATCATCAGCTCGGCGACGATCTTGTCCAGCGGCGAACCGCGTTTGCGCTGTTCGATCCGCACGCGCTCGCCGCCGCCTTCCGCCTCGGGAATCGGATCGATGTAGAACGAGTAATCGCCCTTCTGCGCGCCCTCCGGCTTGAGGCCGCTGGCGATGCGGGCCTGCTGGCGGCCGTCATACAACGCGCACACAAACGGCCACAGCACCGCCAGCTCGGCCTTGAACGGATAGTCGCCCGAGCCATCGGCGAGCGCGTCGGCGGTGATCACGTCGTCGAGCAGGTTGTGGCGCAGGTTGGCCGCCACGGTCACGGTTTCGCAGCGCGTCTCGCTGGCGCTGACCGCCCACGTTGCACGGTCGACCGTCACATACAGCGACAGCGCCGGGCATGCGCGCCCTTCCTGCAGCGTGTAACGATCCACCACCGACTCCGGCAGCATCGTGATCTTGTCGCCGGGGAAATACACGGTGGACAAACGCTGACGCGCAATCACGTCCAGCGGTTCGCCGCGCTGGATGCCGAAGCCCGGCGCGGCAATATGGATGCCGATGCGCACGGTGGCGTCATCAATCGGGGTCACCGAGATGGCGTCGTCGATTTCCGTGGTGGTCACGTCGTCGATCGAGAAGGCGCGCACGTCGGCGGCAGGCAGCTCCATCGCCGGTTCCGGCACGGTCACATCCGGGAAGCCGGTGCCCTTCGGGAAACATTCCGAGAGGAAGCGGGCCTCGTGCAGCGCGCGAGCGTTGGCGATGCCGCCGACCGCCACCATCAGGCGCATCGGCGACAGGCCCAGCGCGGTGCACGCCGCATCGAGCGCCTTGTATTCGAGGCTGTTCTTGTCCGGCTTGAACAGCAGCTGCAGCGTCTTGCCGCGGAAGGCCTCGGGCAGGCGCATCGCCTTCAGCTCGGCTTCGTATTCGGCCTGCAGGGCGGCTTGCTGCTTCTTGCGCTCCAAACCTGCAAGCGCGGCCTTCAGCTGGTCTTCGGGCGCGCGCTGATAGCGGCCGCGGCCCTTGCGGCGGAAGTAGATCGGCGAGCCATGCAGCGCGATGGCCAGCGCGGCTTGCTGCGTGGCATTGGCGCCGGCACCAAAGTATTCGCCTGCCAGGTCGGTAAAGCCGAATTCATCGGCCGAAGCGCATTCCCACAGAAAATCGAGGTCGATCTCCGCCGACAGCGCCTGGGCTGCCTGCGACAACTCACCGGCAGACGGCTGCGCGAATTGCAGCAACACGTCGCGCGACTTGACCTTGGTGCGCTTGGCGCTCGGCAACTCGACCTGATAGGCCTCGCCCTGTTGGGACAAGACGGTGCCCGCGCGGATCTCGCCGCCTTCTTCGAACAGCAACTGCATGGATTTGTCTGGATCGCAGCACTCGCCCGTGCGAGCACCGCTTTGAATGAAGTGGAATGGCCGCCCATCCTGACGACATCACGCCAGGCGCGGCGATAAAAAGTTGGGGGCGATGATACCGCACTGGCCGGGCGCTCGGACCGCCAAATACGCTTACCGCGGCGGGTGGAAACCAGCCAGCGCCGGCAGGAAAACCTCTGTCACCAGCATCGCGCCCGCGCCGCGCCGGAACACCGATCGGCGGGCCGGCAATCGGGCCGTGCCGGCAACCGGCGCATCGCCCAGCGCGTCGTGTGCCCGGCGCACCAGCGGGTGGCGCGCGTCCAGCAGAGCGAATTCGAAATCGCCTCGCTGTACACGTGGATCGGCGAACAGGGAGTGCCCCAACGGCTGCGCCCCCAGCGCTTTCAGGAACGGCCAGTCCAGCGCCACACTGCGCGGATGCACGATCGTGTGTGCATAGACCACCGGGATCTCGTCGCAGATCAGCAGGACTTCGCGGACCAGCGTCTCAGCAGGGCCCGACATGCCAAGACAACGCCACTCGTCGCGCAACGGCATCGCGCGCCGCTGGCCGAGCAATTGCACGCGAAAGCGCGACGATGCCGCACGAAGCCTGGCCGTCAGAGAATCGGCGCCTACGGCCCAGCGCGCCCAATGCCGGTCATAGACCACAGCCGGAGGCAACGCGCTGCGCCAGAGGCCGCGCGGGTACGACGGGAAATCGGTCATGCGGCACAGAAAGGGTGGGCCGCCAACAGATCGGCTGGAACGCCGCAGAACACGAGCACTTCGTCCATGTACTGCGCGAAGTCGCTGATGCCGTGGTCGCCACCTTCAATGATGCGGGTGGCCGCGCCAGGAAAGTGATCGAGCATTTCGCGGTAGTCGAGCACCTCGTCACCGGTGGCGGCGAGCAGGTAGTAGCGCTCGGGCTGCGTGATGGCGGGCACGGCCAGCGCGCGCAGCTCATCCAGATGATGCGGCTCGACGCGGATCGTGCCGCCGCCATGCCACAACGGCTGTTCGCCGACGTATTTGGCGAGATCCGGCTCCGGGCGCGTAGCCGGATTGAGCATTGCCGCGCGAAGCCCATGACGCTCTGCCAGCCAAGTGGCGTAAAAGCCGCCGAGAGACGAGCCGATGAGCGCCGGCTTAGTGCCGTCACGCGCACTCAGCTCCGCGATCAGCGCATCTGTCTCGGCCATCGCCTCGCGCGGCGAGACGGGCAGCATCGGGCATACATACTGATTCGCCAGCCCTACGGACGCCATCCGCCTGCCTAGCAACTGCGCTTTGAACGAGCGCGGCGACGAACGAAATCCGTGCAGATAGACGATGGATGCCGGCATTTGGGAGTCAGTTCGCTGTCTCGGCGCGTTCGGCCAAGGCGTCCAGCAGCTTCTGATGTACGCCTCCGAAGCCGCCATTGCTCATGACAAGCACATGGTCGCCCGGGCGGGCGGCAGCCGTCACGGCGTCAACTAGCGCAGTCAAGTCAGAGAACGCTTTCGCGCGCTGGCCCAGAGGGGCCAACGCGCCCGCCAGATCCCACCCGATCGCGTCGCGCCCATTGGCGGCGCCGTAAGCAAAGATTTGGTCCGCTCCGGAGAGGCTGTCCGGAAGCGTCTGTTTCATCACACCCAGTTTCATGGTGTTTGAACGCGGCTCCAGCACAGCCAGAATGCGCCCCTCGCCAACGCGGCGGCGCAAGCCTTCGATGGTCGTGCGAATCGCCGTCGGGTGATGGGCAAAATCGTCGTAGACAGTCACGTCATTCACGGTGCCGCGCACTTCCATGCGCCGTTTCACATTTTCGAAACGGGCCAGGCTTTCAATAGCTTGGGCAGGTGGAACACCGACATGGCGTGCGGCGGCGATGGCCGCCACCGCATTCATACGATTGTGGTCCCCTTGAAGTGCCCAGCGGACACGGCCTAGCGGTTGTCCGTTGAACACCACGTCGAAGCTATCGTCATCACTGAGGTTTGCAATTTTCCAGCCGGAGCCACCTTCTGCGCCGAACTGCTCGACTTCGGACCAGCATCCGCGCTCAAGTACCCGCTTCAGGCTATCTTCCCGACCATTGACCAGGAGGCGGCCCTGACCGGGCACGGTGCGCACTAGATGATGAAATTGGGTTTCGATCGCGGCAAGATCGGGAAAGATGTCGGCGTGATCGAATTCGAGGTTGTTCAATATGGCTGTACGGGGGCGGTAATGAACGAACTTGCTGCGCTTGTCGAAGAAGGCCGTGTCGTACTCGTCCGCTTCAATCACGAAGAAGTTGGATTCCGTCAGGCGCGCCGACAGCCCGAAGTTACGTGGCACGCCGCCCACCAGGAAGCCCGGGTTGTAGCCGGCATCCTGGAGGACCCATGCGAGCATCGATGTCGTGGTCGTCTTGCCGTGCGTACCTGCTACGGCAAGCACCCACTTCTGGCGTAGTACATTGTCCCCGAGCCATTGAGGACCGGAGATGTAGGGCAAATTGCGATCCAGGATGGCTTCCATCAGAGGGTTGCCACGGGAGATCACGTTGCCGATCACATAGAGATCGGCACCGATGGACAGCTGTTCGGGGTCAAAGCCTTCGATCAGCTCGATGCCTTGCGCTTCGAGCTGGGTGCTCATCGGAGGGTAGACGTTCGCGTCGCAGCCGGTAACGCGGTGGCCAGCCTGACGGGCGATCAGGGCAATGCCGCCCATGAAGGTGCCGCAGATTCCAAGGATGTGGATATGCATGGGAGCCATCTCAACTTCGTTGCGCCGCATTGTACCCGCGGCTTCAGGGCGGCCCGTGCGCTTCAGTAAAATAGAGCCATGTCCAAACGCCCCACCCTCGACCCCGCCCGCGTGCGGGAGGAAATTGCCGTCACCGCCGCCCGCATGATCGCGGAAGACGGCGTTGACTACGCCACCGCTAAACGCAAGGCCGCGCGCCAGGTGCTCGGTACGGAATCCCGCGCGCCCGGCGAATGGCTGCCGGACAACGAACAGGTCGAAACGGAAGTCCGTGAATACCAGGCGCTGTTCCAGGCCGAATCCCAGCCGCGCGTGCTGGCGTTGCTGCGTCGCATTGCACTGGTGCTGATGGAAGGGCTGGCAATCCATAACCCGTACCTCGCGGGCGCGGTCTTCAACGGCACCGCCAGCGAGCATTCCGACATCCACCTGCAGGTCTTCTGCGACAGCCCGAAGGACGTGGCGATCTTCCTGCTCAACGCCGGCGTGGATTTCGAAACGACAGAAAGTGCTCACTTCGCCGGCCGCGACGAAGTGGAAACGCTCAGCTTCCTGTGGCGCGGCCAGTGGCCCGCCGAGCCCGAATCTCGTGAGCTTGCGCGCCAGTTGCGCGCTGAAACGGGCACGCCCGTGGGCGTTCATATCGCCTTATATGACATGAACGATGTGCGCGGCGCGCGGCGCGCAGACGCTACCGGCAAGACCCAACGCGGCGACGCGGCGGCAGTACGCGCCCTGCTGTCGCAGGGGTGATCGGCCGACAGGAGTACAATCCCGCACGCTCCGCCTCTGTCTATATATAGAGACCTCTGCAAAACCATGTCCCGCCGCACCACTCTGACTGCCCTGCTGATGGCCGGCCTGATTGCCGCGGTGACGGGCCTCTATTTCGGGCATCGTGCCACCGAACCCAAAACGCCGGCTGACACTGCCGTCGCCGCGTTTTACAGCAGCAAGCTCCCGGACGCCAATGGCGCCCCACTGGATCTGGCTGCTTTTCGTGGCCAGCCGGTGGTGATCAATTTCTGGGCACCGTGGTGCGGTCCTTGCGTGGAAGAAATGCCAGAACTGTCTGCACTGGCGCAGGAACAGAAGGCCAAGGCAAAGTTCGTCGGCATCGGCATTGACTCGGCGTCCAATATCCAGACGTTCCTGGGCAAGGTGCACGTCACATATCCGATTGCCGTGGCGGGCTTTGGTGGGACGGAACTGGGCCGCCAGCTTGGCAACGAAGTCGGTGGCCTGCCGTTTACTGTGATTCTCAATGCTCAAGGTGAGATCACTTTCCGGAAGATGGGTCGTGTGCATGCGGATGAACTGCGCGAGGCCCTGCAGCGCACGTGAATGTACAAAAACGTCATATGACGCTCATGTGCACGCAACTCCCCTTCTTCTCCGGCAAAAGCATAGGCGGGACGCCCAAGATCGGTGAAAACACCGATTTGTTGAGAGTTTTTCAGCAAAAACTAGACAAAGCATTCTAAGTTGCTGTAAATTGCGCCCAACTTCGCTCAACCGGTCAAACCGTGGCTGATCAATCCATCGCCAAAGCGCTTCGCAACGTGCTCGTGCTGCACGGCCCGAATCTCAATTTGCTGGGAACGCGCGAGCCGGAAGTCTATGGTGCAACCACCCTCGCCGACATCAATACCGCCTTGGTCGAACGCGCTACGGCGCGCGGCGTGACGCTGGCGCACTTCCAGTCGAACCACGAAGGCGCACTGGTCGACCGCATCCATGCCGCCAAGAGCGAAGGCATCGAATTCATCATCATCAATCCGGCCGCCTACACGCACACGAGTGTGGCCCTTCGCGATGCGCTGGCCGGCGTGGTGATTCCGTACATCGAAGTGCATCTGTCCAACGTGCATCGTCGTGAGCCGTTCCGCCACCATTCGTATCTGGCGGACCAGGCGGTGGGCGTGATTTGCGGGCTGGGCTGGCGCGGCTATCTGGCGGCGCTGGACTTCGCTATCGACCAATACGGCGGCTGACCAGCCATCTTCTTCCTTTTATTTCAACCACTTAACCAACGCAACGACGCCAGCGCCTGGAGCGCTTTTCACCGATGCGCGGCTGAAGAGCCATTCGCACGCATCCACCGCCCCAGATCGCCGACGCTGCAGGAGAACGTTCATGGATTTGCGCAAGCTGAAAACGCTGATCGACCTGGTGGCCGAATCGGGCATTTCGGAGCTCGAAGTGACCGAAGGCGAAGGCAAGGTCCGCATCGTCAAGTCGGCGCCGCAAGTGATGGCCCCGATGCAATATGCGCCGATGCCGATGCAGGCTGCACCGGCTATGGGAGCACCCGCCGCAGCGGCGCCGGCAGCCGTCGGCGCCGAGGCTGCCGCCCCGGCCCTGCCGGCTGGCCACATCGTGACGTCACCGATGGTCGGCACGTTCTACCGCTCGCCGTCGCCGGGCGCAGCCGAGTTCGTCAAGGTGGGCGACACCGTCAAGGAAGGGCAGACCATCTGCATCATCGAGGCGATGAAGCTGCTCAACGAGATCGAAGCCGACAAGGCCGGCGTCATCAAGGAGATCCTGATCGAGAACGGCCAGGCGGTGGAGTACGGCCAACCGCTGTTCGTGATCGGCTGATCTTCCGGCATCCGACCCTCATCGTGCGGCGCGCAGCGTGCCGCATCCGAGCGCGAGCCGGCGCACAAGGGCTGCCACTGAGCGCGGCCCGGCCACAGCGCCCTCGCCTCTCCTTTTTGTAGCGAGAACACGATGTTCGACAAGATCCTGATCGCGAATCGCGGCGAGATCGCTCTTCGCATCCAGCGCGCCTGCCGCGAACTCGGCATCAAGACCGTGGTGGTCTATTCCGAGGCGGACAAGGAAGCCAAATACGTCAAGCTGGCCGACGAAGCCGTGTGTATCGGCCCGGCACCGTCGCCGCTGTCGTACCTGAACATGCCGGCGATCATCTCGGCCGCCGAGGTGACCGACGCCCAGGCCATCCACCCCGGTTACGGCTTCCTGTCGGAAAACGCCGACTTTGCCGAGCGTGTGGAGCAATCGGGCTTCACTTTCATCGGCCCGACGCCCGAATCGATTCGCCTGATGGGCGACAAGGTTTCAGCCAAGCAGGCGATGATCAAGTCAGGCGTGCCGTGCGTGCCGGGCTCGGAAGGCGCCCTGCCGGAAGACCCGAAGGAAATTCTGGCAACGGCCAAGAAGGTCGGCTATCCGGTGATCATCAAGGCAGCTGGCGGCGGCGGTGGCCGTGGCATGCGCGTGGTGCACACCGAGGCTGCGCTGATCAACGCCGTCAACATGACGCGCGAGGAAGCCGGCCGCGCCTTCGGCAATCCGGAAGTCTATATGGAGAAGTTCCTGGAGCATCCGCGCCACGTGGAAATCCAGGTCCTGGCGGACCAGCACCGCAACGCCGTCTGGCTGGGCGAGCGCGATTGCTCCATGCAGCGCCGCCACCAGAAGGTGATCGAGGAAGCGCCGGCACCGCACATTCCGCGTCGTCTGATCGAACGCATTGGCGACCGCTGCGCCGAGGCCTGCAAGAAGATCGGCTATCGCGGCGCCGGCACGTTCGAGTTCCTGTACGAGAACGGCGAGTTCTACTTCATCGAAATGAACACACGCGTGCAGGTCGAACATCCGGTCACGGAAATGATCACGGGCGTTGACATCGTGCAGGAGCAGATCCGAGTGGCGGCCGGCGAAAAGCTGCGCTTCCGGCAGAAGGACATCACGCTCAAGGGCCACGCCATCGAGTGCCGCATCAACGCGGAAGATCCGTTCAAGTTCACGCCGTCGCCGGGCCGCATCACGTCGTGGCATGTGCCGGGGGGCCCGGGCGTCCGCGTGGATTCGCATGCCTACAACGGCTACTTCGTGCCGCCCAATTACGACTCGATGATCGGCAAGGTCATCACGTACGGCGCGACACGCGAGCAGGCCATCGCCCGCATGCGCATCGCCCTGTCGGAAATGGTGGTGGAAGGCATCCAGACCAACGTGCCGCTGCACCGCGATCTGATGCTCGACGCCAACTTCGTTGAAGGCGGCACCGACATCCACTACTTGGAGCACCGTTTGGCGCAACAGGAAGTGGCCAAGGGTGGCGGCAAGTGACGTACCGGGAATGCGTGCTCGAAGTGGCGCGTGACGACGCCGAAGCGTTGTCCGAAGCACTGTTTGATCTTGGCGCGCTGTCGGTCTCGGTGGAGGACGCCGATGCCGACACGCCCGAAGAGCAGCCGCTCTTTGGCGAGCCCGGCCACGAACCGACACGCCTGGCTTGGAACCGCTCGCGCGTGGTTGCCCTGCTCGCAGAGGATGCCGATCCGGCATTGCTGGTGGCAGCCGCAGCCAACGAGATCAACCTCTCGCCGTTGCCCGCGTACACGGTGCGCGAAGTCGAAGAGCAGGACTGGGTGCGCGTGACGCAATCGCAGTTCGAGCCGATCCACATTGGTGAGCACATCTGGGTCGTGCCGTCCTGGCACGACGCGCCGGAACCCGACGCCGTGGTACTCGAACTGGACCCCGGCCTCGCGTTCGGCACCGGCAGCCACCCGACCACGCGCCTGTGCATGGAATGGCTGGAGCAGCACGTGCAACCCGGCGAACGCACGCTCGACTACGGTTGCGGCTCGGGCATTCTGGCCATCGTCGCCAAGAAGCTCGGCGCCGGCGAAACCGTCGGTGTCGACATCGATCCGAATGCGGTCGAAGCCTCGCGCTACAACGCCGAGCGCAACCACGTCGAAGCCACGTTTGCCCTGCCCGACGATGCACCGGAAGGCACGTTCGATCTGGTCGTCGCCAACATCCTGTCGAACCCGCTCAAGTTGATGGCAGCCATGCTGTGCGCACGCGTGCGGCCGGGCGGCCGGCTGATTCTGTCGGGCGTGCTAGAGCGCCAGGCCGAAGAAGTTGCCGCTGCGTACGCCTCCGCCATTCCGCTTACCGTGTGGCGCGCACGTGACGGCTGGGTCTGCCTGCGTGGTGTGAAGCCGACGTAATTTCACCGCATTGCGCGCCAGTGCCCCCTGCAAAGGTCGACGCTGGCGCCTCTGTCTGCAATACTCGCGCGGTCGGCTTTTTTCTCCTCGTCCCGCATGGCAACTGCGCCACAAGCTGCGCCACGTTTGGCCGCCCGCTGCCCCAACTGTCAAACCGCATTCCGCGTTGTTGCCGATCAGCTTCGGCTGCGCGGCGGGCTGGTCCGTTGCGGCCGCTGCAATCACGTCTTCGATGGCCGCGATCATCTGATCGAGCTTGGCGCCCCGCCCGCGCCTGCAGCGCCGACCGCAGAAGCACCGCAGCCACAGCAATCACCGGAACACGCTGCTCGCATTGCGCCGCTCGCAACGCCCGCCGCCCCTGAACCGGAAACGCCCGCGGCACGGCCTGCCGCAGAAGACGACCACGGCTTCGGCATGACGCTGATCTGGGAAGAAGACGTTCCCGAAGAAGGCGTCGCAGAAGTGCATCTGGGGGAAGTTGAAGGCGCAACACCCGCGCCCGATCTGCAATCGACCGCACCCGACACGCGACCGCTGCCGGACGAAGCGCCGATCGAGCGCGCTGCCGAGCCCGTCGCTGAACCGGTGCAGCTGACACAACCTGCAGAACCACCCGCTCCGCCCGCCGATCCATTCCACGGCCTGCCGCCCATCCGCGACCTCGAAGACGAGGAAGACGCGTTCGCCGCCGCCGTGCCCAGGCAGCCGTCGGCGGATCTGCCGGTCGAGCCGGCCATCGCGCCCCCGGCGGCTCCGGTGGTGACGGCGTCTGCACCGGTAGCCGTCGCATCCCTGAAGCCTGAGGCGGAAAAGCACGATTCGGTCTGGATGCGCCACCAAACCGATCCGCACACGCTGTTTGCGCCGGTGCCGCGCCGCCAAGGCCACACACGTCGCACGCAAGCCGAGCCCGCCGGCCCGACGCCGCAGCGCACGCTGACTGGCGCGCCGCGTCCGCGCAAGGTGCGGGGGCCGAACCACGGTGTCTCTGCCGCGACGCTTGATTTTTTGCGTGCCGCGCAAGCCCGCGAGCAAACTCGCAAAACGACGGGACGCCGCGCACTGGCGCGCGTTGCGATCGGCGTGCTGGCGGTGACGGCCGTGCTGCAACTGCTCTTCCTGGCCCGCGCCGAGATCGCGCGCCGCGTGCCCTCCACACGGCCGATGTTGGAGGCGATGTGCCAGCCGTTGCATTGCACGATTGCGCCGCCGCGTGATCTCGATGCATTGCAGATCGAATCGTCACAACTGCAGCGGCAAGAAGGCGAAGCGTCCGACCAGTACGTGCTGACGGCGACATTGCGCAACCGCGCCGGCGGCCCCATCGCCCTGCCGGCCATCGAGTTGGTCACGACCGACTTGCAAGACCAGCTGCTGTCGCGCCGCGCACTGCTGCCTACCGACTACCTGAACCCGACCGACAGTGCATACGGCAAGTCAGGGCTGCCCGCCCGCGCCGAACTACCGATTCGGGTACGATTCCAGTCACAGCGCCCGACGGCCAATTACCGGGTCCTGATTTTTTACCCCTGAATTTTCACCCCTGGCGTAGAGCCGCTAACAAGACCCTCCTGGCCGGGCATGCCGACGCAGACAGTGCAAGCGGTACGGCAAGGAGGCGACGCCAGGCGGGTTCTGTTAGCGGCTCTTCCCCCAACACGTATCAAAGGAAGGAGTAACACCATGGCAAACGTGACCCTTGGCGGCAACCCGATCGAAGTCGGCGGCCAATTCCCGACCGCAGGCTCGAAGGCCCCGGCATTCACGCTGGTCGGCGCAGACCTGAAAGACGTGTCGCTCGCTGACTTTGCCGGCAAGCGCAAGGTCCTGAACATCGTGCCGAGCCTGGACACCCCGGTGTGCGCCACCTCCACGCGCAAGTTCAACGAAGCCGCTGCCAAGCTGGACAACACGGTCGTGCTGTCCATCTCTGCCGACCTGCCGTTCGCAGCCGGCCGCTTCTGCACCACCGAAGGCATCGCGAATGTGAAGCCGCTGTCGACCTTCCGCGACAAGGGTTTCAAGCAAGCCTACGGCGTCGACATCACGTCGGGCCCGCTGGCTGGCGTGACCGCCCGCGCCGTGGTCGTGCTCGACGCCGACGACACCGTCCTGTACTCGCAACTCGTGCCCGAGATCAAGGACGAGCCGAACTACGACGCGGCCCTGGCTGCGCTGAAGTAAGCTGAACTGATTGCATCGAGACCAGCTTCCGGTCTCTCGTTCATCACACGGCCGTCCACTGGGCGGCCGTGTCATATCTGGAGTGCTTCAATATGGCCAGCGTGATCTGCGGCTCGATTGCCTACGACACCATCATGACGTTCGACGGACACTTCCGCGAACACATCCTGCCCGACAAGATCCACATCCTGAACGTTTCCTTCCTGGTGCCGACCATGCGCCGGGAGTTCGGTGGCTGCGCAGGCAACATCGCCTTCACGCTGAAGATGCTCGGCGGCGAGCCCATCATCATGGGCACGGTCGGCCAGGATGCGGGCCCGTATCTGGACTACCTGAACAAGCTCGGCATCTCGACAGCGCATGTCACGGAGGTTCCGGACACGTTCACCGCGCAGGCGATGATCACGACCGACCTCGACAACAACCAGATCACCGCGTTCCACCCCGGCGCGATGAGCCATTCGAGCATCAATTCGGTCAAGAATGCGCTGCCGGCGAGGCTTGGCCTGGTGGGCCCCGACAGCCGTGAAGGCATGCTGCACCACGCGACCCAGTTCGCCGAATCCGGCGTGCCCTTTATCTTCGATTTGGGCCAGGCAATGCCGCTGTTTGACGGCGCCGACCTGCGCCACTTCGTTGAACTCGCCAGCTACGTGGTGGTCAATGACTACGAAGCACAGGTCATGCTGTCACGCACGGGCTACAGTGCGGCAGAACTTGCGCAGCGCGTCGAGGCGTACATCGTCACGCGCGGGGAAGAAGGGGCGGAGATTTACGCAGGCGGCAAGCAGTACACTATTCCGGCCGTGCCGGCCGAACGTGTGGTCGACCCGACCGGTTGCGGCGACGCGTTCCGCGGCGGCCTGCTCTACGGCATCGAGAACGGCCTGGACTGGGACACCACCGGCCGCCTCGCCAGCCTGATGGGCTCACTCAAGATTGCTTGCCAAGGCCCGCAGAATCACGGCCTGCCCGTCGACGAAATTGCGCGGCGCTTTGAATCCGCTTTCGGGTACCGGTATCAATAAGGAACGAACATGAAACCCATCTATCGCATCGGCGCCGCGACTCTGCTGGTCGCCGCCCTTGGCCTGCAAGGCTGCGCCATGGGCACCAATTCCAACAGCGCTTACACCTCGGGTCAGGCGCAGCGCGAGCAGACCGTGCGCTTCGGTACGGTGGATTCCGTGCGCAATGTCGTGATCGACCGTGAACAGACGGGCGTTGGCACCATTGCCGGGGGCGCGATCGGCGGCATCGGTTCGGCTGCCGCCATCGGCCGCGGCAACGGCTCGGTCGCAGCGGGTGTGCTCGGTGCGATTCTCGGCGGCGTGGCCGGCAGCGCGCTCGAAGGTCAGATGAATAAGCGGCCGGGCCTGGAAATCACCGTCAAGCTCGACAACGGCGAGTACCGTGCGATCACGCAAGACGCGGACGAGGCGTTCCGCCCTGGTGAGCGCGTGCGCCTGCTCTCATCGGGTGGCGTGACGCGCGTCACGCACTGATCGACGATACTCGGCCGATACACCGAGGGGTTCACCGGAAATACCGCATCGGCATTGCGCCGGTGCGGTTTTTTTTGTTCGCGCGAAACGCAGGCGCGATGCGCGGGCAAGAAAAAGCCCGCCGGGGCGTGAGCCGATCGGCGGGCGGTGCAAGACACCAAGGCCTTGCGGACCGGATACGCGGTATCCGATCAGGAGGGCGCGACCTGCGCGCCGCTGTGGTCCCGGAGGATCAACGTCGTCAGAATGACTTACGGACGGTTGCCGGTCGGGAACGGCCATGCCGCAGCCGGGTTCAGCGCGGTCTTGGCAGCGGGTGCAGCAGGTGCAGCGGCCGGAGCAGCAGCGGGCTTGGCAACAGCCTTCTTGGCCGGAGCCTTCTTCGCAGCAGGCTTGGCAGCGGCCTTCTTGGCAGCCGGGGCCTTCTTGGCGGCAGCCTTCTTCGCAGCAGGCTTAGCAGCAGCCTTCTTGGCAGCCGGAGCCTTCTTGGCTGCAACCTTCTTCACTGCGGCTTTCTTGGCCGGAGCCTTCTTGGCTGCAACCTTCTTCACTGCGGCTTTCTTGGCCGGAGCCTTCTTGGCTGCAATCTTCTTCACTGCAGCTTTCTTGGCCGGGGCCTTCTTAGCTGCAACCTTCTTCACTGCGGCCTTCTTGGCGGGGGCCTTCTTGGCAGCGACCTTCTTAGCTGCGACCTTCTTGGCCGGGGCCTTCTTAGCGGCCGGAGCAGCCTTCTTTGCAGCAGCCTTCTTGGCGGCCGGAGCCTTCTTTGCAGCGGCCTTCTTGGCCGGGGCCTTGGCGGCCGGTTTCTTCTTAGCAGCAGTTGCCATGGGAAACTCCTTCAAGATTGGGTATCGAACTATCGAGATTGAGCAACCCGACCGGCCCGATCCCACGATGCATTGGCATCGCCAGACCAACCGAGCGAGCGATTCATCGGCGCGCCACCAGACAGCAGTCGCACGCTAATGAATTCGGTAGGAAGATCTGCGGCTTGCGCGGTGAACACACGCAGCAAGTTGCACGCCCCGGTTGCGCGCACGAGCGCAGCCGCAGTCGGCCAGACAGAATGCATCCGGCGAGTCTTCATCAATTGAGAGGACCGGGGCATCGTGGCCACACCGGTCGAAATCTGATCTTGCGCGAATCGCTGCGTAGACCGCAAAGCCGCCTGCGGCGTGACTTTACGGACAGCGAAAAACTGGAGAGCGCGCGTTTTCTTTTGGGGGTAATACGCCCATCCCGACGGGGGGATCGCAGAGACGGCACCGAGTTCAAACAGCCCTGTCGGCGTGGCGTGCATCAAAGTGGTTACGCTCCTCGACTACCTTTCACTTGCCGCTTGGAACTTCATCGTCGTTGATCGCGCGAAGGTCCCTTGCATCGAAGTCAACGTCTTGTCAAGGCGAATCATAATTCGTTTGCGCAGTGATGTTAAGAGATTTATGCAAAAAGCGCGGTGAGTTTTGGTGAAGGATTGCGCTGCGTCTGTGCATCGCTGCGATTCGCATCGCGCATGCGCGCAGATCGATGTCGAGAAGGCGCATTTTCTTGCGTCGTAACATCACGTTGCGGCGTTGCTCCACGTTGACACGTGTGTCCCGCAAACCCAATGGTTATGCCGGTTTACAGCAACACACGATGTTGCGCGCGCGCCCCTCATGATCAGATGCACGTGCATCGCGCGCGTTCGCCGACATCGTGCGCGACGACGCGCGCTCTGCGCGATGCGTGTCGAAAAAAAACGATGCGTAGATGCGACAGCGCGTGCGAATTTTTCGCGCTCAACACGTCGATGCGCACGCGATCGGTGCGATCGACGCGTGCATATCGACGTGCGGAGCATGTCGTTCGACGCTGCCGATACATCGCGCTCACCTTCGATCGGTACCGTGCGATATCGATGCGATTGCGAAGACCAACAGCATGCGTGCAGCTCCCGCAAATCGCGTGCCGCTCATCCGGTGCGAGCGGATTGCGATGGAGCAGAAGCATCGCTGCGTGCGTGAGCGCGACTCGGATCCGCGTGTGCCGGATTGATGTCGACGCGCGACGCCGACCTCGGATCGTGACGATGCCGATCTGCGTGCGAGCACGACATCGAAAAGCGCGACTCGCTCCACGCTTCTCGCGATGGGCCATCCCGGGAAAACCCTGCTCAGCCCCTCGCTGAAAAGTGCATGCGATCGCGTTTGAAACGACGCTGTTTTGCGACGATAGAAGGATTGTTCTACGGCAATCTAGAGCCCAGTTTTGCTGCGGCCCCATCGCCCGAAGAATGGCTTGCGTTGGCGTTTTTTTCCGGACCGATTGCACAAATTGCTGCGATCGCAAATCCGGATGTCAGGTTGGCGCTGATTGTCATGCCATTCGGTTTCACTCCACGATCCGCTCACCACATCAGCACGGCATCGATCGCGCGGTGTGGCACGGGCCTGCGCGTGGCACGTGAGAAGACAGGGAGGTCGTCGCCAACCCCACATGGCTGACGACGACAAACCCGACGAGCAAAGAGCGCAAGACAGAAGGGGTCCAACGAGCGTTCTGTTCTGAGTAGTGGAGGCACAAGATGCGCGATCGAGCGTTCTTGTCGAAATCGAATCCGCCAAAGCGCGGAGTATTCCTGCGGTGCGTGCTGGCGACGGCATCGTTCGCCATGGTGGCCGGTTGCGCGAATTCGGGCAGCGGCGACATGGGAGCGTCGCTTGGCGGCGGCGGCAATTCGCAATCCAAGCCGGCGATCACTGCATCGACATCGCCCACGTGGTCGAACAACAACGGCAGCAATGCGACGGGTGGCACCGGGTCGACCGGCAGCACGCCCATCGCGACGCTGACCGGCCCTGTCGAGCAGGTGACGACCACCACCATCACCGCCATCGTGCCGCTCACCAGCACGCTGACTTCCGCCACGCAAACGCTGGGCGCTGCCACTGGGCTGGGCGCACCTGTGAGCAACGTGCTGGCGACGCTGGGCGGCGCGCTTGGCAGCGAGGGCCGCACGATTTCGACGGCCGGCAAGGGTGACGGGCTGGTGTCGACGTTGGGCAACACGGTGGGTGCGCTCGGTTCGCTCACCACCGGGTTGTCGACGGTGGTCTCGCCGACGGCGCCGTCTGCAGCAGGCAGTGCGTCGGGTGGTGCGCCGGGTAGTGCGCTGACCGGCGCCCTCGGTGGTGTGCTTGCGCCGGTCACGACGGCAGTCGGTTCGCTGACTGCGGGATTGCCGGGTGCTGGCGCGCTCGGCTCGGTTGGCGCGGTCAGCAGCGGCGGTACGGCTGCGACGGGTCCACTGGGCGGATTGGGCGGCGTCGGCACGACGGTTGGCGGGTTGGTTGGCGGTGTGCTGTCGGGTGTGGCATCCGGCGCGCATCACTAGCCACCGCTCTGTAAAACTTTCTTTGCATTCGACGGCAAACGCAGGCGGATGCTACCCGCTGGACGTCAGATGCGCGTTCTTCTGACCCGGCGGTGACACGCGGTACGGGCCGCGCTTACAAGGAGACTCACCATGAAGATTCAGAACCCGCTCCACACTTCTTCTTCCACTTCGTTGTCCGCCACTTCGGCGTCGCGCACGCTGCTGGCAGCGGCTGCGGTGGCCGTGCTGACGCTGGCCGGTTGTGCTTCGGGCGGCAACCCGAACGGCGACACGACGCCGTCATCGTCGGCCAACAACAATCCGGGCGCGGTGCCGGTCGGCAACGTCGCCGGCGGCGGCGGCAACGTCGTCACGCAGACGGGCAAGACCGTCGGCGACCTTGGCACGACCATCGGCACGGCGCCGGTGCCTGTCATCGGCGGCACGGCAGCGCAGAAGGATCTGGGCGCGACGGTCACCTCCGCGGGCAACACGGTCCAGACATTGGGCGGCGGTATCAGCAATGGGCTCGGCAAGATCGGCTCGACGCCCGACCCGGTCGGCACCACGGTGCAGAGTTCGGGTGACGTGATCCGCTCCGCCGGGGTAACGGTCGGCAACGCGGGGCAGACCGTCTCGGATCTGGGTGCCGCCGGCAGCCCGCTGGCGCCGCTGAATCCGGTGACGTCGCCGGTGGGCAGCGGTGTGTCGGCGCTGGGTCAGGTGATGCAGGGTGCTGGCGGGCTCGTCACGATTGGCACGTCGAGCGGCCCGGTGCAACAGATCACGCAGCAGACGAGCAACGCGATCGTGCCACTGTCGTCGCAGCTCGTGAACGGCACGCAGACGGTCGGCAGCACGACGATGCTCGGCGGTCCGCTGGCCGGCGCGCTAAACACGGTTGGCGGTGGCCTTCAGAGCGCTGGCGCGCAAGTCGGCGCGGCCGGCGGCAACCCGCTCACGCGTGACGTGGGCGGTGTGGTCGGCGCCGCTGGCGGCACGGTGGCCAGCGCCGGCGGATTGATCAACGGCGGCAGCGGCGGCTCGGCGAATCCGTTGGCACCGATCACGGGCGCGCTCGGTGGCGGCCTCGGCGGTGGCAGCAACCCGCTCGCCCCGGTGACGGGCGCGCTGTCGGGCGGCGGCAGCAATCCGCTGGCGCCGGTAACGGGCGCACTGACCGGCGCTGCCGGCAGCGGCAACCCGCTCGCCCCAATCACGAATGCGCTGGGTGGCGTCACGAACGCCGCCGGCGGCTCCGGCAGCAATCCGCTGTCACCCCTGACCGGTGCGTTGAGCGCGCATTGATCCCTGCGCCGACATCATCGATCAGCCCTCACCGATTTTTTTGACTGACAACAAGGAGACTCCACGATGCAACATACCCCCTACGCTCTCGCGCGCCTGGCTGGCGCACTGGCCCTCGCTCTGGCAGCCGGCAGCGCCTTCGCGCAAGCCAGCCCCGCCGGCACCTGGAAGACCATCGACGACAACACGGGCAAACAGAAAGGCGAAGTGACGATCGTCGACAACGGCGGCACGTTCACGGGCAAGGTCAGCAAGATCCTGGTGCCCGGCGACGAGAACAAGACCTGCACCAAGTGCACGGACGACCGCAAGGACCAGCCGATCAAGGGCCTGACGATCCTGACGGGTCTGAAGCCGAACGGCAACAACAACTGGGATGGCGGCCAGATCCTGGACCCGGAAAACGGCAAGGTCTACAGCGCCAAGATGTCGCTGTCGGAGGACGGGCAGAAACTGAATGTGCGCGGTTACCTGGGCATCAGCCTGCTGGGCCGTACGCAGACCTGGATTCGCGAGCAATGATCGCCCGCCTATAACGACACCTCCCAACGCGCGGCGGTGCCCCCTCCTTGCGGGTGAGGCGCCGTCTCTTCAGGCGCCGGTGCAAGCCGGCGCCTTCTTTTTGCGGAAATCCGCACACTGCGCGCACGCCATCCCCACTAAAGACGGCCACTCCATCGCCGTTACACCGATGCGGAGTCGTCAAACAATAAGTGGAGAAAACACGACATGCGACAGTGGACACTCAAAGCAAAGCTGCGCCTCGCGCTGGCCCTGATGTGGCTGGGGCTGATCGGCGTCGGGATCTGGAGCGCGATGGAGACCCGCGCGACCATGCTCGACGAACGCAAGGCCGGCCTGCAGAACCTCGTAGATGCCGCCGAGGGCATCGCCAAGCTGTATCACGGCCGCGCGCAATCGGGCGCCATGACCGAAGCTGATGCCAAGAAAGCCGCGCTGTCGACGCTCGCCTCGATGCGCTTCGGCACCACGGGCTATCTGTTCGTGGTCGATTCGCAGTTCATCCTGCTGATGCACCCGACGCTGGCGGACATGGTCGGCAAGAGCACCGCGGGCTTCAAGGACCCGACCGGCAAACCGGTCTATCCGACCATCGTCAACGCCGCCAAAGACAAGGGCTTCGGCTTTGCCGAATACCAGGGTCGCCTGCCCGGCAGCGAGACCGCATTGCCGAAGATCGGCTACGTGAAGCACTTTGCGCCATGGGACTGGAATCTCTCCAGCGCCGTCTTTCTGCAGGAAGTAGATGCGGCGTATCGCCATTCGCTCGTCGCGAACCTGATCGTCATTCTGCTGGTGGGCGGCGCGGTGTCGCTGGCCATGTCGCTCATCATCCGCAACGTGCAGCGCGGACTGGGCGGCGAGCCGGGCTACGCCACGGAGGTCGCACGGCGCATTGCCGGCGGTGATCTG
>NZ_JASATD010000041.1:0-31079 GCF_038440115.1 Ralstonia sp. OTU4908 | reverse complement strand
CGTGAACGCACTGCAACTCTTCGTCATCCTGGCCGGCTTGACCGGTCAGCTCCTTATTGCGAGGAAGGATCCGCGCGGCTATCTCGCTTGGATCGCCGGTAACATCGGACTGGTGTTCGTCTACTTGGAGACCAAGCAATTTGCCTTGATTGCACTGCAATTCATCAATACAGCAATCCAGGTTGCCGCCCTGATCGCTTGGGGACGGGGGAGGCGGCGCAGCGACACCAGCCCCGCACGACCGAGTGAGTCGTAACGGGACCGAAGTGAACGAACGAAAGTCCTAACTGCCTGTGAGCCACTTGCTGCGCGCAATGATGACGCGCACACCCTTAGCGTCGGGCACATCCGGCAGCAGAACGCCCAAATCGACCGAAGTACTCTGCATTGCTTCGATGAACGTCCATGCTTGCGTCCCAGTCCCCGCCGAAAAAGCGACGGTTTCACCGGATTCGACGTTGATGTATTTCATTCCTGGCTTAACTGTCAAAGTGCGTGCAGCCAGCGACACTGGCGCGGGCGAGCCGAAGAGCAACGCCGTCCTGTTCACATCCGGTTGAGTTGCTGACGGGCTTTGCCGCACATGTTCGATCCAATTGTCCCCGCCGTCGCCACGGAATTTGTCTGAGGCCCATGCCGCCGAACTGCCTGCGAAGAGGACTGCGAGCATGAGCGGAACAAGTCGATTGCGATTCATCGTTTTCTCCTGGAACGTGACTGATGTCAAGCATTCTAGAGAGGCAATCCTCTCGCTTCGATGACCCGCAAATTACGTCTTGGTAAGACGTTCATGCCGACGGCGCGATCGGGAAACCGCGATGCTGAGCTATATAGCAAAGCGCCCAGAGGGCAGCCTGACAGGCTCCTGGTTCAAAACCACCATCGTATTCCAGCCACGATCTGCTTGTTTACGGCGTCTTGCCCCGCCGCTCGCGCAAACTCTGCGCTCCTTCCCAGTTTCCTGCTCCAAACCACGCCAATGTACGGAGCGAAGTCGCGCCGAAGTTCGTATCGCAGTCGCAAGCCGAGGCGAACATCGGCCAGCCCGCGGCCAATCTCGCGCGCCTGGTCGGTCTTCGAGTAGACGTTGGCTTCGATTTCGGGAGTGAGGGCACTTCGCTGCGAGAGGCGGACATCGTAGGTAGCACGCACACGGGCCGCAAGACGCCCGCCATTACTGACGTACAGGGTCGCTTCGACATCGAACCAGTATGGCGCGAGCCCTTGCACTCCAAAGGCAGCCCACGTACGTGTTGGTCCACCACCGAAGTCGCGGCGAACGCCTGCCTGCCAATCCCAAAATGTGGCAAATGCATGACCCCACAACGCTTCAACTTTGGCGTCTGCGGTTTGACCGAACAGTCGCTCGCCCTCGGTCTTCAACCATAGTCGGTCAAGATCCTTACCGAACCAGCCTTGCATGTCCCATGCCCATCCCGTCGCGTCGCGAGTGCGTACCGTCTCGAGCCGATCGAGCAGAAACTGATGATAGACATCGTTGTCGACCATGGTGTCGCCCGGCACGGCGATGCCTCGGCTGGGATTCTGCATTGGCACGCGGGGTTCGTCACTGGGGGTGATCACATTGACGCCTTCCTCTTGGGAAGGTAAGTCGGGCTTTTGTGTTGCAAGTACCTGCGCTTCTTGCCCATGGGCCTGAGACGGTGTGCCGTGTGGCGTCTGCGGCATGCCTGGCGTGGGCGCCTCAGACGTGTGGGCGCCTGCAAGCCGCACGGTGAGCAATAAGGCTGCGGCAACCAAACGCAGCCGTCCCTTCACTCCTGGCAACATGACGCGCTCCTTTGTCCAAGGGTCAGGCCACAACCACCTTGCGGAACATACCGGCTTCCATGTGGTACAGCAGATGACAATGAAATGCCCACTGGCCCGGGGCATCCGCAGTTACGAGGAAACTGATCTGCTTGGATGGTTGAACGTTGATGGTGTGCTTACGGACGAGCGCTTGACGCTCCGTGTTTTCAAGCTCGCTGAACATCCCGTGCAGGTGCATAGGGTGATTCATCATGGTGTCATTAACGAGAGTGATCCGCAGCCGTTCGCCGTAGTACAGACGGATCGGCTCGGCCTCCGAGAACCTTTTGCCATCGAATCCCCAGATGAACCGTCGCATGTTGCCGGTCAGATGCAACACGATCTCGCGGCCCGGAGGCCGATCGTCATAGGGCTGGCCCAGCGTTCGCAAGTCTGCGTAGGTCAAAACCCTCCGGCCATTTTGGCGCAATCTCGGCCCAGGGTCTGCGAGCGACTTGGAAGGGTTCATCGACCGCATGTCGACTTCGGGGCCGCCGTGCATACCCAGCATCGTCATTGGGTGGGAATGCTCGGGCTTACCATCGTGGGACATCGACATGGAGGGTTTCATGCCGGCCATGCCTTCATCGCCGGACTGCAGTCGCATGCCTGGCATGGCGTCGGCCGCGGTTTCGCCCCCCGCCTGCATAGAGTGGCCGAGGGGGGAATGGATGCCGTTGTCCTGAGTTTCCATCGTTTCATTGGGTGGCCCGCTGGTCATAGACATTCCGTTCATGTTCATGTCCATGCCCATGTCAGCCATGGTCAGCCAGGTTTTGGGGTCCATAATAGGAATCGCGGCCCGCATGCCGTGCTTCGGCGCGAGGGTGGCACGTGCATATCCGCTGCGGTCCATCGCCTGTGCAAATATGGTGTATGCCTCATTCCGGGGCATCTGCACCAACACATCGTAGGTCTCCGCTACACCAATCCGAAACTCGTCGACGTTCACGGGTTCGACATCTTGTCCGTCCGCCGCACAAACTCGCATGGTCAGGCCCGGGATGCGAACATCAAACGTTGTGGTGGCCGATCCATTGATGAAGCGCAAACGTACGTATTCGCCTGCCTCCGCGATAGCTGTCCAGTTAGTGAAGGGTGTGGCGCCATTGACCAAGTAGCAGTAGGTTGCAGCAGAGACATCGGCGAGGTCCGTGGGATTCATGCGCATCTGGTTCCACATACGCCGTCGAGCCAGTGCTTTTGAGAGGCCCGCCGCCCTGACGTCGGCCACAAAATCAGTGACCGTCGGTAATTGGAAATTGTAAAAATCACTCGACTGCTTCAAGTGAAGGAAGACGTTTTCAGGATCTTCGTCAGTCCAATCACTCAGCATAACGACGTAGTCCCTGTCGCTAGGTATGGGGGCCGGCCTTTGTGGCTCGATCACCAATGGGCCATAGAGGCCGAGTTGCTCCTGAAAGCGGGTGTGGCTGTGGTACCAGTATGTACCGGCCTGTCGGACCTTGAATTTGTAGACGAAGGTCTGGTGAGCAGGAATGCCGGGAAAGGACACGCCAGGCACGCCATCCATGGCAAACGGAACGAGGATGCCATGCCAGTGGATCGAAGTTTGCGTGGCCAGTGTGTTGGTGACCCGCAGCGTTACCTCGGAACCTTGTTTCCAACGCAGGATGGGCGCAGGAATTGATCCGTTTACCGTAAGCGCGTACCGTAAATGCCCCGTGAAATTGACGGGTGTGCGCCCAATTGTCAGAGCGAATTCGGTTCCGGACAGGTCAGTTGAACGATCCTGGCTTTGCAGCCCCGAAGCAGGCGTGCCGATACCGGCCCCCGTTGCCGCCAAGCCCGCCCCAGCCATTTGGCGTAGAAATTTGCGCCGCAGCGCCAAGTCGATTGAAGTGTTGTCGCCCACGATCCTTGCTCCCGTTGGAAGGTTGTGCCCCTGCGTCACGAACGCGAGGAGGACCTCCATAGCAATCCCCGGGGAGTCGTTCAGCATGAGACAGTCGTTCAGCATGAGACGTGCCCGGAATTCGCATGGACCTGCACCGCAGACCAAGCTCGTGGCCACAGAAGCACGTCCCTTGTGAATCCATTGATACCGTCATTGCGGACCGTTGTCCTCGGGGTGGTTGATCGCTATGCTGACCACGACACTGCCACGTGCCAGTTTTTTCCAACAGGATGCCGAGCATGAGCCGCCAGCACAGCCACAGAGAAGCCGCCTCCCCGCGACAAAGCGCCGATACGGCGCACGACCACAATGAGCCCACGCAACCCCACGCACACCACTGCAATGTGCATGGTCACCATGCTCACTCGGCAGGCGCGCCGCGGGCTGTCCCGGGCGACGAGGCAAGTGTTTCACCACCGGCATCCGCGTCCACGATTTACACCTGTCCAATGCATCCTGAGATCCGCCAGGATCATCCCGGCACGTGTCCTAAATGCGGCATGACGCTGGAGCCGATCATGCCGGCGGGGGAGGAGGAAGAGAATGCGGAGCTCATGGATTTCCGGCGACGCTTCTGGATAAGCTTGCCATTGACCGCGATGGTCTTTGTGCTGGCCATGGCTGGATATCGTCTCATTCCCCTAAATCCAGCATGGAAGAACTGGCTCGAGTTGGTGCTTGCCACGCCGGCCGTGCTTTGGGCTGGCTTGCCATTCTTCGAGCGCTGTGTGCAATCCTTCTTGCACCGCAGCCCGAACATGTGGACGCTTATCGGGCTGGGGACGAGCGCGGCCTATCTCTATAGCGTAGTCGCGACAGTCGCACCGGACGTATTCCCCTCGACCTTCGCGGCGAGCGGCCGGGTGGAAGTGTATTTTGAAGCGGCAGCCGTAATCATTTCGCTGACCCTGCTGGGGCAAATGCTCGAGCTGAAGGCCCGCTCACAGACATCGGCCGCCATCAAGTCCCTACTGGGCCTTGCCCCCAAAACAGCCAGGCGCATCGACGCGGACGGCAGTGAAGAAGATGTTCCGATTGCCCATGTCCATGTGGGCGATTTGCTGCGTGTGCGGCCCGGTGAAAAGGTGCCCGTGGATGGTGTCGTGGTCGAGGGCGCGAGCGCGCTCGACGAGTCGATGATCACCGGTGAGCCGATTCCAGTCTCCAAACGCGCGGGTGACCACGTCATCGGTGCAACCCTGAACACCTCGGGTGCGCTTGTGGTCCGGTCCGAGAAAGTGGGCGCGCAGACCGTTTTGTCGCAGATCGTGCAAATGGTCGCGCAAGCGCAGCGCTCCAAGGCGCCGATGCAGCGAATGGCGGACAAGGTGGCAGGCGTCTTCGTCATCGGCGTGGTCGCCATCGCTGTCATGACGCTCGTCGCCTGGGGGATCTGGGGCCCCCAGCCAAGCTGGGCCCACGGCTTGATCAACGCGGTTGCTGTGCTGATCATCGCGTGCCCGTGCGCGCTCGGGCTGGCCACACCCATGTCCATCATGGTGGCCAGCGGCAAAGGGGCCGAACACGGCATTCTTTTTCGGGATGCCGCAGCAATCGAGAACCTGCGCAAGGTCGACACGCTTATTGTGGACAAGACAGGCACGTTGACCGAAGGGCGCCCCTCATTCGATCGGGCCATTGGCCTCAATGGATTTTCCGACATGGACGTCTTGCGCTTGGCGGCCAGTCTGGACCAAGGTAGTGAGCACCCCTTGGCCGCTGCGATCGTGGCGCAAGCGCGCGAACAGGGGCTCGCGCTCGAGCGGCCGGAAGATTTTGAATCCGCGTCAGGGATCGGCGTGAGAGGACACGTCGCTGGGCGAAGCCTGGCGCTCGGCAACACCTCGCTGATGCAGGCGCACGCGGTTGCTGTCGATGCCGCCTCCACCGAGGCAGACGCCATGCGAGCCCGAGGCGCCAGTGTGATGTACCTGGCGGTCGATGGGGTCCTTGCTGGCCTGCTGTCGGTTTCCGATCGCGTGAAGACGACAACACCGCAGGCCCTGACCCAACTCAGAGCCGATGGGCTTCGGATCGTGATGGCTACCGGCGACGGAAACGTGACCGCCCAATCCGTCGCAAAACAACTTGGCATTGTTGAGTTTCGCGGCGAGGTCAAGCCTGCGGATAAGCTGGCGTTGGTCGCCACACTTCAAGAACGAGGCTTGGTTGTAGCGATGGCAGGCGACGGCATCAATGATGCACCGGCGCTCGCCAAAGCCGACGTGGGTATTGCGATGGGTACCGGTACCGATGTCGCGATGAACAGCGCCCAGGTTACCCTCGTGAAAGGCGACCTGCGGGGCATTGCCCGTGCCCGCGCCTTATCCGAGGCAACGATTGCCAACATGAAGCAAAACCTCGGCTTCGCCTTCCTTTACAACGCACTGGGTGTGCCATTGGCTGCCGGCGTGCTCTATCCTTTTACCGGACTTCTGTTATCACCCATGATTGCCGCATTGGCGATGAGCTTGAGTTCGGCATCGGTGGTCGCCAATGCGCTGCGACTCCGTGCGACCCGACTCTGATCCCAGCATTCGCCGCTTCACGAGGCTATTGCGAACAATTCTCATTCTCCCTTACAATCTCCTTATTTCGGAAGGGGAGTCAAATGCAAGGTGCTACAAAAAGCACGCATTGGGGGAAGGTTTGGCTTGCTGGGGCGCTTGCCTGGCTGTGTTCCACAACTGCGCTTGCCGGCGAATCGCCGTTCGGGTGGATTTACACGGCCGACGTTATGCCCAAAGGCCGCTTCGAATTCGAGCACCAGTCTTTCCTGCAGCGGGGCCAGTCCCAAGGATCCTATAGCGGATTGCTCAACCGCGAAGAAGTCGAGTACGGCGTGACGGACAAATTCCAATTGGCCGGCTATTTCAACTGGAGCTACGTGAACGCCAATCGGAATGGTCTTGATGGCACCACGCGTGGGCCGCTGACAGATCTCGGTCCCAATGACGATCCGACTGGGCGTTACCGCAAGACTCGCTTCGAGACTGTTTCACTCGAAGCGATCTACCAACTCATGAACCCAGTGACTGATCCGATCGGCTTGGCACTGTACATCGAGCCAGAACTGGGGCCCCGTGAGCGCGATCTCGAATGGCGCATCATCTTGCAGAAGAACTGGTTGGATGATCGGCTCATTTTTGCCGCCAATATTCTCGGTGCCCATGAGCGCGACAAAACCGCCATGGGTGATATTGAGCGTGCTTCCATGCTTGATCTGACCGCCGGCGTGTCCTATCGCTTGACCGACAACCTGAGCCTGGGCATGGAGGCGCGCAACCATCGTGAATTCCAGGGGTATCGCTATAACCGTCGTGATCACTCCGCGTGGTTTCTTGGCCCCAATTTGCACTACGCCACCAAACACTGGTGGGTAACGGCCGCGTGGCGCCACCAATTGCCCGTAGTCAAAACCTACAACGAGGACCAGGCGGACGTAGTGGCAGGCAACCGTATCTTCGGTGACGAGCATGCGCGCAACGAGTTCATGGTCAAGGTGGGGTTCCCATTTTGAAGCGCGTCCATTGATACGGAGACAGACATGAAGTGGACTCCCATGGCGGCAGTGCCGCTTGCGGTGCTGGTCGTGCCCGTCCAAGCGACGGAATACCTGACAGTTCAACAGGCTCAGGCGCAGATGTTTCCTGGCGCGAGTTTTCAGGCCGTGCCTCTCCAGATTACGGACCAGATTCGCGAAACATTGAACGAGCGCTCCGGGGTACACGAGCCATTCAATGACAAGGGGGTCTGGAAAGTGTCGACTGGCGGCTGGTTCATCGTGGATCGCGTGGTGGGCAAGCATGAAAAAATCACGTATGCCGTGGCGCTCGACGCCAAGGGAGCCGTGCGCGCCGTCGATATCCTGACGTACCAGGAAACGTATGGCTATGAGGTGCGCAATGCCGACTGGCGTGCCCAGTTTGTTGGTAAGACCGCGCAGGATGCTGTGCAGCTTGGTAAAGACATCCGTAACATCAGTGGCGCGACGCTCTCATGCAAACACATCACCCAGGGAGTCAAGCGGGTGCTGGCTGTGTATGACCTCTTACTAGCCAAGATGTGATTCGTCGCTCCAAACCGCTATTGGGGACTTTCGTTGAAGTTCGCATTGACGATGTGTATCCCCAGGACTGCGCTCACTTGGCAGAAACCGCCATCGCAGCGGCGTTCTCCGTAATCGAGCAAGCCGAGGCGTTGATGAGCTTCCAGCGCTCGGATAGCGACTTGTCACGTCTGCATGCGGCGTCGGTAGGCGAAGCGGTCCGCGTTCACCCTTGGACCATGCGTGTGCTGCGCGAGGCCCAGCGCATGCACGAGCGTACCGGCGGCGTGTTCGACCCCACCGTGGCCCGCATGTTGGTGGCACACAAAATTTTGCCCCGCCCAGCGGGGCCGACGGCGGAAGTCGACGTGCGGTTTGCGGATGTAGTGATGCTCGATGAAAATCGCATTAGTAAGCGGCGCGCACTATGGTTGGATCTCGGTGGCATCGCCAAAGGCTTTGCCGTGGACATGGCTATCCTAAGTCTGCGGCGCCACAACGTTCGCAGTGGCGCCGTTTCGGCCGGAGGGGACCTGCGCGTCTTTGGCAAGCATGCACAGCCCATCCACGTACGCAGTGCCAACGCGCCCGGTCGGCTAGAACTACTCGGTCGGCTCACCAACGGGGCCGTGGCCACCAGCGGTCACTATTTCGCAGAAAGCTTCGGACTGCCCCCTGGTACAGCATCCATCCGGTCGCAACAAGCGCCGATGGAAGCGCCTTGCGCAGAGCGAACGGTCACCGTCATTGCCCCCCGCTGTATCTGGGCGGACGCACTGACCAAGGTCGCCATGCTTGCCGGTACGACGGCGCCCGCCACGGTCCGCGCGCTATCAAGCTATCACGCACACGTTGTTGCATCATGACGCAATCCTCGCATCGACATCCCCTGAAAGGGACAGGCATTCGTCTGCATCCGTATCACTATTGGGTTGCTCTCGCCGTATTGCTAGCGGTAGCGGTGTCTGGGCTGATATGGACGGTTTTGCACGATTTGCTTCAATGGGAGGACGCACCGATCGTCCGCCAGATTCTGCAGTTGCATGGCGCCTTTGCGTTCTGCAGCCTGATTCTCTTGGGTTCCATGCTGCCGCAACACATTCGCTTCGCGTGGGTTGCGCGCCGAAACCTCGTGACCGGTACGTTGACGGGAATCGTGTTCTTGTTGCTGACCATCACCGCTTATGGGCTGTATTACGGGCCCGAAGATTGGAGTGGTCTTACGAAGACTGTGCACCTTGTTCTGGGCATTGCTGCTGTTGCGGCCGTGCCCCTCCACATGTTCATTGGACGGAAGCGACACAACGGCTACCGTGCCCCCGCGAGCAAGAATGTACGGCACGAAAAAACCTGAAGCGAATCGACGAGGCAATCGTACAAGCCTGCGCAGCAAACCGCTCGGCGCGCGGGAAAGAGCCCCGGGGGAGTAACCCCCCGGGGAGGGGGAAGCCCGGAAAGGGGGGGGGCCGGGATTGAGCTTTGGTTTATTGGTGGCCACCATCCGTGTAAGGGTCACGGGTGCCCATCGAATGCGCGCCATCGGTGTAGATGTCACGCGCTGCGCGCCCACCATCGGTGTAGGGATCGCGCTTGCCCATCGCGTTAGCGCCATCGGTATATGGGTCGCGCGCGCCAGTAGCGGTCGCCGCGTTGGCGACGTTGACACCGAGGGCCAGCAACGCTGCCCCCACCAATGCGGATTTTTTCAGGATGTTCATCGCGTTTTCCTTCTTCAAGTTGAAACAAGACACTGCTATGCCAATGCAGTGTAGAAGGCTGGGGCTGACAGAAACGTGACCCTCGTATTACAAGTGCGACAGATCAGCGAGATTGATCCGGTATGCCACCTTCAATGCACGGCACGACAGGCGTCGGCGCATGTCTCGCAGGCACGCGCGCACTGCTGACAGTGCTCGTGGGAGTGCTTGGCACACTCGGCGGCGCAGGCTTGACAGATTTTCGCGCACAGCTCGCATATTGCAGTGGCTTGGGCGCTGCCTCGCGCCATCACGCCCACGGCGGCTTCGCAGATCTCAGCGCAATCGAGATCCAGCCGAATACAGGTGCTCAATGTCAGAACGTCCTTCTCGGTCAAGCAGGCGGTGGCGCAGTGCAGGCACGCCACGCGACACGCGGCGCATTCGTCGATGCAGGCTTGGAAGTGTTGGTGAGGCATTTGGGTTCTCCTTGATTGCCGACGTGCCGGAATGGCACGCTGCATGTACAGCAAGGAAAAAGCCTGGGCCTGGCCCCTGACGGGGAAGCGTTATCGCCATGTTGTGATGCACGCACAACCTTTCAAAGGCGTCATGCTCACGCAAGACTTCGGGCAGCTTGCACGACACATTGGCCGCCATAGGGGCCGACCTGACGGATGATGTCAGCGAGCGTGCCCCCCCAAAGTTCAGCAGCGGATCGGCAGCCGGACGGTGAATCGAGTGCGATCGTGCACGCGTGTGGCAGAAATGGTTCCCCCATGGGCGAGAACGATTGCTTTGGTGATAGCCAAGCCAAGGCCTGCTCCGTCCGATTCTGGGCGCGCACGCGACTTGTCTGCGCGAAAGAAGCGCTCGAAGATGAACGGCAGCACGTCGGGAGCAATCGCCTCGCCGTCGTTGTCGATCGTCACGGCGAGGCCCTCCTCGGTTGGCGTGATGGAAACGATCACACGGCCGCGCCTGGGTGTGTGCCGTATCGCATTCGACAACAGATTGCTGAAGGCGCGTCTGAGCATGAGCCGATCGCCACGCAGTTGCGCTTGTCCTTCCACTTGCAACTGCACGGCTTTGTCCTCCGCGAACGCGTCGTAAAACTCAAAGAGTGCGCGCACCTCGCCGGCAAGCTCGATCATCTCGGCACTGGGCAGCGTCAGGTTGTGCTCCATCTTGGCCAGGTAGAGCATGTCCGACACCATCCGAGCCAAACGCTGCAGCTCTTCTACGTTTGAAGCAAGGACGTCTCTGTACTTTGCAGGTTCGCGAATTTGTGAGAGAGCCACTTCGGTTTGCGTCAGCAGGTTGGTGATCGGTGTGCGTAGCTCGTGTGCGATATCGGTCGAGAAGTCGGTGAGTCGCTGGAAATCGCCCTGCAAGCGCGCGAGCATGCCGTTCAACGTCACGCCAAGATCGGCAACCTCGACCGGTACCATATCGACCGGCATCCGTTCGTCCAGGCGGTCCGCCGTCACAGACTTCGCCCGCGAAGCCATCGCGCGCAGCGGCAACAGCCCCCGCCGGGCCGCCCACCATCCAAATAGGCCGCTCGCCAGGGCGGCCAATGCGATGTAGAGCGTCAACGTCTTCCGAAACGCGCGTAGGAAATGCGCATGGATCTCAGTATTGATGCCCACCAATACATCCAGCGCACCGTCGTCGCGCAGCGGCACTTGCATATGCACCCCCCGGTATTGCTTGTCGCCCTGCTGCCAAACAAGGGCCCCGGAATGACGGCCTGCCTTGCGTAGCACGGCCAACACCTCCGCAAAGTCAAAGTCGGGGGTGGCAAACAAGGCCTGACCCTGTGGCGCCTGGACTCGCACAATCAGATCCGTGCGGTGCTGTAGCACGTCGTTGAGCCGACTAGAGACCTCGGGTGCAGAGCTACTCTCAACCACCCGGCGAATAACGTTCACGTTCTCGCCCAACGCCGTAAAGTCTTCCACTGCAAAATGCTCCTCCATGGCCAGGGCGATCAGAATGCCGAGGCCCAACAACATGGCCGCTGATGACAAGGAGAAATACGCGGTCAGCCGCGCCGTTAGTGAATGGCGCCTCATTACTCCCCGTCCTCCGGACCTTCGAGGACATAGCCCATGCCACGGACGGTATGGATCAATTTAGGTTCGAAGTTATCGTCGATTTTGGCGCGCAGGCGTCGAATGGCGACGTCGATCACGTTAGTGTCGCTGTCGAAATTCATGTCCCAGACTTGGGAGGCGATCAGGGACCGGGGCAACACCTCGCCATGACGGCGGGCTAGCAGTTCCAGCAGCGAGAACTCCTTACTGGTCAACGTGATTCGCTGACCGCCACGGGAAGCACGACGGCGAGTCAGATCCAGCACCAGGTCGGCCACCTGGATGCGTTCTGCAAGCGATGGCGCACTGCCTCGTCGAAGCAGAGTTCGAACACGCGCGAGCAATTCCGCAAATGCAAATGGTTTGACCATGTAGTCATCCGCGCCCAGCTCCAAGCCCTTGACCCGATCAGCGACGCTATCGCGCGCGGTCAGAAACAGCACCGGCACAGCCAGTTCAGTTGAGCGCAGTGCGTGCAGGATCTGCCACCCTTCGAGATCGGGCAACATCACGTCAAGAATCAAGAGGTCATAGTCGCCCGTCATTGCAAGATGTCGGCCGTCCAAGCCATTGCGGGCAAGGTCCACAACAAAGCCGGCTTCCGACAACCCCTGCTGCAAATATTCGCCGGTCTTGGATTCGTCTTCGACAACAAGGAGCTTCATGTCTGTCTCTTTATTACTTATGGCGCACGAAAAGTGCGACCGGTATCGTGTAGCGTACATGGAGCGGCATGGTTGCTGACCAACCTGACCAATATGTAATGTTTCGGTCAGGTTAAGGTAGCCTTGGAGTGATTAGGCTGCTCCTGCCGTACAAATCTCATCAGGGACTTACGCAAGGAATAAAGAGATGCGCAGCAATCGTGCAATGGGCGTGGTGCTTCCGAACCTTCCGCGGAGGCGATTTGTGCAAGGCTTGGCCGCCGGAGGGGTGATCGCTGGCCTGGGCTTGGGCGGGATGCCCGCGCGGGCGTCGCAGGCCCAGGGCACAGCCTTTGGCACCGCGCCCGTGCTGCGGGGCACCGAATTCGATCTGGTGATCGCTGAGACCCCAGTGAACTTTACCGGCAAGCCAGGCATGGCGACTACCATCAATGGCATGCTGCCTGGCCCAACGTTGCGGTGGCGTGAAGGTGACACGGTCACCATCCGGGTGACCAACCGTCTGCCGGAGCCCACGTCAATTCATTGGCACGGCATCATTCTGCCGTTCCAGATGGACGGCGTACCCGGGATCAGCTTTTCCGGCATCGCCCCGGGCGAGACATTCACGTATCGTTTCAAGGTCCAGCAGAGTGGCAGTTACTGGTACCACTCGCACTCCGGCTTCCAGGAAATGACAGGACTATATGGCGGTATCGTTATCGATCCCGCTGGCGAGGACCGCGTGCGGGCCGATCGCGATTACACCGTCTTGCTTTCCGACTGGACGGACGAGGATCCGATGCGCGTCCTCACCAAGCTTAAGATCCAAGGCGACTACTACAACTATAACCAGCCGACTGTGGTCGACTTCTTTCGCGACGTTTCGCGTGAAGGATGGACATCTGCCATGGACAAGCGGCGGATGTGGAACCAGATGCGGATGAACCCGACGGATCTGGCTGATCTCTCCAGCGCAACATTGACCTACCTGATGAATGGCGTAACGCCTGCGGGCAACTGGACGGGGCTGTTCTCCCGAGGCCAGACTGTACGGCTGCGTTTCGTCAACGGGGCTGGCAACACTTTCTATGACGTCCGTATTCCCGGCGTGAAGATGAAGGTGGTTCAAGTTGACGGACAGGACATTGAGCCGGTATCGGTCGATGAGTTCCGCTTTGGCCCAGGCGAAACGTGCGATGTGGTGGTTACCCCTACGGACGACGCCCACACGATCTTCGCTCAAACGATGGACCGTACAGGCTACGCTCTTGGAACCTTGGCTGTGCGCCAAGGTTTGCAAGCTACCGTGCCATCGGTAGACAAGGCCGAGTGGCTGACAATGGCTGACATGATGGGCGACATGGGTGGGATGTCCGGGATGTCCGGGATGTCCGGGATGTCCGGGATGTCCGGGATGGACCACGGTCAGCATGGGGCGATGCACGACAGCGCTGCGAGTTCCCTAAAGGTTCCGAGCAAGAAGGCGCGCCACGCGCGCACAGAGTATGGTCCAAGCACCGACATGCATGTCGATATGGCGCGGACTAACCTCGACGATCCCGGTATCGGCCTGCGTAACAATGGGCGACGCGTGTTAGTCCTACAGGACATGCATACCATCGGCGGCCCGATGGATTCGCGCGGCCCGCAGCGTGAAGTCGAACTGCATCTGACCGGCAATATGGAGCGGTACGCATGGTCGTTCGATGGTGTTGAGTTTGGCAAATCTACCCCTGTTCACTTCCGCTACGGGGAGCGTCTTCGTGTCATTCTTCATAACGACACGATGATGACGCATCCGATGCATATGCACGGGATGTGGAGCGAACTCGAAGCACCGGACGGAACCTTCTTGGCGCGCAGGCATACGATTCCGGTGCAACCAGCGCAGCGTATTAGCTTCCTTGTCACGGCTGACGCCTTGGGACGATGGGCTTGGCACTGCCATCTCATGCTGCATATGGACGCGGGCATGTTCCGCGAAGTGATCGTCGCCTAAGTCCACAAAAGATCATGCAAAAGCACGCTAAAGCAGCATTGACAATTGCCTTGACCGTCGTCGGCACCAGCGCCGCGTTGGCACAGGAATCCACGACTTCCTACGACACCATGGCGCCAAGCTCGAGCGCTGGAACGCAGCCAAAGGACCACAGCTCGATGCAGGGTATGGACCACGGCTCGATGCAGGGTATGGACCACGGCTCGATGCAGGGTATGGACCACGGCTCGATGCAGGGCATGGACCACGGCTCGATGCAGGGCATGGACCACGGCTCGATGCAGGGCATGGATCACGGCTCGATGCAAATGCAAGGCGGCTCTCCGCCACCTGATGCACGGGATCCGAATGCATACTCGGGTGGATATCAACTGGGGGTTGGAAAGTACGCGCTGGGCAATACCCGCCAGCTCATGATGGCCGATGAACACAATTTTGGATCGTTCTTGATTGATCGCCTGGAGTGGGTGCGCGGGACTAACTCCAACGCCGCGTCTTACGAGGCCCAAGCGTGGTACGGAAGCACTTACAACAAGGTTGTGCTGAAGGCGGAAGGCGATGTGAAAAAAGGTCGACTCGAGGAGGCGCGCACCGAGTTGCTGTGGGGGCACGCGATCACGACGTTCTGGGACACCCAGCTTGGGATCCGAAACGACGTCGGCTCGGGGCGTCCAGCGCGGAACTGGGCGGCTTTTGGCGTGCAAGGTCTGGCGCCATACTGGTTCAACATCCAGGCCACGGCATACGTTGGTAACAGTGGTCGTACTGCGCTGCGGCTGTCCACGGAGTATGAATTGCTGCTGACCCAGCGCCTCATCCTACAACCGCGCGTGGAGGCGAACCTCTATGGGAAAAATGATCCGGTTCTGGAGATCGGCAGTGGCCTGTCTAGCGCTAGCGTCGGACTGCGTTTGCGTTACGAATTCAGCCGGCAATTCGCGCCTTACATCGGCGTTGAGCGGTACCAGACGTTTGGCAACACGGCCAATATGATCAGGGCTGATGGAGGCCGCAGTGGCGAGACTCGGTTTGTCGCAGGCCTGCGAGTTTGGTACTAGTCGTTTTCTTTTTCACCACCAGTGGAGGTATTGATATGTTGAACCATCGTTACATTGCCAGCATTGTTGTCGCGGCCTCGGCCATTCTCGCCAGCACGGCTGCATTTGCGCATCCCAAGCTGTTGTCTTCCACGCCCGCCGACAAAGCCGAAGTAGCCGCGCCGGCAAAGATCGAGCTCAAGTTCTCGGAGAGTCTCTCGACGCAATTCTCGGGGGCAAATCTGGTGATGACGGAAATGCCCGGCATGTCGGGGCAAGATGCCATGAAGGTTGCTGCAAACGTCTCAGCAGGCGACGACCCCAAGACAATGGTCATCACGCCTGCCAAGCCCTTGATGACCGGGACGTACAAAGTCGAATGGCGCGCAGTTTCATCGGACACTCACCCCATGACGGGGAATATTTCGTTTAAGGTCAAGTAAAACCATGGCAGACGATTGGCTCAATATCGCCTTGCGGTTTGCGCTGTATCTGGATTTGACGATCCTGTTCGGTGTCTCGCTGTTCGGCGTGCAAGCGTTGCGGCCCGATCACCGAGCATCGGCGATTGCGCGTCGATACGTCTGCACCGTTGGAACCACTGCCGCCTTGGGCATCCTCCTGTCGCTGTGGAGCATCGTGGTGATGGCCAAAGCCATGACCGGTGCCACCGAGTATGGCGCCCTAACTAGCCATATCTTCGGCATGATCCTGACCACCACTACGGTCGGACTGGCCTGGATTGCGCGCTTGGTGGCGCTAGTGAGCTGCCTGGTCGTCGTTGCTTGGTTGGCAAAACGCCCGATACCTCATTTTGGGTTGTGTGCCGGCCTGGGCGCCGTGGCGCTCGTCACCGTCACTTGGGCTGGGCACGGGGCGATGCACGATGGTGCGACGGGATATCTTCATCTTGCATCCGATATTGCCCACGTCCTGGCCGCTGGGGCATGGGTCGGCGCATTAGCAGCGTTTGTGCTCCTGGCTTCCATGCGGCACGCGGCCTCAACGGAAGCGGTCGAGATTCTGAGCCATACGTCCAATGGCTTTGCCCGTCTTGGGACGTTGATTGTCGCCACTTTGCTCGCGACAGGGGTGTTCAACTATTGGCTGATCGTAGGCCCGACACTTGACGGACTCTTCTCTTCCCTTTATGGGCGTCTGTTGCTGCTCAAACTCGCCCTGTTTGGAGCGATGCTGGGCTTGGCAGCGGCCAATCGCTATCGATTGAGTCCACAGCTGGAGACGGCATTGGACGTAGGCGACCACTCTGACGCGGTTATAGCGCTGCGCCGAAGCCTTTGCATGGAGGCGGGACTCGCCGTAGTGATTCTCGCTGCGGTCGCTTGGCTTGGTGTGCTGTCGCCGCCGGGAACCTAGGCGATTTTGGCTGCACGAGAATAAGTACTATGACAAGACTATCGGGTATCAAGACTGTCTCAGCAATGAGGCGTTCCGTCATTGCAGGACTGGTGCTTTTGCCTGCCTTGGCTTGGGCACAAAAGACTGCATCCAAGACCCAGATTGAGGTCTGGAAGACACCAGCGTGTGGATGCTGCCGGGATTGGCTTTTGCATTTGCGGAACAACGGTTTCGAAGTGGTTGTACACGACGTCGAAGACACGGTCGAGGCAAGACAAAAAGTCCGCATGCCAGCGCGCTATGCCTCCTGTCACACCGGCCTTGTTCAAGGCTATGCGCTTGATGGCCATGTTCCGGCCCGTGAGATTCGGCGATTGCTGCGGGAGAGTCCATACGCGATTGGACTGGCGGTCCCTAGCATGCCAATTGGCGCGCCAGGTATGGACAGCCCTGCATATGACAATCGACACATGCCTTATAACGTCTTGCTGGTCGGCTTGGATGGCAACGCAACCGTATTCCAGCCGTATAAGTGAATGCGCAAAAAGCGTTTGGCGAAGTGCAGTCGGCTCCTTGCACATGTCGAGGAAATCTCCAGTCGAACCCTTGCGCAGTGAGGTGTTGCCCAATGGGTGGCACGCGTGAGAAACATGTCGGTTGCAGACCTTCCAGTCAACGTGCTGGCGACAATGGCGCTCGTCTTCGTAACATGGATTGCGCTGCTCATAGGCTTCGCCTGGTACTTGCGCAGAAAACGCGGAGCAAAGCATCCGTCAAATACACGTGCCGATGTCAATAGGCGCCGCCAAAACAAGAAATCCCGTTGTCGACGCTAACTACGCGATCATGGAGAAAAACGTCGACGTACCTAAGGACCCGCTTCAAAACTCTTTACGCGAGCGCTGGCGCAGAGCACACGGTGGCGGCATGATGGTGGACATGAAACAGACGACCTTGGGTCTGGACTGGACCAACAAGCGCACCAGGAAGCGCGATTTCTTGACTGAGATGGAGCGCGTCGTTCCGTGGACCACACTGGTGGGCCTCATCGAGCCGCACAGTCCTCGCGCCAAGACTGGCAGGCCGCCTTTTGCCATCGAGACCATGCTGCGGATTCACTTCATGCAGAACTGGTTCAGCTTCAGCGATATGGCAATGGAAGAGGCGCTGATCGACACGCCGCTGTACCGCGAATTCGCGCGACTGAACGTCGATGCCGACCGCTTGCCGGATGCGGTCACCATCCTGCGCTTTCGTCATTTGCTGGAGGCGCAAGATATCGGCACCAAGATGCTTGCTGCGGTCAACGACCTGCTGAGCGCGAAAGGCCTGATGCTCAAGGCAGGTACGGCGGTGGATGCGACGCTGATCTCGGCACCGAGCTCGACCAAGAACGGCACCGGTGAGCGCGACCCAGAGATGCAGTCGACCCAGAAGAGCGGCAACTGGTACTTCGGGATGAAGGCGCATGTGCGACCTGCAAAGTCGCATGAGTTCCTGTTTCACGAGGTAAGTTATCGATGAAACCGGTTGTTCCATCAACCGTTCCCTACCCGGACATGCTGAGCGGGCAACTGCTCGGTGTGAAGCTCCGGGGACAACGTACCCGCCGGATTAGCCGGTACTCGGTCCCGCGAGGGGCGTGGAAACTGCCAGCACAGAGGCGGTGAGGGGCTAGGGACGAGCGGTAACGATCAACACATGTGAACTTCCGTTAAACGTCGTCATCATTGAACAAGCCAAATGTGCTGACAGGCTTGAGCCAAACGGCAAGCGGCAAGGCATGGTCTTTGTGTGCTGGACCATCATGGACGGAACGCCGCCGGCGAATAGGAAGGATCCGACCCGCTCTGAAACTCATGTGGAACAGGGTAAGCCCGTAACGTTGCCTCCCAAGGCAGGCGAACCGCAAGGAACGTTGTTGGCGTTGCGGGTATAGGAACACGGAAAAAGCGAAGGCCTTCCTGTAATGGGAAGGATACCGACTGCGACATCGTCGGACGCGAAAGCGTCACCAGCACGCAGTGCTCGGTGCCATTTGAAGACCAGGTTCGGATTCAGCCCGTGCTCCATCGCCAGACGCGCCACCGATACGCCTGGCTCGCAGGCCAGCTTGGCCAACTGCCGTCGGAACTCAAGGGGGTAATTCGGGATGCCTCTACGTGAACATCTCTTCGGTGCTTCTGTTGCCAGAGTGGTCCCCACTACTAATTTGGTGGGGATCACTCTGGCAACTTCCTCTCACACCGTCGAGACGGTGCTGGGGACACGCTTACGCGACAACGCCATCTTATCGTGCCGCTCTCGCCAGGCGAAGAGGTGCGAGAGGGACAGCGCGTCTACGTGAATCTCCAGGATTGCGGCCAGTTTGCCGTCCCAGCGTCCCAAGTGATGCTGCTGCGTCCTGCAGGCTAGCAGGCGCCTCTATTTGGTACGAGATACGGTATCAAGTTGTAGGAGCATCGTGGCCTGTGCCGCACTGAGCCGTTTGGATGTGAAGCGCGCCCGCGATTCGTTGGTCACACAGGGGCAGCATCCGTCGATCGACGAGCTATGTATCGCCTTGGGCAACGTCGGCTCGAAGACGACCATCCATCGCTACCTGAAGGAACTGGAAGAGGAAGAAGGCGCGGCATTGGCACGTACCGGCTCGCTTTCCGACACCATCCAGGATCTAAGCTCGGCTGGCGGCGCGCTTGGATGAAGAGGCGCAGACGATGATCGACCAGCAGCCCGCCGTGTCGGCCGCGCAGCGCCACGCCAGCCGCTCTGCAACAGCGAACCATCGAGGCCAAGCACTTGGCGCAGCAGGCCCAGGATCTCCCCGCAGGGCTGGCTGAGCATGAGGATTTCCGGCGCTTGTTGGACCACAAGTCAGGCACTGGAGCATTTCCGTAGCGCCCGCAAGGAGCGGCGCGGCCAGGAGGCACGCCGACACGAACAACAGGCTCAGCAACTCCAGGCGGAACTGCGCCGGACAACCCGATGCTGATCGTCAAGCAGGGCGAGATCACTCAGTTGCATAAGGACGGCGCCGGGTTGGTGGGGTAGCCGTCCTTTTCGTGCATTTTCTTACGGTTTCACTCGAACTTCCCTTGTGAATCAACAAGTTGCTAATTCACGGATTTCGCAAGAGCGCGTCCTTTTCGTGCCTCACGGTTTCAGACCGCCGGCACCGCCACCCAGAGGGGCATCCGGTAGACGCATACTCACTGCGCAGTGAATATGGCATTTCCGCCAAGTATCAGCGGCTGCGCTGGCTTGTGGTGCTGCAAGCTGTCGAGCCCGCCGCTTATGCCGTCGGGCCGGCCACAGTGAGCTGCTGATCGTCGCGCGTAACGTTCGGCACGTTGTCGCTCTGTTTAGCGATTGCGCTCGCGATAGCTCCACCGCCGACGCACGCAAGCCGCCGGGGAGCTGTTCGGTAGCGGCGGACTCATTCACGATTCGCCACCCGTCACGATGCCCCCGGCAGCTCTGTCGGGCTCGGCAAGCATGTCGCGCTCGAAGCGCCCATAGTGCAGAGCGAGCGTCGGCAGCACGATCAGGTTGAGCGCGGTGGACGTGATCAGGCCACCCAGAATCACGATCGCCATGGGCCCCTCGATTTCGTTGCCCGCCGCACCGCTCGTGACGGCGAGCGGCAGCAAGGCTAGCGCGGTGACAAGCGCGGTCATCAGGATCGGCACCAGCCGTTCCGATGCCCCACGCACCGTCGTATCCATGCTCCATGGAAGGCCGTCGACGTGCACGAGGTGTTCGTAGTGGCTGATCAGCATGATCGAATTGCGCAACGATATGCCGAAGAGCGTGACGAAGCCCACCATGCTGCCAAGCGATAAGTTACCGCCTGCGACCACGACGCTCAACACCCCACCCACCAGCGCGAACGGCAGGTTGGTCATAACAAGCAGCACACGCCGGCGGCTTTTCAGCGCGAGGAAGAGCAGCAGCGTGATACCGATCAGGGACATCGTGCCATAGGCAATGAGGTCGTGCTGCGATTGTGCGCGCGCTTCGCTTTCGCCGCCGAATACGGCATACGTCCCTGGGGGCATCTTGATTTCGTGGTTCACACGCGCTTGCGCCTCGCCCACGAAATCGCTGACCGGCCGACTGCCAAGATTGATCGATACCGTTTGCATACGCTGGCCGCCGTCGTGCGCGATTTGGTAACGGCCGAAGACCTGGCGGATCGTCGCGAGCTCGCGCAAGGGCACGGCAAGTCCGTCTGCATTGCGCAGCATCAGCGCGCCAATGTCGCCGAGCGTCTGGCGTGCTGACGGGGCAAGTACCACCGTGACATCGTAGCTGCGACTGCCTTGGTAGATCTGCGATACCGTGACGCCCGCGTAGGCAGCCTGGATCGCATCGAGCACTTCGACCGGCCTGAAGCCCCAGCGGCTCAGTTGGTCAGGCTTGAGCTTCACGTCGAGCTCAGGGATACCGGGTGGCGAGGCTACCTGCACGCTTGCCACGCCGTGGATCGCCCCGATCAGGCGCGCAATATCCTGGGCCGTGCGGTCGATCACATCGAGGTTGTTGCCGAACACGTTGACGACAACCGGCGCAGTTGCCCCTGAGATGGTCTCGTCAATGCGTTCGACAAGAAACGTGTTGACCGACGTGGTCAGCCCTGGAAAGCGCGCGAGCGCCTGCCGAACGCGATATAAGGCCCAGCTCTGGTCCGAAGCGCTCATCGGCTCAAGATCGATCTCGAATTCCGAGAGCTGGACGCCGGTCGGATCGACGACGTTATTGGCCCGGCCGGCGCGCTGTGCTACGAGGCGCACGCCTGGCACCTGCATCAACGCTTTCGATATCTGGGTGCCGATGCGCATCGACTCCTCGAGTGACGTTCCGGGTGCGAGCCCCATGTGCACGATGTAATGTCCCTCGCGCAGTTGCGGAATGAAATTGCCACTCATGAACGGCAGCGCGGCGAGGGCGGTCACACACATCAGCGCAACGGTCACCGTGACCGCCTTCATGTGCTGCTCGATTTTCATCAAGAGGGCCGTATAGCTTGCCTTGAGCCCGACAATCCAGTGCGGCTCGCGCGCCGGGAGCGGTCTGCGCGTGAGCAGTGCAAGCGCCATCGCAGGGGTGAGCGTGAGCGCCACGGCGAGCGAGGCCAATACCGCGAGAATGTAGGCGATGCCCAATGGTGCAAAAAGCTTGCCGGCCACGCCAGAGAGCGTCAGCAACGGCAGGAAGATCAGCATCACGATGAAGGTGGCGAACACCACGGCGCTACGGACTTCCAGCGAGGCCCGCAGCACCACGCGAAAAACGGCGAGCGGCTGCGGCAGCGCGCAGTTCTCGCGCAATCGCCGGTAGATGTTCTCGACATCAATGATCGCGTCATCGACCACCTCGCCGAGTGCGATCGCAAGGCCCCCAAGCGTCATCGTATTCAGGCTCACGCCCAAAGAAGTCAGCACGATGCTCGCGACGAGCAGCGAGAGTGGAATGGCGACGGCGGAAATCACTGCGGTGCGTACATTGAGCAGGAACAGGAATAGGACTGCCATCACCAGAACGGCGCCTACGATGAGCGCCGTGCGCAGGTGGCCAACCGACGTATCGATGAAATTGGCAGGACGAAACACGCCAGCGTTTACCTCGACACCGTGCTGGACCAGGACCGGCCCGAGCGCGTCAAGCGTCTTTTCGATGCTCTTCGTGATGGCCAGCGTGTTGGTCCCATATTGGCTTTCCAGCACCAACTGCACTCCGGCTTGACCCATGATCGAGGCGGCCCCGACAGGTGGCGTGCTGCCCCAGGCCACGGTTGCGACATCGCCAAGGCGCACCGCCGTGCCGTTGCTCCAGCGCAGCACCACGCCAGCGAGCTTCTGCGGTGTGGCAATCTGGCCGTCGGCGTTGACGGCGATGCGTTGATTATTGTTCTCGATGAACCCGGCGCCGCGCACACCGGTGGACAGGCGCGCTGCTGCGATGACGTCCTGGACCGACAGCCCATAGCGCATCAGCTTGGCCGGATCCACCTGAACTTGCATCTGGCGCGCGTCGCCACCAAACACGATCACGTCAGCCACGCCGGGGACGCTCAGCAGCTGCGGCCTGACAGTCCACTGTGCGATGTCGTACAAGTCCATCAACGAGCGCGTCTTTGACGTGATGCCAATGATTCGCACGACACTGGTCGTCGTCGTGAGCGGCAGGAGCCTGGGTGGCATGACACCCGTTGGCAGCGTTGCCGCCATCCCGTTGATGCGCTCGGTGACGAGTTGCCGGACCTGCAACACGTTCGTGTGATCGTCGAAGACGAGCGTGATCGCGGAAAGACCCTGCATCGACCTGGAGCGCATCGATTGCAAGCCGACCATACCGCCCAGGGCGTTCTCAAGCGGCTGCGTCACGAGCGTTTCGACTTGTTCGCTGGTCAACCCCGGCGCTTCGGTATGGACGATGCTCATCGGCGGCGCGAACTCCGGGAACACATCAAGCTTCGCGCGCGTGAGCGTATAGAGGCCGTAGCAGGCCACGACGATAGCCAGCGCGTAGATGACGCCGCGAAAGCGCAGCGAAAAGCGAATGATCGCGTTGAGCATGGACTGGCTTGAGTTCGCGTTGGATATGGCTGGGGGTGCACCCGGACAAGCGGGTGCTCCAATCTCACTCATCGCACTCGGGCGGATCCTTGCAGGCCGTGGCGATGCCCTGCGGCTTCAGTTCTTCGGAGAGCAGCAATTGAGCGCCTTGCGTTACCACAAGATCGCCGGCGTGAAATTCGGAGGTTACCTTGAAGCCTTGGTCGCCTTCTCCAGCCGGCGGCACATAGCGGCGCGTAAAACGATCGGGCGCGGTGCGCACATAGGCCCACGTCTGGCCGCCGTACCAGACCACCGCCTGCTCTGGAATCAGGAGTCCGGCATTCACTTGGCTCGACGTTGGTACGTTCGCGCTCGTGCGCGTACCCGCTGGCAGCGCTTGCTGGGCGATGTAGAACCATGGGTTGCCCTGCACGGCAGGATCGGCGAGTGGCGACGCGGAAAGTTTGCTAGCCGGAACCGACTTGCCTTCGGGGGTCTCGATCGTGATCCCGGCAGGTGCCACATCGCGGTAGCTCGCAGGCAGCGTGACGCGCAGCACCACTGCGCGACCCAACTGCAAATGCAGGAACAGATCGGACGCCGGCGTGATCGCCGCGTTCGTGAGGGCATCGCCAAATTGCTGGCGCATCGTGGCATCGAGGCCGCTTACCGCCGCATTGGCTGATTGCAGCTTGGCGTTATCCGTTTGCATGAGCGCTTGTGCGTCCTGCAGGCTCTTCTGCGAAATGTTGCGGTCATCCTCGAATAAGGTGCGGGTGCGCGCGTACTGCGCGCGCGAATTGGCGGCCTGCGCTGCAAACGTGCCGACGTCTGCTCGCGCAGCCGCCATCCGGTTGTGCAGGTCGAAGAGCGGCTGCAGGTCGATGACGGTCGCATAGGCGCTAATAGCGCGCTGTCCGGTGACGGCAACGAGCGGTGTCACCATGATGTGGCTTGCGCGCTGTTCCTCAGGACTGATGACGACGACCGTTTCGCCATTGACCGTTTGTACGCTCGGCTGGGGAGCGACCTGGGTGGCCACGGTGGGGGCGGAGGCGCCCGAGTTTGCGACTATCTGATGGATGTACCATCCAGCGCCAACGAGCAAGGCCAGCGAGGCGAAGGAAAAAAGAATCAGTCGAAGTTTCATTGCCGTGTCTCTTGCTCGGTTGGGGTTGCATCCATCACCCCTTGGCCGAGGGTTCGCTGCATGGCGTCCTCGAGTGCGCCGGCGGCCTGCTGGGCGGCGACGACAGCGTTCAGATGGGCAATTTCACTTGTTTGATAGTCGACCTGCGCCTGTGCGTACGTCAGACGGTCCGTGTTGCCGGCCGCAAGGCTGGCGGCCTGGCTATCGAGCTGCTTTCGGGCGTCGGTCCGATACGCCTCGGACAAGCGCATCGCCTCGAGGCTGGAGCGGTAACGGGCAAGCGCGTGATCGAGGTCGCTGAGAATGGTGTCCTGCAATGCTGCCGTTCGGGCGGCGGCCTCCTTGCGCTTGGCCTCGGCCTCCCGGATGCCGCCCTGGTTCTGGTCGAAGATCGGCAACGCGATGCCGGCGAGGCCAAATGCAATCTTGTTCGTTCCGGTGTCGTAGGTATAACCGAGGCCGAGGTGGATGTTGGGATACTGCTTCGCCACTTCGAGCTGCAATGCCGACTCGGCGGCGGCGTAGCCGGCAAGCGATGCGAGCAGGTCGGCCCTGTGGAAGATTGCCTCGCGCTGGGCGTCGGCAGCCGGCGGCGCAGGCGGCGCTGTGCCGAACGCGTCGAGATCGAACCGAATGCCATCGAGCGCAGCCGCCCTCACGCCGATCGCTGCCGCAAGTTGGGCACGGGCGTCCTGTTCAGCGCTGCGGGTTGCGACCAGATCGCTTTGCGCCTGGGTATCGGCGAGTACCGCCGCATCGACGTCGGGCCGGGAGAACTGACCGACTGCCAGGCGCTTCCTGCTCATTGCGGCGATCTCCCGCTCGGCCTCCGCCTTGCGCGACTGAGACACGATACGCTCGCGTGCGGCATAGAGCGCGAGCAGCGCGTCGCGGACTTGCGAGCGGACCTTCCATGCTTCATTCGCGATGTTCAGGCGCGCGGCTTCCGACAGGTGCGACGCCTGGTCGACGCGATAACCCCGCTTGTGTGCGGTCTCGATCGGGATATCGAGCGCTGGGCCGGTCGTGAACGGCGCGCCGGGACCGGGGTTGGGCGTCGAGTACTGAAAAGGAAATTGAAGGACCGGGTTCGGAATCTTGTCGGCAACCTCGATACCGGCTTTGGCTGTACCCCACCGGGCGCGCGCGATATCGAGCGCCGGGCTGTAGTACCAGGCTGCCAGACTAAGCATCTCTCGGTTCCAGCGCGCCGGTGGCCACGGCTGAACGTCTTGCCCGAGCTCGCGGGAGAGGTAGGCGCGCAAATCTTCGCTCACAAGCGAGCGCTCCTGGAACTGGAGGGCAAGCTGGGCTGGCGCGATCGGTTGTGCTTGGTATGTCGCACAACCCGCCAGCAGGGTGAAAGCAATCGGCAATGCTCGACGCATTTGGACATCCATTGGTCTTGCTGCCGTCCGGTTTGGCGGCTTAAGGCCCGGATGCTACGCCACTGCTTGTGAAATTTTTGTCAAGAACGAGCCGGATCCGTTCCAGGTCGTGCCGCTTCTGGGGTCGCCAGGGGCAGACGTAACCATACGCGCGTACCGCGGTCGGGCTCGCTGTGGAGATCGATGGCCCAGCCATACCGGTCGCATATCTTTTTCACGATCGACAGGCCAATACCGATGCCGCGTGTCGACGTTTGTTGCGGGGCCGCTTGATAGAACCGGTCGAACACATGCGGCAGCGCCTGCGGGGCAATGCCTGCGCCCGTATCCTCGATCTGCAGCCAACCGTCCTCATACGAGAAACGAATATGCCCGTGCGCGGTATAGCGGATCGCATTGTCAATCAGGTTCGAGAGCACGATGGCAAGTGCGGAACGATTTGCCATGATGTGCAGGCAGAGATCGACGTCGACCACCGTGTTGACACCTTTTGCAGTCAGGCTGTCCACGAAGGGCGCCAGCACTGTTTCGATCATGCGTGTCATGCCCACCGGTTCCTGGCGCTCTGCCAATTCCTCTCTTGCCAGTATCAGCAGCGCATCGACCGTCTCGCGCATGTTGTCGGTCGCTTGTTCGATCTGACGCAGTCGTGCGCGCGATTTTCCACCGATCGACGTGTCCTGTTCGAGCAGTTCACAGCTTGTCTTGATGGTGGTAAGAGGCGTGCGAAGTTCATGGCTGACGTTGCTGGTGAACGCCTTCTCGCGCTCCACCATGTCGGCCATGCGTTGATGGTACGCGTTGAACGCGTTGGCCAGCTCGGTGATTTCTACTTCGTCGTATTTGCCGGGATTGATCGACGCCGATCCGCCACCGAGCCAAAGCACTTTGACTTGCTGCGCCAACCCCACCACTTGGCGCACCAGCAGACCTGACAGGCCGTACGCAAGCCAGATCGTCAGCAGCGCAAAGACGCCGGTGCCGGCCATGAGTGCGTTGATGACTCGCTTGAATCGCTGCTCATAGGCGCCAAAGTCGTAGATCCGGTACAGCCGTGTATTGCCAAGCGGGACAACAACGACGTGGATCTCCTCGTCATTGACGATGATCTCGTGAGTGCCTGCGGAAAGCTCCTTGACCGTTGCGGGCAACGTGACCGTCGCCCGACCCGCGGTCGACACATAACCATTCATCCTCGCGTCAAACTGCGGCAGCAGAGCCGGATCGCTCTGGTACGACTGCAGCAGGTTCGCGATGTCATCGTGGATCAGCGCCGCGATCAGTTTCTCTTCCTGCGCTTCGGCAAGCGCTTTCACGCCCAGCGCCTGAGCGACCAGCAGGAGGATCGTCAGCGCTGAGAAGGCGAGCGCGACCTTGAAACGCAGGCTACTTCGCATCGGTATCGCCCACATTCAGCCGGTAGCCAAGACCATGCACGGTCTCGATGAGATTCACTTCGCCGTGAGTGGTCAGAGCGCGGCGCAGCGTATAGACGTGTGCACGAAGAGTGTCGCTGTCGCCAAGCTCCTCGCCCCATATCTGCGTTTCGAGTTCGACGCGGCTGAACACGCGGTTCGGGGATTGCATCAGGATGCGCAATAACAGCAGGCACTTGGGCGGCAGCTTTATAGGGCGAACGCCACGTTCGACGGAAAGTGTCGTCAGGTCAAGCCGCACGTCCGCACAGCATAGGACCGTTTGCGTAACCTGTCTCTTATAGCGCTTGATTAGGGCGGCCAACCGCGCGCCGACCTCCTTGAGCGAGAACGGCTTGACCAGGTAATCGTCGGCACCGTGCCTGAATCCAGTGAGCTTGTCATCCAGCGTGTCTTTGGCGGTCAGCATCAGGACGGGTGTATCGCGGCGCGCTTCCTCGCGCAGCCTGCGGCACAGCGTCAGACCATCCATGCCCGGTAGCGCCAGGTCAAGCAGAATGGCATCCCACGATTGGGATAGCGCCAGTTGCAGGCCTGCTGGGCCGCTCGACGCAGTATCAACCTCGTAACCGGCGCTCTCAAGGTAGTCGTAGAGATTGGTCGCGATGCTGACGTCGTCTTCGATCACGAGTACCCGCACAATGAGCTCCCGAACGCGCAAACACACGCGCATTGTGCCATTGCATCCCGTTGCGGGATGCCAATCTTGCTTGGACCGGGCAGCAAAGTGGGGCCTGGTAGGAGTCGCGCGCGACCAGATATCGACGATGGCCCATTCTACGTACCCGTAGTTTAAGTGGGTGACTGTGTCCAGCGATTCAGGGGGCCGCTCCACTGGTGCTGCTTTGCCGCGGCGCCGGCGCCTTGTCTATCGGTGCTTGGCTACGCAAGCGCTGGCTCGCCGCTCCGTAAGCTTAGTGCCGCGGATGGTTCGCCCTCGTTCGTTTGGGACCAGGTCAGCCGCAGCATCCCCGTTGCAGTTGGACAGGCGGGCAAGGCACCGAGCCGAACGAACAGAACACGCAGCAGTCCCCTGGCTTGGGCCGCAACAGCGTTTTGCAGTGCAGGCATTCGTAGTAGAACAGGCAAGCGTCCGTGGGCATGGTTTCCTGCTTAGCAAAGCCGCAGTGCGGGCACGTCAGCACGGATTCGAGGGTGACTGCACTCATGACGGGGTCACTTCTGCAGGGTGGACGGATAGCCTGCGTTCGTCGTCGCGCGGGTCAATGCTGCCGGTTGGGTCGTGTCAGCGTCATAGGTAACGGTGGCCGTTTTCCTGCCGAAGTCGACCTTTACAGCGCTCACTCCGGGCACCTTTTGCAGCGATTTCTTGACCGTGATGGGGCACAACTCGCACGTCATGTTTTGCACGTCGAGAGTCACGGTTTTCGGCGCAGCGGCCAGTGCTGTGAGAGGCAAGGCTGCGCATATGGCCAGCAACAGTTTGCGCATGAGTGTCTCCAATCAGTAGAACAGCGGGGCTAGCCACGGCACGGCCAACAGGCCGAGCAGCAAGGCGGCGACGACCCAGAACACCAGCCGCTGCCGCTCAAGTGTGCGTGGCTCAGCGCAGGCCGTACCCGGTGTGCAGGCTCGCGGCACCAAGTAGAGCTTGCGGAAGGCCAGCCCGAGAAACAGCAACGTCAGGCCGATAAACACGGGGCGGTACGGATCCATAGCCGTCAGGCTGCTCACCCATGAGCCGCCGATACCGAGCGCGAGCAACACCAGCGGGCCGACACAGCACACCGATGCGCCGATGGCGGCCAGGACGCCCGCAACCAGCGGGCCTTTCCCGGAGAACTGCATGCCCGACTCCTTGAACCTGTTTGCTCAAGTGTTAGTCTAGATTCCGTACTTAGGTACGGAATCAAGGAGAAAGTGATGGCTACAGACCTGACCATCGGCAGGCTGGCGGAAGCCGCCGGCGTGAATGTGGAGACGATCCGCTATTACCAACGGCGCGGCCTGCTGGATGAGCCGTCAAAACCCCTAGGCGGCCATCGGCGCTACGCCTCGGAACAAATCAGGCGCGTGCGCTTCGTCAAACGAGCTCAGGCGCTGGGGTTCACGCTGGACGAGGTGGGCACCTTGCTGTTGCTCGATGCAGCGTCTGCGTGTGGCGAAACGCATGCACTGGCTGCGCGCAAACTGGACTTGATCGACCGGAAGATGGCCGACCTAGCCGCGATGCGCCAAGTGTTGACCGGACTGGTACGGCAGTGCGAGGCAGGTGACGGCCATGCGACTTGCCCAATTATCGATGCGCTGGCGCAGGATTGAGCTCGCCGGTAGTGTCAGCATTTTCTCGTTCCGAAGCCTAGAAGACGCCACTGATCGGCTACCGAGGCTGCTTAGTGCGACTGCCCTGCGCTGGTAGCCCCTAAGGCGCACGCGTCCTGGTCCCTCCTGGCCCAGGACTGAGCACTGCGACCATCTTCCCCCCCGTTTCATGCCATCCTGATGCAGTCAAGTTAGGCCACTCGTCCACCCGATTCAGTCGTTACGACCCACTAGCATTGGGGGCACACCGATACGGATTGTGTCAAAAATCTGTCACCACAATGGGTTAGTACCCGTGTGCCGGGGAACACGCTAAGTCAAGAATGTTGCAATTCTGTGAAAATACAGCTGCCCCGGAATCAGGGCAGAACAGTCCGCACCGGGACATTATCCGCTGACATCGCCCTGTCTTTCCCGGCCCCTGCGAGCGCGGTGCCCATTCAGACGCAATATCCCGTGGCGGTGCAACTTTGCTGCCCTGAGCGGTGCGATGGCCATGCACAGTGCAGTTTCACGAAAAGCGGGCGCGCGCATCATTCACCAACAAATCGGATTCCGCGTCGATGACTCGAGTGGTTCGCCCACTGTCGCCCAAAGAATAGGACGCTGGATCATTTGTACTGTGAGCGAGCGCCGGAGTGACCTTCACATCGCATCACACGTGATAATCCGCCATTATCACGTGTGAGGAACCGCCTCCGAGGAGCCACCTTGACGCATCGATTTGGTACGTATATACATAGTACGTAATACGGTATCAAATACTAACGCCATGGCCCGTGCCGGACTCAGTCGTATTGACATCAAGCGTGCCCGCGATTCGCTGCTCGCCCAGGGGCAGCACCCGTCGATCGATGCGATACGTATCGCGTTGGGCAACACGGGCTCGAAAACGACCATCCACCGCTATCTGAAGGAACTGGAAGAAGAGGAAGGCGTAGCGCTCAAGCGGGCTGGCACGACCTCCGACGCCATCCTCGACCTGGTCGGCAGATTGGCGGCGCGCCTGCATGAAGAAGCGCAGGCGGTGGTTGACCAGCAGGTTACGGCTGCCACGGCACAACGCCAGCAAGTCCGGGCAGAAGCAGACAGGCTGTCGGCGGACCTCGCCGTGCTTCGCGCCGAGCTGGCGCAGGCTCACGCCACCATTACCAACGTGCGGGCTGCGCTCAGCGACACGCAAGCGGCGCTGCAGCAGCATGCCCTGGAGGCCGAACGGCTGGCGCAGCAGGTCCGGGACCTCACTGAACGGCAAGCCGAGCAAGAAGGCTTCCGGCGCTCACTGGAGGAGAAGCTGCAGCACGCGCACCAGGCGCTGGAACACTTCCGCAACGCCAGCAAGGAGCAGCGCGATCAGGACACGCGGCGGCATGAGCAACAGGTCCAACAACTGCAGGCGGAAATCCGGCAGGCCAACCAGGCGGTGATCGTCAAGCAGGGCGAAATCACGCTGTTGAACAAGGACGGCGCACGGCTGGTTGCGGAAGTTGGAGCGGCAACCAAGCGCGTCCGCGAACTGGAAGCACGCGGCGAGCAAACAGTGGCGGCGCTGAACCAAGCGCGCACCGACCACACGCGGGCGGAAGCAGAACGGGATACGTTGCGCGCGACGGTGCAGGCCCAGGCGGATGAGCTTGCGGCCGTGC
>NZ_JASATD010000040.1:0-31736 GCF_038440115.1 Ralstonia sp. OTU4908 | reverse complement strand
CCTGAGCCGGACGTCCTTAAGTCCGATGTAAAAAACCTTCAATTGCCTCTCGTTATGCGGGCGCTTACATTGCAGACGTGGTTTCCTCCACCTGCAGAACGCTCCCCGTATCTGTCAGGCTATTCCCCAAGCGCGGCAGCCCCGCGCTTTTTTTTGTCCGCTATCTTTGTGTGGCCTGCTGCACTGCCGCACTTTGCCTCTTGCGAATCCTCTCTCCTAACCGCATATCGATAGTCCGCTATCGTCTGCAAGCTATTGCCTGTTCCTCTACAATCGGAACGGGCGATAAATTACATCAATAGGAAGGGTATGGTTCCGCACTTGATCACCGCGCTGAACGGGCCGCTGCTGGAGCTCGAACAGAAGATTCTTGACGCCACGCCCGCCATCGAACGCTGGTTCCGCCTCGAGTGGCAGGAACACACGCCGCCGTTCTACTGTTCCGTCGATTTGCGCAACGCCGGCTTCAAGCTGGCGCCGGTCGACACGAACCTGTTCCCGGGTGGCTTCAACAACCTCGCGCCTGAGATGCTGCCCCTGGCCGTGCAGGCCGCCATGGCCGCTATCGAGAAGATCTGCCCGGATGCCAAGAACCTCCTGCTGATCCCGGAGCGCCACACGCGCAACATGTTCTATCTGCAGAACGTGGCGCGCCTATCGCAGATCATGCGCCAAGCGGGGCTGAATGTGCGTCTCGGATCGCTTTCCGAAGACATCACCGAGCCGACCCCGATCGATCTGCCTGATGGACAGCGCCTGGTGGTCGAACCGATCAAGCGCATCGGCACCAAGGGCCGTCGCTTGGGCATGGAAGACTTCGATCCGTGCTCTATCCTGCTGAACAACGATCTGTCAGCCGGCGTGCCGCCCATCCTCGAGAACATCAACGAGCAATATCTGCTGCCGCCACTCCATGCCGGCTGGTCGCAGCGCCGCAAGACCAACCACTTTGCCGCCTATGACGAAGTGGCCAAGAAGTTTGCCAAGCTGATCGACATCGACCCGTGGATGGTCAACCCGTACTTCACCAAATGCAGCGGACTGGACTTCCATGAGCGCGCCGGCGAGGAAGAACTCGCCCACGCGGTCGAGACGGTGCTGAAGAAAACCGCCAAGAAGTACAAGGAATACGGCGTGACCGAGACCCCCTACGTGGTGGTCAAGGCCGACGCCGGCACCTATGGCATGGGCGTGATGACCGTGCGCGATCCGTCCGAGGTCAAGGGCCTCAACCGGAAGGAGCGCAACAAGATGAGCGTGGTCAAGGAGGGCCTGGAGGTCTCCGAAGTGATCGTGCAGGAAGGCGTGCACACCTTCGAGAAGATCAACGAAGCTGTGGCCGAGCCCGTCGTATACATGATCGACCGCTATGTGGTGGGTGGTTTCTACCGGGTTCACACGGGCCGCGGCGTGGACGAGAATCTCAATGCGCCAGGCATGCATTTCGTGCCGCTGCCGTTTGCGTCGAATTCGCTGCCGGACAGCCATGCCAAGCCGGGCGCCGGCGAGCCGAACCGCTTCTATATGTACGGCGTCGTGGCGCGCTTGGCGCTGTTGGCTGCATCGCTCGAGCTTGAGAAGACCGACCCGAACCCGCTGATCTGATCGGCCGTATCCCCGCTGCAGAAGGAACCGCCATGCGCATCCTGTTCATCGTCGATCCGCTGTCGACGTTCAAGACCTACAAGGATTCCACCTTCGCGATGATGCGTGAGGCGGCGGCGCGCGGCTATGCCATCTACACGTGCCTGCAGTCGCAGCTCACGTTGGCGAACAACGTGGTCGAAACCGTTGCCACGCCGATCGCACTGACCGGCGACGAGGACGACTGGTACCGCGCCGGCGATGCGCGCCTGCTGCCGCTCACCGGCTTTGACGCCGTGCTGATGCGCAAGGACCCCCCATTCGACATGGAGTACGTCACCAGCACGTGGCTGCTGGAGATTGCCGAGCGGCAGGGCGCGCGCGTGTTCAACAAGCCGCAGGCGATTCGTGACCATTCGGAGAAGCTCGCCATCGCGCAGTTCCGCGAGTTCACCGTGCCGACCATCGTGTCCCGCGATGCCAAGCGTCTGCGCGAATTCCACGCTGAGCAGGGCGACGTCATCTTCAAGCCGCTCGACGGCATGGGCGGCGCGGGTATCTTCCGCGTGGGACCGGATGGTCTGAACCTCGGGGCGGTGATCGAGTCGCTGACCGACAACGGCGCGCGCACGATCATGGCGCAACAGTACATTCCGGCGATTCGCGAGGGCGACAAACGCATTCTCCTGATCGGCGGGTCGCCGGTGCCGCATTCGCTGGCGCGGGTGCCGATGGCGGGCGAGGTCCGCGGCAATCTGGCGGCGGGCGGTACGGGCAGGGCCCAGCCGCTGTCTGAGCGCGATCAGGTGATCGCACACGCACTTGCGCCCGTGCTGTGGCAGCGTGGTCTGCTGCTCGTCGGCCTGGATGTCATTGGTGATTACCTGACCGAGGTCAACGTCACCAGTCCGACCTGTTTCCAGGAAATCACCCAGCAGACGGGCTTCAACGTGGCGGGAATGTTCATCGACGCGCTCGAGCGCGCCGCAGGCAAGACGACCGGGATGGGCCGCAAGCCGGCCTGACATGGCGGCGCGCCCCACCGCCGAGGGTCCTCCACAAGGGGGAGATTCGGTGCGCGGGCCGGCAATCCCGCCAAATGGCCCTGATACAATCGGCGTTACTCCGATTCGCTTTTCAATCATGGCAGGGATTCTGATCATCGCTCATGCGCCGCTGGCCAGCGCACTGCGCGATTGCGCTGCACACGTCTATTGCGGACAGCCTGAAGGGCTGGGCGCAATCGATGTCCTGCCCGATGCCGAGCCGGCTGCCGTGCTGGCCCAGGCGCGCGACAAGCTCGCCGAACTCATTGAAGCCAACGGCGCGCTGGTGCTGACCGACATCTTCGGGGCCACGCCCGCCAATATCGCCTCGCGCCTGGCTGATCCGGGCCGCGTGCGCGTGCTGGCCGGCGTGAACCTGCCGATGCTTGTGCGCGCCATCTGCTATCGCTCCGAAAAACTCGAACAACTTGCCGCCAAGGCCCTGGCCGGCGGCGCGCAAGGCGTACTGCAGGTCGGCTCGACAGCCGTTCAGAACCAGGTTGCCAACCATCCGGACAAATATGCTGCAGAGGGATATCACCATCATCAATAAGCTCGGGCTGCACGCCCGCGCTTCCGCCAAACTTACGCAGCTCGCCAGCAAGTTCGACAGCCAGATCAAGATGTCGCGCAACGGTCGTCAGGTCGACGCCAAGAGCATCATGGGCGTGATGATGCTTGCCGCGGGCATCGGCTCAACCGTCACGCTGGAGATCGACGGCCCTGACGAGCACGACGCCATGGATGGCTTGGTCGCGCTCATCAACGATCGCTTCGGCGAAGGCGAATAAAGCGCCCGCCGCACTCCACTTCAACGCCCGCTCCGGCCAGCGTCTATGCCTTTTACCCTGCACGGTATTCCGGTCTCGCGCGGCATCTCTATCGGCCGCGCCCACATGCTGGCGCGCGCGGCGCTCGATGTGTCGCACTACCTGGTCGACGAAGACAAGCTTGACGCCGAGGTCGAGCGCTTGCGCAGTGCCCGCGCCACCGTGCGCTCCGAACTGGCCGCACTCAAGCGCGACCTCCCGAGCGATGTGCCCGAAGAGATGGGCGCCTTCCTCGACGTGCACGCGATGATTCTGGATGACGCGTTGCTCTCGCAGGTGCCCGAGACTTTGATTCGCCAGCGGCGGTACAACGCAGAGTGGGCGCTCACCACGCAGCTTGAAGAGCTGATCCGCCAGTTCGGTGAAATCGAAGACGAATACCTGCGCGAGCGCAAGGCTGACATCGAGCAAGTGGTCGAGCGCATTCTGAAGGTGCTGGCTGGCGCGCCCGCGCTGGCACCCGCGCCGGTCGCGGTCGGCTGCGATCCGGATGCCGGCATGATCGTTGTCGCACACGATATTGCGCCGGCCGACATGCTGCAGTTCCGCGGCCAGACCTTCGCCGGCTTCGTCACCGACCTGGGCGGCCGCACCTCGCACACCGCCATCGTGGCGCGTAGCCTCGACATTCCGGCGGCGGTAGGTGTGCATAACGCGAGTACGCTGATTCGTCAGGACGACATCGTCGTCATTGACGGCGACAACGGCATCGTCATCGTCGATCCGAGCACGTCCATCCTGGAGGAATACCGGCATCGCCGCAGCGAAGGCGAGCTGCAGAAGAAGCGCCTGGAGCGCCTGCGTCATACGCCCACCGTCACGCTCGACGGTACCCAGATCGACCTGCAGGCCAACATCGAGATGCCCGAAGATGCGGCAGCCGCTGTCAAAGCCGGCGCCGTGGGCGTGGGCCTGTTCCGCTCCGAATTCCTCTTCATGAACCGTCGCGGCGCGCTGCCCGATGAGGAAGAGCAGTTCCGTGCGTACCGTACCGCCGTCGAGTCGATGATGGGCCTGCCCGTCACGATCCGCACCATCGACATTGGTGCCGACAAGCCGCTGGACATCCGCGACGACGTGTTCGAGACCGCGCCCAATCCGGCGCTGGGTTTGCGGGCGATCCGCTGGTCGCTCTCGGAGCCGGCCATGTTCCTGACGCAGCTGCGCGCGCTATTGCGGGCATCGGCGTTCGGGCCCATCAAGATTCTCGTGCCGATGCTTGCGCACGCCCGCGAAATCGACCAAACGCTGGAATTGCTGGCACGCGCCAAGGCTTCGCTCGACGCCGACGGCTTGGCCTACGATCCGGGCATCAAAGTAGGCGCCATGATCGAGATTCCGGCCGCCGTGCTGATCCTGCCGGTGTTCCTGCGCCGCATGGATTTTCTCTCGATCGGCACGAACGACCTGATCCAATACACGCTCGCCATCGACCGTGCCGACAACGCCGTCGCGCATCTGTACGACCCGCTGCACCCGGCGGTGCTGCAATTGATCGCGCGCACCATCCGCGAAGCGCATCAGGCGGGTAAGCCCGTTTCCGTGTGCGGCGAGATGGCGGGCGATGCTTCCATGACGCGCCTGCTGCTCGGCATGGGCCTCACCGAGTTTTCCATGCATCCGTCGCAGTTGCTGAGCGTCAAGCAGCAGATCTTGCGCTCAGACCGCCCGCGCTTGATGCGCGAGGCCGACCGCCTGCTGCACGCCTGCGAGCCGGCCGAAATCGAAGAGGCGCTCGGCGCGCTGGCGCGGGCCTGACCTGCGTTCGTTCTCAGCGTCGGGCGCACCCAGTGTCGCACCCGCGCATCGGCTTACCTAGGTTAAAGACCCTCTCTAAGTGATTGAAATTGCACGTCTTTCTTAGCAAAGACAGCTCGCGTGCACTTGCATGACCCTCCCCGCGGAATGGGGTCGAACAAGAATTGTTCTCATTTCGATTCTCTGTTATTCTGGGTTGACAGCGCGTTTCGAGCGCTGCGGAGGAAGCCCGTGTACGTCTGTATCTGCAACCAAGTCACCGACCGTGAAATCCATGGCGCCGCCCGTCTGGGCGTGGCGTCGATGGATGAACTCGCCGAAACGCTCGGCGTGGGTACGTGCTGCGGACAATGCCGGGACTGCGCCAAGCAGGTACTCGCCGAGGCGGTGAGCTGCATCCCTGTCGACCAGACCTTGGGCCGTGCCAGCACGCATGCCATAATCGAACGTCGCGACGAGCCCGTCGCCAATGATCAGGCCATCGTGGCTGGTGCATTGGCTGCCTGATTTCCCCTTTTTTTTCTGTCGCCGCGAATTGCCGCCCAGGCGCTGAGCCTCGGTGGCATTTGTTGCTTTCTGGTCAGGCACAGGGCTCGCCTTGAACGGACGCGTGTGTGCGTCCATCACCGCAGTTGCACTTTGCTGGAGCCCCAAGAATGAAAGGCGATAAGAAGGTCATCCAATATCTGAACGCCCAGCTCAAGAACGAGCTGACCGCCATCAACCAGTATTTCCTCCACGCGCGCATGTACGGCCACTGGGGGCTCAAGCGCATCGGGGACCACGAATACAAGGAGTCGATCGGCGAGATGAAGCATGCCGATCGCCTGATCGAGCGCATCCTGATGCTCGACGGCCTGCCCAACCTGCAGGACCTCGGCAAGATCTTCATCGGCCAAGATACGAAAGAGATCATTGAGTGCGATCTGAAGCTCGAGCGCGCCGCACACGGCACCGTGGTCGAGGGCATCGCCTACTGTGAATCGGTCAAGGATTACGTCAGTCGCGAAATCCTGGTCGACATCCTGGACGACACCGAAGAGCACATCGACTGGTTGGAAACGCAGCTTGAGCTGATCGACAAGGTCGGCATTCAGAACTACCTGCAATCGCAGATGGAGCCTGAGGGCGAATAAGGCTCGTCAGTCGCAAAAAAGAAGGAGGCCTCGGCCTCCTTTTTTGTCGTGCGTGTACCGGCACGTCAGTGCTTGCCCCCGCAGACCGGACAGGACGGCTGTCGAGCGATGCGCATCGTCGTCCATTCCATCGTTAAACCGTCGAGCATCAGAAGGCGACCGGCAAGCGAATGGCCGATCCCGACAATCAGCTTCAGTGCCTCGGTGGCCTGCACCGTACCGACCATGCCTACCAGTGGCGAAAACACGCCCATCGTTGCGCATGCCACCTCGGGCGCGGGCTCGTCAGGCGGGAACAGACAGGCGTAGCAGGGGCCGCCGGTGCGGCTGTCGAATACGCTGATCTGTCCGTCAAAGCGGATCGCCGCGCCCGACACCAGCGGCAGCCCCGCGCGCACACAGGCAAGGTTGATGGCCTGGCGGGTGTCGAAGTTATCCGAGCAGTCCAGCACCACGCTCACGCCTTGAAGCAGCGCGCCAATGGCGTCGGCATCGAGCCGGCGCTGTAACGCATTCACGCGCACGTCCGGATTCAGTCGTGCGATGGCCGCCTGGGCCGATGCCACCTTCGGTTGTCCGACCGATTCCGTTGTGTGGATGATCTGGCGCTGCAGATTCGTCAAGTCCACCGTGTCGTCGTCGACGATGGTGAGCGTGCCCACGCCGGCCGCAGCCAGGTAGGGCAGGGCGGCGGCACCAAGCCCGCCCGCACCGATGACGAGTACATGGCTCTCAAGCAGGCGCGTCTGCCCCTCGATGCCGATTTCGTCGAGCAGGATATGGCGCGAGTACCGCAGCAGTTGATCGTCGTTCATGGCGGAGCAATGAAAAAAGGCCGTGCAGTGCACGGCCTCGTAAGTTTGCCAGTGTTTATCGGCCGGTGTCTTAACGGGCGCCGGTCGGTTCCGGGGCAGGCTGCACGCCGCTCGCAGGAACATTGGGCTTCGGTGCGGTCGGCTCGGAAGCCGGCGCAGCCTTGCCCTTGGGCAGCTTGGCCCGGGCGCTCGATTCCTTGGTCGCCGGCGACTTCACCGCCTTGTCTGGCACCGCGGCCGCCGCGGCTTCCAGCACCGACTTCGAGCGCTTGACCGGCTGACCCTTCAGGTCGGCGATGGCCTGCTGCAGCATGAAGTCTTCGGCAGAACCGAACTCGATCGGCTTCTTGTTGCGTTCCTTCTCGCGCTGCTCGGGCGTCTTCTTGGCGTTTTCCTCTTCCAGGCGACGCAGCTCTTCAACGCGGCGCTTTTCGCGCTCGGTCATCTCGGCTTCTTCCGATTCCTGCTTGTTGTGCAGGTGGCGTTCGGTGTCGATTTCGCGCGTGATCAGCGCATCGTCCGGGTCGCCGTCCGGGTTTTGGTCAACCGGGATATCCGGGCGGATGCCCTTGGCCTGGATCGACTTGCCCGACGGCGTGTAGTAGTACGCAATGGTCAGCTTGATGCCGGTGTCGTTCGACAGCGGACGCACCGTCTGCACCGAGCCCTTGCCGAACGTGGTCTTGCCCATCGTCTTGGCGCGGTGATGATCCTGCAGCGCACCCGCCACGATTTCCGAGGCCGAAGCCGTGTAGGCGTTGGTCAGCACAATGATCGGCACGGTCTTGAATTCGGGGTCCAGGCCGGTAAGCGGATCGGAATCGAGATTGCTCAAGCGGTAGTTGGCGAAGGTCGCCTTGTACGTGCGCTTGGCATCCGGCACCTGGCCGTTGGTCGACACCACCGTCACGTCCGGCGGCAGGAACGCGGCCGACACGCCAACGGCAGCTTGCAGCACGCCGCCGCCGTTGTTGCGCAGATCCAGGATCAGGCCCTTGAGGTGGGCGTCCTGCTTGGCCAGGTCGTTGAGCTTCTTGGCCAGGTCCGGCACGGTGCGTTCCTGGAAGCTGGTGATGCGGATCCAGGCGATGCCGTTGTCCAGCATCTTGGCCTTGACCGACTGCACCTGGATCTCGGCGCGGGTGATGGTCAGCGGGAACGTGCGCTCTTCCTTCTTGCGGTAGATCGTGAGCGTGACCTTGGTTCCCGGCGCGCCGCGCATGCGCTTGACGGCTTGCTCCAGCGGCATGCCGCGCACGGGTTTGTCGTCGATACGGGTGATCAGGTCGCCCGGCTGCACGCCAGCGCGGAAGGCTGGGGTGTCTTCAATCGGATTGATGACCTTGACCAGGCCTTCTTCCTGCGAGATCTCGATGCCCAGACCGGCGAAGCGGCCCTGGGTGCCTTCCTGGAGTTCCTGGAAATCCTTCTTGTCGAGGTAGGCCGAATGCGGGTCGAGGCTGGCGACCATACCCTTGATGGCTTCGGTCAGCAGCTTGTCGTCGTCCACCGGCTCGACATATTCACGCTTGATCTGGCCAAAGATGTCCGCCATGAGCCTGAGTTTCTCCAGCGGAAGCGGCCCGACCGTCGCGTTTTGCGCAGTGGCGGAGAGCTGGAGCGTCGCAAGCACCCCGGTGACGAGGCCGATGGCGATCAAGCTGATGTTCTTGAGCGAAGTTCGCATGTGTCGAGCGTGGACGTGGGAACAGTAGATAAACATGGCCCGGGACGGCTCGCGCACATCCCGGGCTACAGGCTTCGACAGTATAAAGGCGTTGGAGTGCCGCAGCGCTCGTTACGGTTTATTTCGACTTGCCTTGGCTGGCCACCGCCGCGAGCGACGCGGCAATCGCTTCCTGGTCGCCCAGGTAGTAATGGCGGATCGGCTTGAGGTTGGCGTCCAGCTCATACACAAGCGGCGTGCCGTTGGGAATGTTCAGGCCGACGATGTCCGCATCGGAAATGCCGTCCAGGTATTTCACCAGCGCGCGGATGCTGTTGCCGTGCGCGGCGATCACCACGCGCTTGCCGCTCTTGATGGCTGGTGCAATCGATTCTTCCCACAGCGGCATGACGCGTGCGACCGTGTCCTTCAGGCATTCGGTCAGGGGTACCTGCTCGCGCGTGAGTCCCGCGTAACGCGGGTTGCCGAAAGCGTCGTTGTCGGCGCCGGGCTCCAGTGCGGGCGGCGGCGTGTCGTAGCTGCGGCGCCAGACGAGGACTTGCTCGTCGCCATATTGCGCGGCGGTTTCGGCCTTGTTCAGGCCCGACAGCGCGCCGTAGTGGCGCTCGTTCAGCCGCCATTCGTTGCGGGTCGGGATCCACATCAGGTCCATTTCATCCTGCACATGCCAGAGCGTGCGGATCGCACGCTTGAGCACCGAGGTGTAGGCCAGATCGAAGGTGAAGCCGGCTTCGCGCAGCAGTTTGCCGCCTTGGCGGGCCTGGGCGACGCCCGTGTCGGTCAGGTCGACGTCGACCCAGCCGGTGAAGCGATTCTCCAGATTCCACGTCGATTCGCCGTGGCGGATGAGGACGAGCTTATGCATGACTGCCATGATGAGAAGTGAGAAAACCTGCGCGCGGCCTGCTGGCGACGTGTCGTACGTCATCGTGCGGCCGCCGAAGCGCGCTATTTTATAATGCCGCGGACTTTGGGCCCCCGAACCGTTCGGCTGATGTTCGCCCATTAGACTCGCCCGACTCATCCCAGGAAACCGATACCGTGAAGTTCTTCGCCGATTACAACAACCTCGCACTGCTTGCTGTCGCCATTGTTTCGGGTCTGCTGTTGCTTTGGGCGCCCATCCAGCGCCGCATCGCGGGCGGCGGTGGCGCCAAGGTGAGTGCCCCAGTGGCCACCCAGCTCATCAACCGCCGCAACGCCGTGGTGGTGGATGTGCGGGAAAGCGGCGAATACGCTGCGGGCCATCTGCCGCAAGCGAAGCATGCGCCGCTCGGCGAGCTGGAAGGGAAGGCTCCGAGCCTTGCAAAGAACAAAGAGACCCCCATCATCCTCGTATGCCAGACCGGCCAGCGCGCCGGGCGGGCCCAAGCAGTCCTGAAGCAGGCCGGTTACAGTGAGGTGTATTCGCTCGAAGGCGGTTTGGCCGCCTGGCAACAAGCGGGCCTTCCGGTTGTGAAATAAAGAAACGAGGTTGAAGTTATGGCGCACGTGGTCATGTACAGCACCACCGTCTGTCCCTATTGCGTGGCAGCGGAACGACTCCTGAAGCAGCGCGGTGTCGAGCAGATCGAGAAGATCCTGATTGACCGCGAACCCGGCAAGCGCGAAGAGATGATGACGCGCACGAACCGCCGCACGGTTCCGCAGATTTATATCGACGAGCGCCACATCGGCGGCTTCGACGATCTATCTGCGCTCGACCGCGAAGGTGGCTTGGTTCCGTTGCTGGCTGCTTGATTCGGCGGCCTGCGCACCACACAGAAATGCCCGGCTTAGACCGGGCGTTGTACTTTCAGGCCGGCTCTCATAGCGGGCACCATCTGGTCATGTACCATACGCGTCTTGCGCGGCGGACGCTTCCGCCAAGCACTGACCACATCCCATTTGAAGGCGAGTCATGAGCGACCAGCAACAGCAGCAACCGGGCCAGGATGGCCAGCCGTTCTTCAACATCCAGCGCGTCTATCTGAAGGACCTGTCGCTGGAACAACCGAACTCGCCGCACATCTTCCTCGAGCAGGAACAGCCGACTGTCGAAGTGCAGGTGGACGTCGGCGCTTCGCAGCTGGCGGAAGGTGTGTTTGAAGTGACCGTCATCGGTACGGTGACGACCAAGGTGCAAGAGAAGGTCGCGTTCCTGGTGGAAGCGAAGCAAGCGGGCATCTTCGATATCCGCAACGTGCCGGCCGAGCAGATGGACCCGCTGCTGGGCATCGCCTGCCCGACCATCGTGTACCCGTACCTGCGCTCGAACATTGCTGACACCATCGGCCGCGCCGGCTTCCAGCCGATCCACCTGGCCGAGATCAACTTCCAGGCGCTGTACGAACAACGCCTGGCCGCTGCCATGGAGCAGCAAGGCCAAGCCGGCGGCGCTGGTCTGGTGATGCCGGACGGCTCGAAGGCCACCCACTAAGTACGAGGCGCACTGCGCCAAAGGCCCGCGCCAGCCGCACGCTTGCGCGGGCTTTTTTTGCCCCACCTGTTGCTCGACCTTTGCCTGACCGATGTTGAACACGCGCATGCGAATTTCTGTTTTGGGTGCCGGTGCCTGGGGCACTGCCCTCGCCAGCCACGCCGCGCAATCGCACGACGTCGTGCTGTGGGGGCGTGACGCGAGCCTGGTCTCGCAAATGGCCGCCACGCACATGAACGCGCCGTATCTGCCAGGCATCGCGTTGCAGGCGTCGTTGCATTTTTCCGCTGAGTTGCAGGGCGCGCTCGACCATGCGGCGGGCGACGACGCGCTTGCCGTCATTGCCTCACCCGTCGCGGGGCTGGCCGATCTCGCGCGCACGATTGCCGCGCACGGCGGTGTGCGCAACCTGATCTGGCTATGCAAGGGTTTCGACCCGGAGACCAGCGCGCTGCCGCACGCCATCGTGGCCGATGTGCTGAAGGCGTCGGGCCGCACCGACCTCGCTGTCGGTGTGCTGTCGGGGCCGAGTTTCGCCAAGGAGGTCGCGCAGGGTTTGCCGTGCGCCATGACGGTCGCTTCGACCAGTGCGACACTGTGCAAGCTGACACAGCGCGGTTTTCACCATCACGCGATGCGCGTGTACGCCAGCGACGACCTCGTCGGTGTGGAAGTGGGCGGTGCCGTCAAAAACGTCCTGGCCATTGCGACAGGTGCGGCAGACGGGTTGGGCCTAGGGTTGAACGCACGTGCCGCACTGGTCACGCGCGGGCTGGCAGAGATGACGCGCCTGGGTCTGGCGCTCGGCGGTCGGCCGGAAACCTTCATGGGGCTGACCGGCATGGGCGATCTGCTGCTGACCGCCACCGGTGATCTGTCACGCAACCGCACGGTCGGGATGCAGCTTGCGCAGGGCCGCTCGCTCGACGACATCCTGCACAGCCTCGGTCACGTCGCCGAAGGCGTGCGTTGTGCGCGTGCCGTTGCGGCGCTCGCGCGCGCCAAGGGCGTGGACATGCCGATCACCTTCACCGTCTGCGAAGTCCTGTTCGAAGGGCTTCCTGCTGCGAAAGCGGTGGAACGTCTGCTACAGCGCGACGCCAAATCCGAATCGACGCGTTAATCGCGCTCCAATGAAGGGTGGCGTCCGGCTCAGGCGCCACCCGCGAATCCGTTCTGCCGCCACGCTTCGAACACGACCACCGCCACGGTGTTCGATAGATTCAGGCTGCGGTTGTCCGGCCGCATCGGCAGGCGAATCCGCTGCGTAGCAGGAAACCACTCGCGCCGCTCCTCCGACAATCCGCGCGTTTCCGACCCGAAGACAAACCAGTCGCCTGGCTGGAACGCCATGCTCGCAAACGGCGTCGAGCCGCGCGTGGTGAGCGCAAACATGCGCGCGGGATCGGGCTGGGCATCGCGCAGGAAGGCGTCCCAATCGGCGTGCACGCGCATCGTCGCGTACTCGTGGTAATCGAGGCCGGCGCGGCGCATGCGGGCATCCTCGAGCGGAAAACCCAACGGTTCGATCAGATGCAGTTGCGCGCCCGTATTGGCGCACAGGCGGATCACATTGCCCGTATTGGGCGGAATTTCGGGTTCGACAAGGACGACGTTGAACATGACCGGGCGGCAGGAGGAATTTCGGCGGCGAGCTTATCCACATTGGGAAGGGTTGTCACCCCGCCACAGCTTGGCACAAACGGCGCGACACAATGTCGCACAAGCACGTGATCAGGGCGTGCGCAAGGCGACAACGTTGGTGATGCGGACCGCGCCGGCGCGTTTGAGCTGCGTGGCGATCTCGGCGAGGGTTGTACCCGTGGTCATCACATCGTCGACCACCCCGATGTGACGCCCCGCGATGCGCGCCGGCTCGTCTACAACAAATGCCCCGTGCAGGTTGGCCTGCCGCTCCGCACGATCCAGTGTGGCTTGCGCGACGTTATCGCGCACACGATGCAGAGCCCCGGCGTGGGCCGGAACGTCCAATCGGCGCGCCAGCCGGCGGGCAATCTCCCACGCCTGGTTGTAACCGCGCGAGCGCAGCCGGGCGGGTGAAAGCGGCACCGGCAGCAGCACGTCCGGCAAATCCCCCGAAGCCGTGGCGATGGCGTTGCCTAATTGTGCTGCCAGCCAATCTGCCAATGGCAATTGCGCCCGAAATTTCAATCCAGTGACAAGGCGGTCGAGCGGCCAGGCGTAGTCGGCAATGACGACGGTCGCGTCAAAGTCGGGCGCGCCGGCCAGGCAGGCGCGGCAATGCTGGCCGACGTGGGGAGACTCCAGCGCAATGGCACATTGGACGCAACGCCGCCTGTACAGATGCGGGGCTAAATCGGCCGCGCAGCCGCCGCACACTAGGTCGCCTTGAACCGCGCCGCACAGTGCGCAGGCGCACGGAAGCAAGTGGCGCAGACTGGCGCGAAACCATGCCGATAACGCGTGTTTATGCATGCAAAAAGCCGCTATCCAAGCCGATTTGGGGCTTCTGCGCTATCAGACGGCGCCTCGAACGGTGGGCCGGTATACTTGGCGACCGCAGTGTTCCGCCCCGCCTTGTCGATGTCTGATCCCGTCCTTGCTCGCCCTGCCGCCTTACGGCGCGCCTTCGATCGCCGCGCCGCGCGTTTCGCCGACGTGGATTTTTTGCTGCGCGAAGTGGGCAGTCGCATGCAGGACCGGCTCTCCTATATCAAGGCCACCCCTGCGCGCGCGCTGGATTTGGGCTGCGGCCTGGGACAAGGCCTAGCGGTACTGCGCGCGCAATATCCGGATGCGCAGATCTGCGGTGTCGACTGGTCGTCCGCGATGTTGGCCCAGGCGCAGAAACTCGACCCGCAGCGCACCGACGCCGGATGGCTCGGCAGACTGCTGAAGAAGCGGCCGGTCTTTGATTTCGCCCAGGCGGACTTCCGAGCGCTGCCCTTTGCCGGCGCATCGTTCGACCTGCTGTGGTCGAATCTCGCGCTGCACTGGGACCCGGCGCCGCACGCCATCTTCCCGGAATGGCACCGCATCACCACGGAAGGCGGCCTGCTGATGTTCAGCTTGTTCGGTCCCGATACCTTGCGCGAGCTGCGAAGCGCCCTGGCCGGCATCGACGAGGGCGTCCATACGCTGCGCTTTGTCGACATGCATGACATTGGCGACATGCTGGTGCACAGCCGCTGGTCCACGCCCGTCATGGACATGGAGCAGATCACCATCACCTACGAAACGCCCCAGGCGTTGCTGGCCGATGTGCATTTGCTCGGCTGCATGGCCGGCTTGACGGACGAAGCCGGCCGCAGCCTCGCCGGCCCCGGTCTGCACACGCCCCGCTGGCGCCAGCGGCTATTCGACGCACTTGATGCGCAGCGCAATCCCGTCGGCGTGATTCCACTCACCTTCGAAATCGTTTACGGCCATGCCTGGAAGCTTGCGCCGCCCCAGCGACAGGCGCTGGACGACCAGGGCAGGGCGATGATCCCCGTCGATCAGATCGGTCGCAAACCGCGCGCCTGAAGCGCTTTTAGTGCGGGAACGGCATTGGCTCCGCATTGTCAAGCCGGGACTTGCATAAAGGCGCTTTGCCTTGTTCGGGGTCAATCGCGGCCATATAATGCGCCAGTTTGTCGCAGCAGTCCCCCAAAGGCCTATCCCGTTTTTTGCCACGGGCGAACCGTTCGGGTATGCATCCGAGGCAGGAGTGGTTCAATGCACGACATTGAAACTGCGCTCCACCCAGCATGCGGCGTCCACATCTCGGAAGCGCCGCGCAAGAACTGGCTCATGAAGCGAAACTGCTCGCTTTCAACCCGCCAGCTGGGCTGGTCCATCCCCTTGGTCGTCATTTCCCCGATCGTGATCGCTTGGTTTTCTGCGTGGCAACGCGCGTGACTGGTGCCGCCTGATGCGGGGCTGGAGGTCGCGATTCTCGGATGGGCATTGCTGTACTATGCCCGCCACGCCTCCGATTACGTGCAAGTCAGGCTGGAGATGGCAGGCGCGTGATCTGGCAGGTCAGTCTGGCGGCGCAAGCTTGCGGACGAGCTTTCCCGGTGTTTGGGACACGGGCAACCAACCCAGGTCTCATGAGCCGCGCACCGGGGCAGAGTGGAATCTGTCAATTGGGTAGATAAAAAATGAAAATGTTGAATAAGACATTGGCAAGTTTGCTGGCGGCAGGCTCCCTCCTCGCCCTCAGTCAAACGGCCCTGGCAGTGGAAGACATGCCGGGCGGCCCCGCAGTGCGGCAACTCAATCTCGCGCCACCGGTCACCAAGATCGCCGCCGAGATCCATTGGCTGCACTGGATGATGCTGATCATCTGTATCGTGATCTTCATCGGTGTGTTCGGGGTGATGTTCTACTCCATTTTCAAGCACCGTAAGTCGGTCGGCCACAAACCGGCGACGTTCCACGAAAGCACCACGGTTGAAATCATCTGGACCATTGTGCCGTTCCTGATCGTGATCGGGATGGCGCTGCCGGCCACCAAGGCCGTGGTCGCAATGAAGGACACCACCAATTCCGACCTCACCATCAAAGCCACCGGCTACCAGTGGAAGTGGGGTTACGACTATCTGAAGGGCGAAGGCGAGGGCATCTCGTTCCTCTCCACGCTCACCACGCCGCGCGACCAGATCAACAACCAGGCGCCCAAGTCGAACACGTACCTGATCGAAGTCGACAACGAGCTGGTCGTGCCGGTCAACCGCAAGGTGCGCATCGTCACGACCGCCAACGACGTGATCCACTCGTGGATGATCCCGGCGTTCGGCGTGAAGCAGGATGCGATTCCGGGCTTCGTGCGCGACGCATGGTTCAAGGCCGAGAAGGTGGGCATCTATCGCGGGCAGTGCGCTGAGCTTTGCGGCAAGGAACACGCCTTCATGCCGATCGTCGTGCGTGTGCTCTCGCAGGACGACTACACCAAGTGGGTCGACGGCAAGAAGAAGGAAATGGCCGCGAAGGCCGATGACCCGAACAAGACCTACACGCTGGAAGAGCTGAAGTCGCGCGGCGAGAAGGTCTACACCGCCAACTGCGCGGTGTGCCACCAGCCGAACGGCAAGGGTGGTGGTCCGTTCCCGGCGCTCGATGGTTCGAAGATCGCCAATGGCCCGCTGGCCGACCACGTTGGCATCGTGCTGCACGGCAAGGGCGCCATGCCGCCCTGGGCTTCGGCGCTGAACGATGTCGAAATCGCTGCCGTCGTAACCTACGAGCGCAACAACTGGGGCAACCATACCGGTGACCTGCTGCAGCCGACGCAAGTGAAGGATGCGCGCGGCGGCAAGATGCCCGAAGGTGGGGCTGCCAAGACCGCTGCAACTGAATCCGCCGGTAAGGTGGCGTCCAAACAAGCGAATGCGGCCGAAGACCGCAACGCTGGCTGATTGATCGTCTGCGTGACGAACCGAACCTAGGAGTTCCTCGATGAGCACCGCTGTTACGCACCCGCAAGATCACGCGCACGGTCACGGAGACGACCACGCGCACGACCATCCGCACGGCTGGCGCCGTTGGCTGTTCGCGACCAACCACAAGGACATCGGTACGCTGTACCTGCTGTTCTCTTTCATGATGCTGCTCTCGGGCGGCACGCTGGCCCTGCTGATCCGCCTTGAGCTGTTCCAGCCCGGCCTGCAATTCTTCCATCCGGAGCTGTTCAACCAGTTCACCACGCTGCACGGCCTGATCATGGTGTTCGGCGCCATCATGCCGGCCTTCGTGGGCTTTGCGAACTGGATGATCCCGCTGCAGGTGGGTGCGTCCGACATGGCCTTCGCGCGGATGAACAACTTCAGCTTCTGGTTGCTGCCGCCTGCGGCGCTGCTGCTGGTGGGCTCGTTCTTCGCACCGGGCGGCGCCACGGCGGCCGGCTGGACGCTCTATGCGCCGCTGTCGGTGCAGATGGGCCCCGGCATGGACATGGCGATCTTCGCGATCCACATCATGGGCGCATCGTCGATCATGGGCGCGATCAACATCATCGTGACCATCCTCAACATGCGCGCGCCCGGCATGACGCTGATGAAGATGCCCATGTTCTGCTGGACGTGGCTCATCACGGCATACCTGCTGATCGCCGTGATGCCGGTGCTGGCGGGGGCGATCACCATGGTGCTGACCGACCGCCACTTCGGCACGAGCTTCTTCTCCGCAGCAGGCGGCGGTGATCCGGTGATGTACCAGCACATCTTCTGGTTCTTCGGACACCCCGAGGTGTACATCATGATCTTGCCGGCGTTCGGCATCATCAGCCAGATCGTGCCGGCCTTCGCGCGCAAGCCCCTGTTCGGCTACAGCTCGATGGTGTACGCCACGGCGTCGATCGCCATCCTGTCGTTCATCGTGTGGGCGCACCACATGTTCACGACCGGCATGCCCGTCACTGGTCAGCTGTTCTTCATGTACGCGACGATGCTGATCGCGGTGCCGACCGGCGTGAAGATCTTCAACTGGGTGGCCACGATGTGGCGCGGCTCGATGACGTTCGAGACGCCGATGCTGTTTGCCATTGGCTTCATTTTCGTGTTCACGGTGGGCGGCTTCACGGGCCTGATCCTGGCCGTAGCCCCGATCGATATCCAGCTGCAGGACACGTATTACGTGGTGGCGCACTTCCACTACGTGCTGGTGGCCGGCTCGCTGTTCGCGCTGTTCGCGGGCTTCTACTACTGGGGTCCGAAGTGGTCGGGCTACATGTACAGCGAGACACGCGGCAAGATCCACTTCTGGGGTTCGATGATCACCTTCAACCTCACGTTCTTCCCGATGCACTTCCTGGGCCTGGCCGGTATGCCGCGCCGCTATGCGGATTACCCGCAGCAGTTCGCCGATTTCAACGCCGTCGCGTCGATCGGTGCACTGGGTTTCGGCTTGATGCAGGTGTATTTCTTCTTCTTCGTGGTGCTGCCGTCGTACCGCGGTGGCGAGAAGGCCGCCGACAAGCCGTGGGATGGCGCGGAAGGCCTGGAGTGGACCGTGCCGTCGCCGGCACCGTTCCACACCTTTGAAGAACCACCGCACGTGAAGTAATGCAGGTGTCGCGGGGCAGGCGAGTGCCAGCTCCGCGATCCTCCGGACAACGATGTCGAATCCAGAAAAAAGCCCAACGCCCGAGCAACGCGCTGCCAACCGTCGCCTGGGATTCATCCTCGGCACGATCGCGCTGGTTTTCTTTCTGGGTGTGATTTTCAAGCGCGTGGTGTTCGGCGGCTAGCCGGGCAAGCGACGCGCTGGTCGCTGAACCGAGATTTCGCGAGACCTCTATGAGCCACACACCGGCGCAGCCGGATCCGACCCAAAACGACAAAGCGCTGGAGCGCGGTCTGAACCGCTCGATGCTCGGCAAGCTGGCCGTCGTGGTCGTGATCATGTTTGGCTTCGGCTACGCGATGGTGCCGCTGTACAAGAAGATCTGCGAGATCACGAACATCAACGTGCTGAACACGCGTGATGAGGACGGCGGCGCGCTGCGCAACTCGCAGGTCGACAAGACGCGCACCATCACGGTGGAATTCGATTCGAACAGCCAGGGGCCGTTCCGCTTCCGCCCGGTCAAGAACAGCATGGATGTGCACCCCGGCGAGATCAGCCAGATCGTCTACGAGGTGGTGAACAAGGAGGGGCGTACGGTCGAGGCCCAGGCCATCCCGAGTTACGCGCCCAAGCAGGCAACCGAGTTCTTCAAGAAGATCGAGTGCTTCTGTTTCAAGCAGCAGACGCTGACGGCCAACGAGTCACGCGAGATGCCGGTGGTGTTTGTGATTGATCCGGATCTTCCCAAGGACGTGAAGACGATCACTCTGTCCTACACTTTCTTTGAAATCCACGCGCCGTCGGTCATTGCGCCGGCGATGCCGAACAAGGGAACGTGAGGACATGGACGACCTGAAGGAAGCGACCAAGCGGCGCGCATCATTCGCACAGACGATGAAGGCGGTGTTCTGGTCCTTCTTCGGGGTGCGCAAAGGCCGCGATCACGACCGTGACATGGCGCAGTTGAATCCGGTGCACGTGATTATCGCGGGCATTTTGGCGGCGATCATGTTCATCGTCGTGCTGCTGTTGATCGTGCGGGCAGTTGTCGGTTGACGGTTCAGAAGGTTGAGGAGACGGCCCTGCAGCACGGGCCGGGCAACATCGAGTGGATTCTTAAAAAAATAGAGCTGGAGAAAAAGAGATGAGTGCGAATCGAGCAAACGCTCCGTACTACTTCGTGCCCGGGCCCTCGCGGCATCCGATTACGGCAAGCCTCGGCCTGCTGATCGTGCTGTTGAGCTCCGCTGCATGGGTGAATGCCCAGCCGTGGGCCCCGTGGACGTTCCTGGTCGGCCTGCTGTGGTTCCTCTTTGTGCTGCGCGCGTGGTTTGCGGACGCCATCTCTGAATCCGAGACCGGCAAGTACGGCGACCGCGTGGATGCCTCGTTCCGCTGGTCGATGAGCTGGTTCATCTTCTCGGAAGTGATGTTCTTCGCGGCGTTCTTCGGCGCGCTGTTCTATGCCCGAACGATCGCCATGCCGTGGCTGGGCGATCTGAACAACAAGCTGCTGTGGCCCGACTTCAACGCGCTGTGGCCGAACGCCGGACCGGCCGGCACGGTAGCGCCCTTCACAACGATGGGGCCGTGGCCGATTCCGACGATCAACACGGCGCTGCTGCTGACTTCTGGCGTGACTCTCACGTGGGCACACCATGCGCTGCGTGAAGGCAAGCGTGCCCAGGTCATCCAGGGCCTGCTGCTGACGATCCTCCTGGGCTTCACGTTCATGGGCTTCCAGGCGTTCGAATACATCCACGCCTATCACGAACTGAACCTGAAGCTGACCTCGGGCATCTACGGTTCAACGTTCTTCTTGCTGACGGGCTTCCACGGCTTCCACGTGACCATGGGCGCCATCATGCTGTCGGTGGTGCTGGGGCGTGTGATCAAGGGCCACTTCACGCCGGAACATCACTTCGCTTTTGAAGGCGCTGCGTGGTACTGGCACTTCGTGGACGTGGTGTGGCTCGGCTTGTACGTGGTGGTGTACTGGCTGTAAGACAGCATCGGGTGGGGGCGGCGAAGCGTCGCTCCCCGACCTGGCCAATGGCCGGCGACGACAATGCCGCAGACGGGACACCGCTGCGGCGTTTTCGCTTTTCTGGACTGACTGAATTGACTCGGGCTATTGGCCGAAGCGGATGCCGGTGCTGTGGATCCACCCCAGCCGGTTCGCGACGAAGATGAAGATGAACAGCGCGATCGAGAAACCGACGCGGAACATCAAGGATCGCACGGTCCGGTTGCTGTGGCCCTTGTCGCGCATCAGGAAGAACAGCGCGGAGGCAAGGCTCCCGAGGATCAGCAGAAACGCAATGGCAACGACGATGCGCATGGAGGGCTGCCGGTTGGGCAATGACGGGTTGGAAATGGCTGCCGGGCATTATCTCACCGAGGCCGCGCAATGACCGAGCGCGTACCGATGCGACGCTGGTTTGCGCCTGTGCCGATGTTGGCAGGTGTGGCGCTGATTGCGCTGACGTGCTCGCTGGGGCGTTGGCAGCTTTCGCGTGCGCACGAGCGCATCGAGCGCCAGGCCCGCATCATGGCGCTGGAAAATGCGCCCGCCCAGCGCATCACAGCGCAGCCCGTGACAGCAGATTCAGTAATGTACAGGCCGGTGCTGCTGCGTGGAACGTTCGACGTGGCGCACACGGTGCTGCTCGAGAACCGCCCGCACGTCACCAACGACGTATCGCGCCCGGGTTTCGAGGTGCTCATCCCGCTGAGGCTGGAAGGTGCGGGCGGGCGCGCCGTGTTGGTCGATCGAGGCTGGCTGCCGCGTGATCCGGTGGACCGCACGCGCATCGCGCCGTACACCACGCCGGCGGGCGAAGTGCAGGTCGAGGGGATGGCGGTGCCGCATGCCAGCCGGGTCTTCAGTCTGGGCAGCAAGGACGGCGCGGATGAAGTCGGCCAGCGACTTAGGCAGAATATCGACCTCGACGCTTTCTCGCGCGAAATCGGCGTGCCGCTCCAACCGTTCGTGGTGCAGCAGCAGTCCGACGTGGAGGAAGGCCTGTTGCGCGATTGGCCGCGCGCAGATCTGGGCGCCGAGCGCAATTACGGCTACGCGTTCCAATGGTTTGCGATGGCGGCGGCAGTGCTTGGGCTGATGGTCTTTTACAGCGTGCGGCGTTATCGCCGCTTGGCGGGCCGCTCCGAGCCCGCCTGAATACGAACTTGCGTTGCGGCCTAGTGCCGCAGCTGAATGTATTGGGAATCACATGGTGAATCAGGAATCTGCACCCGGCGCGCCCGGCACACTCGGGGCGTCCGAAGACCCGCGCATCGACGCGCGCACGCGCCGCGGCCGCTTGATGATGCTGTTCCTGCTGCTGGTGTGCGCCTCTCCGGTGATCGCGTCGTACCTTGCGTATTACGTCTTCACCCCGGCCGGCGGCAAGGCGGCGTATGGCGCGCTGGTCGATCCGCAGCGCCCTGTGCCGACCGGCCTGATGGTGCAGGACGAGCACGGCGCTGAAGTGCCGCTTGCCAGCCTCAAGGGCAAATGGCTGATGGTGTCCGTGGATGGCAGCGCTTGCGACGACAACTGCGCGCGCAAGCTGTTCACCATGCGCCAGCTGCGCATCGGCCAGGGCCCGGACCGCGACCGCATCGTCCCTGTCTGGCTAGTGACCGACCGGGGGGAGATCGACCCGCGCCTCATCAAGGCTTACAACGACGATTACGGTGCCGTGCGCTTCCTGCGCGCGCCCGATCTGCCTAAGAACTGGCTTGCCGACGGCAAGACGCCGCCCACAGACCACCTCTTCCTGGTCGATCCGCTCGGCAACCTGATGATGCAGTTCCCGAAAGATCCAGACCCGAAGAAGGTGCGCGCAGATATGACGCGGCTTTTGAAGTATTCGCGCATCGGATAAGCCATGCTGCTGCAACTTGCTTCCATTGGCATCCTGATCGCGCTGATCCCACTCTGTTACGTGCTGGTCAAAGGGGATCGCAACAAGTATCGCAAGCTGGTGTGGATCACCGCTTTCCTCACGCTGGACTTGATCATGTTCGGCAGCTTCACGCGTCTGACGGATTCAGGCCTCGGTTGCCCGGATTGGCCGGGCTGCTACGGCACCTCCAACCCGTTCCACGCCCGTGAAGACATCCATGCTGCACAGGCCGCCATGCCGAGCGGCCCCGTCACCTGGATGAAAGCGTGGATCGAGATGACGCACCGCTACTTCGCGCTTGCGTTGGGCGTGCTGATCATCACGCTGGTGGTGCTGGCGTGGGTCAAGCGCAAGGAACTGAAGCAGTCTCCCTGGTACGCGACGGCGGTGCTGGCGCTGGTGTGTGTGCAAGGCGCCTTTGGTGCGTGGACGGTCACGCTCAAGCTGCAGCCGGCCATCGTGGTGACGCACTTGCTGCTCGGCATGTCGCTGCTGGCCGCGCTGATCTGGCTCGGCTGCAAGAACGACGCGCCGCGTGCGGTCGATGAGCGCGGCGCCTCGTTGCGCATGGCGGCGGCCATCGGGCTCGTGCTGCTCGTTGTGCAGATTGCCCTGGGTGGCTGGGTCAGCACGAACTACGCTGTGCTGGCCTGTACCGATTTTCCGCTGTGCAACGGCCAGTGGGTTCCGCCGATGGACTTTGCGCACGGCTTCACGTTCTGGCGCCAGCTCGGCAAGACCGCCAGCGGCGATTTCATCTCGCACGACGCGCTGGTCGCCATCCATTGGACGCACCGCGTGTTTGCAGTCGTTGTGCTGAGCTACCTGGCGTGGCTCAGTGCGCGCGCACGTCGCATTGGCGGCCTCGGCCGGGTTGCGACGGTGCTGCTCGTTGTGCTGGCCGTGCAATTGGCGACCGGGCTTTCGAACATCGTGCTGGGGTGGCCGCTGCTGGCCGCCGTGGCGCACAACGGCGGCGCGGCCGTGCTGCTGTTGCTGATGGTGCGTCTGCATTACCTGATCGGGCTCGCGCAGGCGCGGGCGCCGATGCCTGTGGCGGCTGCCGTCGTCTGAATGCCGTCTGACCGTTTTTTATGAATACCGTGGCAACCCCAACAACTTCCACTCAACTTCCTGGCTGGCGGACGACCGCATCGCAGTATGCGGCGCTGACCAAGCCGCGCGTCACGCAGCTCGCCGTGTTCTGCGCCGTGATCGGCATGTTCCTGGCCACGCCGGGCATGGTCCCGTGGTCGGTACTGATCGGCGGCGCGGTCGGCATCTGGCTGTTCGCCGGCGCTGCTTTCGCCATCAACTGCCTGGTCGAGCGCAAGATCGATGCAATGATGCGCCGCACGGCCTGGCGCCCGTCGGCAAGCGGTGAACTGGGCACGCGGCAGATCCTGGTGTTCTCGGTGGTGCTGGGCGGCGCGGGCATGTGGACGCTGCACGTATTCGCCAACGACCTCACGATGTGGCTGACGTTCGCCACCTTCATCGGCTACGCGATCATCTACACACTGCTGCTCAAGCCCGCCACGCCACAGAACATTGTCATCGGCGGCCTCTCGGGCGCGATGCCTCCGGCGCTGGGCTGGGCGGCCGTGGCCAACAGCGTGCCGGCCGAGGCGTGGATCCTGGTGCTCATCATCTTTACCTGGACGCCGCCGCACTTCTGGGCACTCGCGCTGTACCGCCGCGCCGACTACGCCAAGTCGGGCCTGCCGATGCTGCCGATCACGCACGGCGAGAAATACACGCTACTGCACATCCTGCTGTACACGCTCATCATGATTGCCGCGACCATCCTGCCGTTCGTCTACGGCATGAGCGGCTACATCTACCTGGTGACCGCGCTGGTGCTGGGCTTCGGCTTCCTCTCGTATGCGTGGCGCATGTACCGCAAGTATTCCGACGCACTGGCGCAGAAGACTTTCCGCTACTCGATCATCTATCTGTCGATTTTGTTTGCCGCGCTGCTGGTGGACCACTACTTCAAGTTCGGGCCGGCGCTCACGCAAAGCGCGGCGCTGTGACGCACAGGGGCGCCAGCAGGCATGTGCCGTTGGCGTTACGCTAGGCGGTCTGTTTCCAACACGATGACCATGCTCTCTTTCCGACACTTCCGCGCCGCGCTGTTCGCCATGCTGGCCGTCGCCGTGCTGGCGCTCGCGGCGTGCAGCGACAAGCCCGCCTTCAAGAACCTCGACATCACCGGATCCAAAAGCTTCGGCACCGATTTCTCGTTGACCGATCACACCGGCAAGCGCCGCACGCTCGAAGATTTCCGCGGCAAGGTCGTCGTCATGTTTTTCGGTTACACGCATTGCCCCGATGTCTGCCCGACCACGCTGGCTGAGCTGCGCGCCGTGATGGATACCCTCGGCAAAGACGCCGACCGCGTCCAGGTCCTGTTCGTCACCGTCGACCCGGAGCGCGATACGCAAGACCTGCTGGCCAAGTACGTGCCCGCATTCGATCCGCGCTTCATCGGCCTGCGTCCGGCCAATGAGGCAGAACTGAAGAAGGTCGCGTCCGACTTCAAGGTGTTCTACAGCAAGGTGCCGGGCAGCTCGCCCGACAACTACACCATGGACCACTCCGCCGGCAGCTACATGTTTGATCCAAAGGGCAACCTGCGCTTGTTCATCAAGCACGGCCAGGGGCCTGAGCCGATTGCACACGATATCAAGCAACTGCTGGCCGACTGATCTCCGGCTGCCGCCCAAAGAAAAAGCCCGCCAACCTGGCGGGCTTTTTTATGGCGAGGCGGCAGCTTAGGCAAAAGCCTGCAGCGCACCCTTCATCTTCTTCATCGCGGCCGATTCGATCTGGCGAATGCGCTCAGCCGACACGCCAAACTCGTCGGCCAGCTCGTGCAGCGTCGAGCCACCCGATCCATCGTCGTTCACGTTCAGCCAGCGGGCTTCGATGATGCGGCGGCTGCGGTCATCCAGCTTGGCGAGGGCGGCTTCAATGCCTTCGCTTTGCATGCGGTCGTTGCTGCGCGCTTCGATCACGCGGGTCGGCTCGTTGTGCGTATCAGCCAGGTAGGCGATGGGGGCGTACGACTCTTCGCCGTCGTCCATCTGGCCTTCCAGCGCGATGTCGCCGCCCGAGAGACGGGTCTCCATCTCGCGCACTTCCGTGCCCTTGACGTTGAGTTCGGCCGCTACCGCGTCGATCTCGTCCGACGTGAAGGTCGCCTGCGCATCCTGCTTGTGGCTGCGCAGGTTGAAGAACAGCTTGCGCTGGGCCTTGGTGGTGGCCACCTTCACCATGCGCCAGTTCTTCAAGATGTACTCGTGCATCTCGGCCTTGATCCAGTGCATCGCGTACGAAACGAGACGCACGCCCTGATCGGGGTCGAAGCGCTTGACAGCCTTCATCAGGCCGATGTTGCCTTCCTGGATGAGGTCGGCATGCGGCAGGCCGTAGCCCAGGTAGCCGCGCGCAATCGACACCACCAGACGCAGGTGCGAGAGCACCAGGCGGCGGGCGGCATCAAGATTGTCGTTGTCGCGATATTCGCGGGCCAGGCGTTGTTCTTCTTCAGCCGACAGCATTGGCACACGGTTGACGCTCTGGATATAAGCGTCGATGTTGCCCAGGTTGCCGGGGAACGCCAGCGCCCATCCATTGCCGGCGTTGCCGGACGGCTGGGTGGCGATTGCGGAAACGGTATTCACGGGGATGACTGCGTTCACTCAGGACTCCTGTCGAAATCCAGTGGAGGTTTGGAAAGGCATCTTAGCACTCCGACCGGAAGAGTGCTAATAGGACATTTTTGCCTGTTTGATAGTTCCCGTAAATCGTCGGGGTTACTTGATAGCGTGATGTTTGCGCCGCAGCAATAGGAGCAGCGCACCCATTCATAGACCGTCGCTGACGGCATCGGTTCTCGACTACGCCGCCGTGTTTCGACCGCGAGACTTGGCCCAGTAAAGTGCGCGATCCGCTTCCCGTAGAGCGGTGTCGGGTTCACGTACTTCGGGGCCGGGACAGGCAACACCGACGCTCGTGGTGACGTGCAGGATCGTGTCGCCCCGCAGGGTGATGGGCGGGCGGATTGCACCGACGATTTTCTGAGCGGTGTGCAGCGCATCATCCGGGGCGTCGATGGGGTCCAGCAGGATGATGAATTCGTCACCTGCGAGGCGGGCGACGGTGTCGCTGCGGCGCACGGCGCGTTGAAGCCGGTGCGCGACTTCCACCAGCACTGCATCGCCGGCGGCGTGGCCGTAGGTGTCGTTGATGTGCTTGAAGTGGTCGACGTCCAGGTACAGCACCCCCAACGGCGCAGGCAGCCGCTGACGGCGCTCCAGCGCTGCGCGCAGCCGCTCGTACAGCTCATAACGGTTAGGCAGGCCCGTCAGCGCATCAAAGCGCGCCATGCGGGAAAGCTCCATCTCGCTGCGCTTGGCTTCGGTCACGTCCTGCACGAAGGCGTAGAAACCGCAGCGGCCGTCCTGCGCTTCTCCGGCATCGGGGACGAGTTGGCCCCGGAGGTGTCGTGTGCGGCTGCGCAGACCGCTGGCAGACGGTCTTTCGTACCACGGCGCGGTGATCTCGAATTGGACCGATTCTCCTCGCTGGGCGCGCGCGAGATACGGTGCGATCAGCGCGTACGTGCTCGGCGTGAAGACCCGTTCCGGCGTCTGGCCACAAACTTCCTCCGGGGTGCGCTGCAGCCAACGTGCGTGCGTGACGTTGCAGAAGGTGAAGACGCCATCCGGGTTGATGTGCGAGACCAGCAGCGGCGCGTTGTCGAGCACCAGCTTGAGCGCCCGTTCACTGCGCGCCAGAGCCAGCTCGGCAGTGGTGCGGGACGTCAGATCCTGCAGCACGGAGAAATAGCCCCGAAGTGTGCCGCGATCGTCGTAGTCAGGAAAGTAATGACCGCTCAGGTAGCGGGGCACGCCGGTGCGCATCGACTGGATCTCGAATTGCACCGGGTACCCGGCCAGCACCTCGGTCATGTAAGGCAGCAGCGTGCGATAGTCCTCGGGGGCGTAGATGTCGCGCACGTGGTGATCGAGCATCTCGTCCTCGCGGCGGCCGAAGGCTTCGAGCAGGGTGCGGCTGGCAAAGCGGACGATGCCGTCGGAGTCGACGTAGCTGAGCTGCGCGGGCACGTTGTCGGCCACTAGGCGCAGTTGTTCGCGGCTCGCGCGCAGGGCATCACGGCGGCGTTCCAGGCTTTCGTTTGCGGTGCGCAGCGCGCGTTCGGACGCGGCCAGCCGGTTGGCAAACGGCCGCACCGTCAGACGGATGACCAGCACGCTGGCGATCATCAGGCACAGCATGAAGGCGCCGAGCCGCTCGAACTGCACGCGCATCGGGGCGTACAGCTCGGCGCTCGCGATCTTGCTGATCAGCGCCAGGCCCGTGTGGCCGATGGGCGTGTAGCTGAACGATGTCGGCATGCCGTGGATGTCCTGCCACTGGCCGTAGCCTGCCTCGCCCGATAGCGCCAGGCGCGACGGCAGCGGCCGGCGGTCGACCGTAAGAGCCGGCAACTCGAACACGTACGCATCGAAGCGCTGCGGAAACGACATGGCGCGGCCGCGCACATCAAAGCCCGACATCGCCAGCGTTTCGGTCTTTCCGATGCCGCGCTCGTTGGCGTAGCGCGCGGTCATGTGGGCGAGCGGTTGCTCTGCGACCAGCAAGCCGATCTGCATGCCGTCTGCCATGACAGGCGTTTCTGTGCGCATGGCAAATCCGTGTACCCATTGCAGCGTGACGCGCTCGGGCGCGAGGCCGGCGTGCAGCCGAATCGACAGCTCGGGCTCAAGCGTTTGCGTGCCGAGACTGACGATGCCCTCTCCCGCCAGCGTACGCAGTTGCAGGTACGAGTACCCTTGCTGGCGATACGCCTGCAGCGCGCTCTCGCTGCGCAGGCGCGCCGCATTGTCGGTGGGATGGCGCAGCACTTCCTGGATGTGCGTGGCGGCGGCCACCAGGCGCGGGTTTTCCGCGCGCATGGCCAGCAGTTGATCGAACTCTTCTGCGTAGCTGGAGAGCGCCCGCGCCCGCGCGGTGCCGAATGTCAGGCCGACGCTGTCCACCTGGATGATGAACGCCGTGATGGTCGCTCCCAGGCCTGCAAGTACCACGCAGCCGCCGCTGATCCACACGATGGTGTCTTCCGGCGACAAGCGTAGGCGCAACACGCCCGGCTGCCGGACTACCGCAACGCACAGCACGCCCATGACCACCAGCAGCGTGCAGATGGCCGCTACGTCCGAGGCGCGCCACACCAACCACGCCGGGTACAGATATTCGAGCGCCATGGCGCGGCCAAGCAGGTCGCCCGCGCAGAGCAGCATCGCCAGGCCGACCAAGCCCCAGAACCACCGCGCGCGGTGCGGTTTGCGCAACGTCGGCACAAGGCTCAGGGCCGTCGCCGATGCGGCCATCGCCAGCGCGTGGCTGGGGTGCATGCCGCCGATCCATCCGGTCACCCATTGGCGGTCCAGCCATGTGTGCACGCCCGGAAAGTCCAGCCCGAGCGGCCAACCCGTGATCATTTCGGCCAGCCGCAGCATGGACAGCACTGCCACCACGCCGCCCAGCCCCCGGGCCACCGGATCTGCCCAGCGCACATTCGGCCGTACCGTCCCGACCAGCAGCGCAGCCAGCCCCGCGCCAAGCAGGGTCAGGTTGACGCCGGTGGCGAACACGATCAGCAGCCGATCGCTACCGAGCTTCACTGCCCACGGCCAATGCCGCAGCCAGCCGACCATCACGGTCAGCCCAACAAGGACGAGGAGGAAGCCGATGCCGCCGGCAATGGCGACAAGCGGCCGGCGAGGAACCATGCAGGTAACGCGTAAGCGGGGCGGTTTCTGGGCGGATGTCTTCTAACCGGAAGATCGGCTGAAAACCGCGCCGCTTGAGCGTTTCCACCCCAATGGGTGGGCCGAATTGCCATGTCTGCAATGTCGAGTGATCGAAGCGCCCGTGAAAGCGATGCGCGACGCACGTCGGGTCTTCTCCCGTGCCGTCACGCAAGTTGGCTACACTGCCCGGACATCGCAGAAATCGCTACAGGAGCCGTCAATGAGCATCGTCGTCAGCAAGGACACCGAAGGCCTTTTTCGCCACAAGGTCACCTTTCCCGAAGGCGTGACCTACACCGATGTGCCCAAGCCGACTGGCGAGGGCAGTGCGCCCGACCCGCACGCCTACTTTGACGCGGCCCTGGCAAGCTGCAAGGCACTGACCGTTACGCTGTATGCGCGCCAGCGCAAGTACCCGCTCGATTCGATCGACGTGGCTGTGGAGCATGACGGCACCCAGGAACGCCAGGGCCGCTACAAGCTGCGCACCGTGCTGACCCTGCACGGCAACCTGACCGACGAGCAACGCGCCGACCTCCTGCGCGTGGCCGGCAAATGCCCCGTTCACAAGCTGATGACTGAAGTCGAGATCAGTGTCGACACCGAACTCGCCGAGCACGCTTGAGGAGCCTTCCGTCATGACTTCCATCCAGCACATCATTGGCCCGCACGTGCGCGACCTGGGCGGTTTCTCGGTCAAGCGCGTGCTGCCCTCGGCGGCGCGCCAGACGGTGGGGCCGTTCATCTTCTTCGACCACATGGGCCCGGTGGATTTCGCCCCCGGCGAGGGCATCGACGTGCGCCCCCACCCGCACATCGGGCTGGCCACCGTCACGTATCTGTTCGACGGCAGCATGGTTCACCGTGACAGCCTCGGCAGCGTGCAGACCATCACCCCCGGCGACGTGAACTGGATGACGGCCGGCAACGGCATCGTCCACTCCGAGCGTTCCTCGCCAGAAGGGCGTGAAAGGGGCGCGCGCATGCACGGCATCCAGACCTGGGTGGCGCTGCCGAAGGATCAGGAAAAGGTGGACGCCAGCTTCGCCCATCACGCGGCCGACACGCTGCCCAAGCTGGAATGCCCCGGCGTGCAGGGCGTTGTCATTGCGGGGGATGCGTTTGGGCTGACGTCGCCGGTGAAGGTGAGTTCGCGCACGCTGTATGTGGCGCTGGAACTGGCGGCCGGTGCATCGCTGGTGATTCCGCCCGAGCATGCAGACCGCGGCCTGTATCTGGTCGAGGGCGCTGTCACCATTGATGGCGAGGCGCTCGACCCGCACCACCTTGCCGTGCTGGAACCCGGCGGCGACGTGACGCTCACCGCCCAGGTGTCGTCCCGCGTGATGCTGCTGGGCGGCGACCCGACCGACGGCCACCGCCACATCTACTGGAACTTCGTCGCCAGCGATAAGGCCGACATTGAAGACGCCAAGCAGCGCTGGGAGAGCGACGCCTTCGCTCACGTGCCCGGCGAAACGGAGCGCATTCCGCTGCCGTCCAGGTAAGAGCGGGCGATCGATCAGGCAGCCTGCGCCGGTCGTGCGCAGCGCACGATCGCGCGGACCTGCTTGGCGATCGGCTCCGGCACCGGCTGCTTGCCTTCGAGCACCGCCTCGATCCACCGCGCCGTTGCCGCCACGTCTGTCCCCACGGGCAGCTCAGGCGGTGCGTCGCTCGAACCTTCCACCGCTTCGATCACCGTTTCGTGCGCGCCGTCGTGCAGCCACTCCACCGCGCTGCCGCGCCGCGCATCGGCCACCGCCTCGCCCTCGGTGCCACGCGCCAGCAGCACATTGGCCGGATGGCGCAGGAAGTAATCGGTGAGCGTGTCGCGGTATTCCGGGTGCGTGTAGCTGACCAGCCGTAGCGCCTCGTGGGGCGCGTGCCCACCAATGGGCTGCAGCATCTTCACCACTGTGTGGGCCGAATTGCGCAGCCCGACGATCTCGCGCTTATCCAGCAGTGCCGTCAGTTCGGGAGAGAGCACGTCGATCGGCACATAGGCCAGGCGATCGCGCTCCAGGCGCTCGCGGGCGTCGTCCATGTGTTCGCAGAGGGGCCAGCCGAGCGCTTCGAACAGCGCAGCCGTGGTGACGCGGCCGTCGAAGCGGCGGATGCCATGCACCAGCACCGGCACACCCTCGCGCGCCAGCAGCTTGGCCAGCAGCGGTACCAGGTTCGGCTGGCGGCGGGCGCCGTTGTAGCTGGGGATGACGACCGGCAGCGCGAGCTCCGGCGTGTTCGGGGCCGGCAGCGGCCGGCAATGCGCATGCGTGGCTTCCAGCATGCCGTCGAGTTCTTCCGGGGTCTCCCCCTTGATGCGGTAGGCCATGAGGATGGCGCCGAGCTGCACGTCGGAGATGCGGCTTTCCAGCATGGCGGTGAAGAGCGCGCGGGCATCGTGCTTGACCAGCGCGCGAGCGCCGTCTGCGCCGCGGCCGATTTCCTTGATGAAGCGGGCAGCGGGGAAGGGGCCATTGGCGAAGGCGTCTTCAGTCGCGGTGGCGGGGAGGATGGGGGGAGCGGGCATCAGGAAGCTGGGCGGGGTGTTTGTGTGGGTTTGATCATAGCGCTGCGGTTTGCGCTGGCGCTAGCGTTGGGGTTGGGTTGGTTTTTGTTGGTGGTGCATCCGTTGTTTCATCCCCTGCCGGGGCTGAGTCACTTTCTTTG
>NZ_JASATD010000039.1:0-33012 GCF_038440115.1 Ralstonia sp. OTU4908 | reverse complement strand
TAGATGATGACGCGGGCGTGCTGATCGACGGCGCCACCTCGACCGAGACCCGCATGGCGACGCCGGCGGGCGATCAGCGCGCCTACTACGCCGCTGTGCGCGATGCCATCTTCGGCAAGCGCGCAAACCCGGTTCCGCCCGTGCAGGCCGTGGCCGTCATGGCCGTGCTCGAAGCCGCCGTGGCCGCTGCCGAAACCGGCACGGCGGTTGTGCCGGACCTGACCGATGCCGAACGCGCAGACTGGCTGGCTGCGCGGGAGACCGCCTCGTGAACGGCGTCGTCATCCTGTTGCTGGTGGCGGGCGGTTTGCTCGCCGTGGTGGCGCTGGTGCAGATGCTGGCCTCGCGTCTGACGCTGCCGGAATCGACCTTGCTGGCGCTGGCGGGCATCGGCATCGGCGGCGCCTATGTGATGTTGCAGAACGGCGCACCAGCCTTTGCGACCACCTTCTTCGCCCCGCTGGTCGATCCGAGCTGGCCGGCAGAGGCCTACCTGTGGTTGTTCCTGCCGCCGCTGCTGTTTCAGGCAGCGCTGTCGGTCGATGTGCGCAGCATGGCGCCGGACGCCGCGCCGATCCTGATGCTGGCCATCGTGGCCGTGGTGGTCGCCACGGGCGTGATCGGGCTGGCAGCGGCCGCCGTCACGCCGTTCGGCATCGTCACGTGCCTGCTGCTCGGCGCGATGATTGCCACGACCGATCCGTCCGCTGTAATCGCGGTGTTTCGCGACGTGGGCGCGCCGGCACGGCTGATCCGGCTGGTGGAGGGCGAAGCGCTGCTCAACGACGCCGCAGCCATTGCCATCATGGGCGTGCTGCTTGCCATGCTGACCGGGCACGGCGGAGATGCCTCCATCGGCACGGGCCTGCGTGAGCTGGCCAAGGCGTTCAGTGGCGGCGTGGTGTTCGGATTGATTGCGGGGCGGATCGCCGCATTCCTGCTGCCGGCGCTGCGCGGCATTGCCCAGGCCGAGGCCGCGTGGACGCTGGCGCTGCCGTATCCGCTGTATCTCGTGGCCGAAGATGTGCTGGGGGTGTCGGGCGTGGTGTCGGTGGTGTGCGCGGGGCTCGTGATCGGCGCGTTGGGACGCACGCGCCTGACGCCGCGCAACTGGTCGCACCTGCAACTGATTTGGGAGCAGATTGCGGCGCTGGCTGGAGCGGTCGTCTTTCTGTTGGCTGCGGTGCGCGTGCCGGAACTGCTGCACGGCGTGGTGTGGAAAGACGCGCTGTGGCTCGCGGTGATCGTGCTGGCTGCACTGGCGGCGCGGCTTGCCGTGCTGTTTGGCCTGTTGCCCGCGCTGGCGTGGCTCAAGCTCTCCGCGCCGGTCAGCCATGCCTACAAGCTCGCGATTGCATGGGGCGGCTTGCGTGGCGCCGTCACGCTGGTGCTGGCGCTGGGTGTGGCCGAAAACCAGGCCGTGCACGAGGCGGATCGCCATTTCGTCACCATCCTCGCCACCGGCTTTGTGCTGGTGAGCGTGCTCTTCAACGGCGCCACGCTGCGCTGGGTGATGCGCCAACTTGGGCTGGATCAGTTGTCGCCCCAGGAGCAGGCCCTGCAAGGTCAGGCGCTGAACGTGTCGACGGAGGAAGTGGAATCGACCATGCGCCGCATCGGCGGGCATTTTCATTTCGCGTCAGGTGCGACGGATCAGGCCGCGGAGGTGTATCGGCGAGAGGTCGCGGCCGGCGCGGTCGAGCTGAACCTCGAGGAAGCGCTGTCCGAACGCGAGCGCCTGACCATTGGCCTTGTGTCGCTGGCCACGCGCGAGCGCGAGTTGATTCCCGAGTACGGCAACGGTTTGATTTCGATCCGCAACCTCGACGCGATGATGCGTAACACCGCCGACATGATCGACGCGGCTCGCACGGAAGGGCGCCTGGGTTACAAGCGCGCGTCGCGGCGCATCCTGGCCAAGCACGCCGGCTACCGATTTGCGGTGTGGCTGCACCGCGTGATGCATATCGACCGCCCGCTGGCCAACGCGCTGGCCGATCGCTTTGAGTTGCTCATTTGCCGCCAGACGGTGCTCGAACGCTTGCGCGCGTACAACCGCGCATCGTTGCAACCGGTGCTCGGCGAGCGCATGGCAGACCTGCTCGACGGCGTGTTGATCGCCCGGATCGAGGCTGCGGAAGAGGGCTTGGCCGAGCTGCGCGAGAAGTTTGGCGACTACAGCGCCGCGCTGGAAAAACGTCTGCTGGTGCTGTTCGCGCTGTATATCGGCCAGAGCAAGATCGACACAATGCTGGCCGAAACCGTGATCTCGAAAGAGGTCTACAAGCAGATCAGTGCGGTGATCCGCCGTGCCTGGACGGCCGCGCTGCCGCGGCCGCCGCTGTCGACTGCATGACGTGCGCCGGCCCTGACGCAATAGCCTGTTCAGAGCCGCTTGTCTTCCCGCTCCACGCTCGGATGGCGGTGGATGTCGTGCGTGACGAAGCCCGTGTCGTTATCGGGCATCTCCAGCCACTCCGGGTGCGAGAGCGATTCGCGAATGTCCGCCAGGCCCGAGGCCCAGTGGTCGCGCATGGTCGACGGCCCGAACTGGATGTCCTTGCCCGGCCCCTCGTGCTCCTTGGCCGCGTAGATGAGGTGGAAGACGTTGTAGCGCTTAGTGCAGGCCATTTCCTGCGCGTGCTTGTACCACTGCGTGCGCTCGAACTCCTTGGGTGGCAGGTGGTCGAGCAGCTTGCGCATCAGCCGGCGCGTCGATTGCGAGCGCTCCATCCAGTCGGTAATGAGCCGCGTCCGGCTGGAGTACTGCAAGTCCTTCTGCCGGCTAGCCACGCCGATCATCGTATTGGGAACCGGGCCCAGCGCGCTCCACAGGTCCACCTGAAACACCAGCGTGTCGCGGCGTGGCTTTGAGCCCAGCACATACGACAGGGGCGTGTTGGAGACGACACCGCCGTCCCAGTAATACTCGCCGTCGATCAGCACGGGTGGAAAGCCTGGCGGCAGCGCGCCCGATGCCATGAAGTGCTCGGCGCGCAGACGGCGCTCGGTGTTATCAAACGCTTCCAGATTGCCCGTGCGCACGTTTACGGCGCCGACCGACACGCGGATGCCGCCGTCATTGATGCGGTCGAAATCGCACAGCCGTTCCAGCGTCGCTTTGAGCGGGGTGGTGTCGTAATAGCTGGCTTCGAGCGGGTCGACTTCGTTGGCGGGCAGCGGGGCAGGAAAGCGTGGCGTAAAAAAGCCGCGCTGGCCCTCGAGCAGCGTATCGGCGGCCTGCATGGCGGTCAGCCATTTACGCAGATGCGCATTGCCGTCAAACCAGGCGTTTTCCAGGATGTCAGGCAGCGGCGGCGAAAACGTCGGCTGCGTGATGATCTGCCAGAACTCACGCAGCTTCGCTTGCCGATGCTCGGGGGCATTGCCGGCAATGATGGCCGTATTCAATGCCCCGATGGAGATGCCCGCGATCCAGTTCGGCACGATGCCGGCTTCGTCCAGCCCTTCGAACACGCCGGCCTGGTACGAGCCCAGCGCGCCGCCGCCTTGCAACACCAGCGCGATGTTTTCGTACGCCGGCAGCGCGATGCGCTGTGCCGTGGTGAGCGGCGAATCGGCGGGGCGTGACGACTCTGCCGGCGTGGGCCGCTTGGTTGCGGCCACGCGTAGTTTCGGTGCGGGCATATCTCCTCCAACCTCCTTGCGTGTGCAGAGACTTATTGCATGAACCAGCCGTGGCTCACCACGAACGATTGGCCGGTCAGGGCGGCACTCGGGAACGTGGCCAGGAAGCGCACCGTCTCGGCCACGTCTTCCACCGTGGTGAACACGCCGTCCACGGTGTCACCCAGCATGACCTTTTTCACGACATCTTCTTCGCTGATGCCGAGTTCCTTTGCTTGCTCGGGAATCTGCTTTTCGACCAGCGGCGTGCGCACAAAACCGGGGCACACCACATGCGAGCGCACGTTATGCGCGGCGCCTTCCTTGGCCAGCACCTTGTTCAGGCCCAGCAGTGCGTGCTTGGCGGCCACGTAGGCCGATTTGAGCGGCGAACCCTCGTGCGAGTGCACAGAGCCCATGTAGATGACCACGCCGCCACGGTCGTCCTTGTACATGTGGCGCAGTGCGGCGCGCGTGGTCAGGAACGCGCCGTCGACATGGATGGCCTGCATCTTCTTCCAGTCGGCAAACGAGTAGCTCACGAACGGGTTGACGATCTGGATGCCGGCGTTCGAGACGAGGATGTCGACCGAGCCGAGTTCTTCGGCCACGCGGTCGATGCCGCTGTCCACGGCTTGTTCATCGGTCACGTCCATGCGCAGCCCGATGGCCTTGCCGCCGGCATCGGTGATCTCCTTGGCGACGGCCTTGGCGCCGTCTTCGTTCAGGTCAACGATGGCGATGGCCGCACCCGAATTGGCGAGCGTGAGGGCGATCTGCTTGCCGATGCCGCTGGCGGCTCCCGTGACGACAGCGACTTTGCCTTTCAAATCAGACATGTGTGTACTCCGAGGGTTGGCGGTGACGGGATAAGAATGGCCTTGGGCAGGTGCTACTGCGCCAAGTAATCGAATACAACCTCGCCCATGCCAAGGGTCAGGTCCGCAATGATGTGCCGGGCTTCGACAATCTCCAGCACGGGCAGTTCGGCCACGGGCGCCAGTGCATGGTGCGCCAGTTCCAGCGACGCGGGGCCCGTCCAGGCGCCTTTCATGTCGATGTCGATCATGACGTTGCGCGACAGCTCGCAGATGCGCGCGGTCTTGCCGTCCACGTGCGGAATGATCTTGAGCAGAAAGTTCGGGCGCTCCAGGCGGCGTTTCTGCTCGGCCAGATCCAGCTCGCGGTGCTTGTAGCCCATGGTGCCGGTTGCCACGCGCACGGGGCCGTAGTCGAGCGTGCCGATCAGCGTGTCCTTGTCGGTCAAGAGCCTGGGCGAGGCGAGTTTCTTTGGGAAGCCCCACATTTCACGGCCGCCGGCCAGCGGCGGATGGTCGTCCAGGTACATCGCGAGCGTGTACGTGCCAGGCTTGCCTTCGTAGGTGACCGGGATCACCTGGCCGCTTTCGGTGTAATCGCCAAAGCCGGTGGAGTCGGCCATGCGGATGAACTCGTAGGCGACCAGCGGTTCGGGCACCTCGAGCGGTTCCGGCACCATGGCGCGCAGCTTGGCCGGGTCGGTGCGGTACGTGATGATGAAGAATTCGCGGTGGATGAAGCGGTATGGGCCGGGCGGGTAGGCGGGGCTCGTAAGCGGCATCGCGAAGGCGGTTTCGCGGACGGTCTTGATGTCCATGGCACTCCTTGTGCAGATCGGGCTGCAAGTGGCGTTGGGAATCGGTACGGCGCAAGAGAACGGTAGGCGACAGCGCATGGTGTCGCGCTTTTGTGACGCTGTCTGCTTCCGTTCACGCGAATTTCACGTTTGAGTGCCCGACACGCGATTGATTGCATGCAATGCGCCATTGCGCCGCATGCAGGCCAGCGCCGTCACGCGTGCGAGAGGAATTCCCAGAGCGCCGGTTCTGCGGAGTACGCGACGTTGAAGCGCAGCCACGGGCTAGGCTCGTCATGCGGGCGGAAATACTGGCCGGGCGCGAGCCAGATGTTGTGTTCGATGGCCCGATTGGCCAGCGCGGAGGCGTCGGTCTGGCCCGGAAGCCGTGCCCACAGGAAGAGGCCGCGGCCCGGCGTATCGAACGGCTCGGCACCATGTTGACGCATGAGCGCTTCGACGCGCGTGTGCGCTTCTCCGAGCCGCGCAATCAGCCGCGCCACGTGTTCGGCATAGACGGGCCGGGTGACGAACGCATGCACGATGCGCTCGGTAATTTCAGACGAGGTGAGCGCCACAGCCATCTTGGTGCGTGCGAGTTCGCGTGTGATGGCGGCGTCCGCCACCACGTAGCCCGCGCGCAATGAGGGCGAGATCGTCTTGGAGAAGCCGCTCACGTAGAGCGTGCGGCGCAGGCCGTCGAGCGCGGCGAGCATCGGGGCGGCGGGGTCGGCCAGCTCGCGGTGCAGGTCGTCTTCAACGATCCAGAGGCCGTGCTGTTCGGCCAGTTGCAGCACGCGATAGGCGTTCTGCGCCGTCATCGACGAGCCGGTGGGGTTCTGCAGCACGGAGCTGGTAAAGAGGGCGCGCGGCCGGTCGGCATCGTCCGCGCGCAGGATGGCTTCCAGTGCCGCGGTGTCGAGCCCGTCCGGTGTGCGAGGCACCCCGACCACGCGCAGGCCGGCCAGCTTGAGCACCTGGAGTACGTTGCAGTAGCCCGGGTCATCCACCGCGACGATGTCGCCGGCTTTGAACAGCGTGCGGACGATCAGGTCGAGCGCCTGCGTGGCGCCGCTGGTCAGCAGCACCTGCGAACGCTCCACCAGCAACCCACGCAGCGAAAGCGACTGCGCCACGTATTCGCCTAGCGGCGCATAACCCCACGGGTGTCCGTAGCCGGCCACCCGCAGGGCGGAAACACGGCTCACCGCGCGCATGGCTTCCTGCACACCGCGCTCGTCCAGCCAGTCATTCGGCAGCCAGCCGCAGCCTGGCTTGATGGCGATGGAGCGATCGGCAAACACATCCGACAGCAGCCATGCCGCGTTGAGCGTTGGCGGCTCCCAGCGTGGGGCCACGGAAGCCGGTTGGGCTGGTGTACGAGCCGCCACCAGGTAGCCCGAACGCGGCCGCGCAACGATGGCGCCCAGCGCCGCCAGCCGCGTGTAGGCCTCCGCCACCGTAAAGGTGCTCACATCGTGGGCCTGGGCCAACTTGCGCACCGAGGGCAGCCGCGTGCCCGGCAACAGGGCATGGTTGTCGACCGCCGCACGAATGCCTTGGACGATCTGGTCGACCAACGTACGCTGGGGATGAGAAGGATCGAGTTCGAGTTGCATGTTGCGATGCGGCATGGGAGCGGTGATGGGCGCCTATACAGTTTCTTATAGAACAGCCATCTGTGCATGTCCGTGTCGCATTGGACTCTGTACAGTTTGCTTCAACCGCTGGCTTGCCCAGCCCGTTCCCTTTCCGCTGTTTTTTCGGAGCCGCCGATGAAACCCGCACCCCACCCGCTGGAAACCACCGATCTGTCCTACTTCTGGATGCCGTTCACGGCCAACCGCCAGTACAAGGCCGCACCGCGCCTGCTGACTTCCGCCCAGGGCATGTACTACCGTGACGGCGATGGCCGCGAGGTGCTGGACGGCACTGCCGGCCTCTGGTGCGTCAACGCCGGTCACTGCCGCAAGGAAATCGTCGACGCCATCACCACGCAGGCCGCCACGCTGGATTTCGCCCCCACCTTCCAGATGGGGCACCCCCTGGCGTTCCGCGCGGCAGAAAAAGTCGCCGAGATCATGCCGGAAGGCCTGAACCGCATCTTCTTCGCCAACTCCGGTTCCGAAGCGGTGGATACGGCGCTCAAGATTGCGCTGGCCTACCACCGCGCGCGGGGCGAAGGGCAGCGCACACGCCTGATCGGCCGCGAGCGTGGCTATCACGGAGTGGGTTTCGGCGGCATCTCGGTGGGCGGCATTTCGCCGAACCGCAAGGCGTTCTCGGCGAACTTGCTGCCGGGTGTGGACCACTTGCCGCATACGCATGCGCCCGAGCACAACGCATTCTCCAAGGGCCAGCCGGCCTGGGGCGAGCACCTTGCCGACGAACTGGAGCGCCTTGTCACGCTGCATGATGCGTCGACCATCGCCGCCGTCATCGTCGAGCCGCTGGCGGGTTCCACGGGCGTGCTGGTGCCGCCCAAGGGCTACCTGCAGCGTTTGCGCGCGCTGTGCGACAAGCACGGCATCCTGCTGATCTTCGATGAAGTCATCACCGGTTTTGGCCGCCTGGGCGCGGCAACGGCGGCCGAGTTCTTTGGCGTGACGCCGGACCTGCTGACGATGGCCAAGGGCATCAACAACGCCGCCGTGCCGATGGGCGCCGTGGCCGTGCGCCAGTCGGTGCACGACACCGTCGTCGATGCCGGCGCGCCAGGCGCGATTGAGCTGTTCCACGGCTATACGTATTCGGCCCACCCGCTGGCCGCGGCCGCGGCGGTGGCCGCGCTGGACCTGTATCGTAGCGAAGGGCTGTTCGAGCGCGCGCGTTCGCTGTCGCCGGCGTTCGAAGCAGCCGCGCATTCGGTCAAGGGCGCGCCGCATGTGAAGGACATCCGAAACCTGGGCCTCGTGGCCGGCATCGAACTGGAATCGCGCCCCGGCGCCGTCGGCGCGCGCGCTTACGAAGTCTTCCTGAAATGCCTGGAGCGTGGCGTGCTGGTGCGCTACACCGGCGACATCCTGGCGTTCTCCCCGCCGCTCATCATCGAAGAGGCGCAGATCGCGCGAATCTTCGACACCGTTCGTACCGTTCTGCAAGAGGTAGCCTGAAATGAACCGACCGATTGATCCCGCCGTGACCGAATCCGTTGTCAGCCATTACATCGGCGGCCAACGCCATGCTGGCAGCGGCACGCGCAGTGCCGATGTCTTCAACCCGGCCACGGGCGCCGTGAGCGCGCAAGTGCTGCTGGGCGGCAAATCCGAAGTGGATGCCGCCGTAGCCGCCGCCCATGCGGCTGCCCCGGACTGGGCCGAGACTTCGCCGCTCAAGCGCTCGCGCGTCTTGTTCAAGTTCAAGGAGCTGCTCGACCAGAACCACGATGCCCTGGCCGCCGCCATTACGCGTGAGCACGGCAAGGTGTTCTCCGATGCCAAGGGCGAAGTCACGCGCGGCATTGAAGTGGTGGAATTTGCATGCGGCATTCCGAACCTGCTCAAGACCGAATTCACCGACAACATCGGCGGCGGCATCGACAACTGGAACCTGCGCCAGCCGCTGGGCGTGGTGGCCGGCATCACGCCGTTCAACTTCCCGTTCATGGTGCCGATGTGGATGGCGCCCGTGGCGCTGGCGTGCGGCAATACGTTCATCCTCAAGCCGAGCGAACGTGATCCGACCCCCAGCCTGATGATTGCCGACTTGCTCAAGCAGGCGGGCTTGCCCGATGGCGTGTTCAACGTCGTCCAGGGCGGCAAGGATGCCGTCGATGCCCTGCTCGAGCATCCGGATGTGCAGGCCGTCTCGTTCGTTGGGAGCACGCCCATCGCCGAATACATCTACGCCGAGGGCACCAGGCGCGGCAAGCGCGTGCAAGCCTTGGGCGGCGCAAAGAACCATCTCGTCGTCATGCCGGATGCGGACCTCGACCAGGCGGTGGATGCCCTGATCGGCGCCGGCTACGGTTCGGCCGGCGAGCGCTGCATGGCGATTTCCGTGGCTGTGGCGGTGGGGGACGTGGCTGACAAGCTCGTTCCGCGCCTTGCCGAACGTGCCCGCGCGCTCAAGATCGGCAATGGCATGCAGGCGGACAGCGAAATGGGTCCGCTTGTCACCGCTGCCCACAAGGCCAAGGTGGAAGGCTATATCGCCAAGGGCGTGGAAGAAGGGGCCGAGCTTGTAGTCGACGGACGCGGCCACACGGTCGACGGCCACGCCGGGGGGTTCTTCACGGGCGGCACGCTGTTCGACCATGTCAAGCCCGAGATGACGATCTACAAGGAAGAGATCTTTGGTCCGGTGCTGTCGGTGGTGCGCGTGCACGATCTGGCCGAGGCGGTGAAGCTGATCAACGCCCACGAGTTCGGCAACGGCGTGTCGTGCTACACGAGCGATGGCGGCGTGGCGCGTGCATTTGCGCGGCAGATCCAGGTGGGCATGGTCGGGATCAACGTGCCGATTCCGGTGCCGATGGCGTGGCACAGCTTTGGCGGCTGGAAGCGCTCGCTGTTCGGAGACCACCACGCCTATGGCGAAGAAGGTGTGCGTTTTTACACGCGCTACAAGAGCGTGATGCAACGCTGGCCGGATTCGATCGCCAAGGGCGCTGAATTCGTCATGCCGACAGCCAAGTAAGCCGACGTATCGCTCATGAGAAAGGGAGGCAATGCCTCCCTTTATCGTTTGAACATGCCGAGTTGAAACCGGCGTGTCATATTGGTTTGATGTTGACGGCGATGAGTTCGCCATCGGGCCCGATTTCTACATCGAAGCTGACGCGCTGGCCCTCGTGGAATGTCTGCGAGCGCGAAAACTGGATCTCCGAATCCCGAATAAAACTCGGGGCAGCATGCATTTCTGCAGCTGCCCCGGCGGGCGGATCATATTGAACGGCGTTCTCTTCAATTCGGCTGGCCATTGCATGCTCCCAAAAGGGGTTCGTCAAACCAGGCCACCGCTTCCGGCGGCCATCCGACTGCTTGATGGCAAACACGTACTGAAACAACCTGCCTGGCGGAATATCCCGGCCAATACACGCGCGAGGAAACCTCGCGCGGCAAGCCAAAACCGGGCTACCGCGCCCGCGTGCTCCGTGTTACTGGGGCACGATGTTCGAAGCTTGCTTGCCCTTCGGGCCTTGCGTGACTTCGAACGACACCTTCTGACCTTCCTTCAGGCTTTTGAAGCCTGCGGCATTGATTGCGGAGAAATGTGCGAAAAGGTCTTCGCCGCCATCATCCGGGGTAATGAAGCCGAAACCCTTTGCGTCGTTGAACCACTTGACGGTACCAGTAGCCATGATTTTGAGTCGTGAAGTTGAGAAATCGATCGGCCGCCGGCCAAATACAAACACAGCAGGCAGACCCGGCCGAACCGGCCAAACGATCGTTTGGTGAATATATGCTTGGCGCGTCGCCTCGTCAAAGTCTGTTTTTTTAAGGTTTCCGTTTGGAGCAGGCGGGGCCGCTGTTTTCGGGGCTGCATCAGGGTTGGCGCGGTCTTGCCATCGGTGCAAACACCCGCGCAAAACCGGGCGTTTTCACCTAAGCTTTAGTGGCTTCTGCCGCACTCGGCCCACGCAGCAAAACCGGTGCCGCAGCGGTGCACGAAAATTGCGTGCGCTCCCGTCGTTCCAGCCGCCGCCTACACATGACGACAGCCGCAGCCAGTCACACTAAGAAAAACCCCGCGTTGATGGCCACCATGGTGGGCGCGATCGGCGTGGTCTTCGGGGACATCGGCACCAGCCCCCTGTATGCCCTGAAGGAATGCTTCAACCCCGAGCATGGGGTGCCGTTTTCCGATCAGACCGTCTTCGGCATCCTGTCGATGCTGTTCTGGGCGATGACGCTGGTGGTCTCCGTCAAATACGTGCTTTTCGTCATGCGGGCGGACAACAACGGCGAAGGCGGCATCCTCGCGCTGACGGCGCTGGCCATGCGCGCAAGCAGCGGTAGCGCCCGGTTTACGCGCACATTGATGCTGCTGGGCCTGCTGGGCGCTGCCATGTTCTACGGCGATGCCGTCATCACACCGGCCATTTCCGTGCTCTCCGCCATTGAGGGCATGGAGATCATGGCGCCCGCGCTGCAGACATGGGTCTTGCCGCTGGCGCTGATCGTGCTGATCGCCTTGTTCCTCATCCAAAAGCAGGGCACGCACGTGGTGGGGCGCCTGTTCGGGCCGATCATGGTGATCTGGTTCGTGCTGCTCGGGCTGATCGGGCTGGCCTCCGTGGTGAAGTCGCCGCAGATCTTGGTGGCCCTGAGCCCCCTGTATGCCATCGAATTCGGATTCCGGCATACGGTGCTGGCGTTCATCGTGTTCGGCTCGGTGTTTCTGGCACTTACCGGCGCCGAGGCGCTGTATGCCGACATGGGCCACTTCGGCGCCCGCCCCATCCGGTACGCGTGGTTCTACATTGCCATGCCGTGCCTGCTGCTGAATTACTTTGGCCAGGGCGCCTTGCTGCTGCGCGAGCCGAGCGCCGTGCAAAACCCGTTCTTCCTGTTGATGCCGAGCTGGGCGGTTGGCCCGATGGTGCTGCTGGCCACGGCGGCCACCGTCATTGCGTCCCAGGCTGTCATCTCTGGCGCGTTTTCGATGACGGCGCAGGCCGTGCACCTGGGCTATGCGCCGCGCATGAAGATTCTCTACACGTCGGATGTGGAGATCGGCCAGATCTACGTGCCCGTGGTCAACTACATGCTCCTCGTGCTGGTGGTGGCCGTGGTGCTGGCGTTCGGCAAGTCCGACAACTTGGCAGCGGCCTACGGTATTGCGGTGACGACCACCATGGTGCTGACGACCGGGCTGGTGACGGTGGTCATGCACAACGCCTGGAAATGGCGCCTCTGGCTGGTGGCCTGCATCGGGGCGGTGTTCCTGGCGGTGGACCTGTCGTTCTTCGCCGCCAACCTGCTCAAGATTGCAGCCGGTGGCTGGTTCCCGCTCCTGCTGGGCGGCTTGATCTTCTTCCTGATGGTGACGTGGCACTCGGGCACGCAGCTGCTGAAGGCGCGCAATGTAGAAGGCGGCATTCCGCTTGAGCCGTTCATGGACGGGCTGCTGCGCCATCCACCGTATCGTGTGGACGGCACGGCCGTGTACCTGACGCCCAGCATCGATTTCGTGCCCTTGGCGTTGCTGCACAACCTCAAGCACAACCACGTGCTGCACAAGCGCGTGCTGTTCATCCACTTCCGTACGCTGGCCGTGCCCTATGTGGACCCTGCCAAGCGCCTGGTCATCAAAACCATTGGCGACGACATCCACACCGCAGTGGTGGATTTCGGCTTCAAGGAAACGCCCGCTGTGGACGAGATCGTTCGCAGCGTGGGCGAGCGGCTGGGCATCGTCTTTGAAGATATGGAAACGTCGTTCTTCATTACGCGCGCCACGGTGGTGCCGTCGCCGCTGCCCGGCATGGCGATGTGGCGGGAGTCGTTGTTTGCCTGGATGCAGCACAACAGCGCCAAACCGTCGGACTTCTTCCGGATTCCTGCCAACCGGTTGGTTGAGCTGGGGAGCAAGGTGGAGATCTAACCTCGCGCGTTCTGTGCGTTACGCAAACCGCGTCACGCTATCGCCTCGGCAGAACGCCAGCAGCGTCAGCCGGCCGACCTTGGCGTGGCGGATTGCGAGTGAGGATGGCGCGGAGATCGTTGCCAGCAGCGGCACCTGCAGTTGAACGCACTTGCGCGCCAGCTCGAAGCTCGCACGACTCGTCATGACGATAAACCCGTCCGAGGGGCGGATGCCGAGCCGAGCCAGCCGGCCGATCAGCTTGTCGAGAGCGTTGTGGCGACCCACGTCTTCCAGCGCATGCAGCGGTGCGTTGCCGTCTGAGGGCACCCACCCTGCGGCATGCAAGCCACCCGTGAGCGCATTGGCCGGCTGATGCGCCGTCATCGCCTGCATTGCATCCAATACCTGCGTGTCGGCAAGTGATGCCAACCACGCGGGTGGCACAAGCGGTTGCGGCGCATCTTCAAAAGTCTGCAGGCTTTCAATGCCGCACAGCCCGCAGCCGGTCGGGCCGGCCAGCGCGCGACGGCGTTCCTTCAACCGCACGAAGCAATGCGAAGCAATTTCAGCGTGTACTTCGAGCCCATGCGGATGCGTTTCCACATCTGCGCCCCGCCAATCGGCGCGACTGTCGATGATGCCTTCTGACAGCGCAAAGCCCAGCGCAAAGTCTTCCAGGTCGGCCGGCGACGCCATCATTACGGCATGCGTGATGCCGTTGAAGACAAGCGCGACCGGTGCCTCATCGGCGACGGCCGTGGAGGTGTCTTCTTGCGCACCGGTGCGTGTGCGTTTCGTCGCGTTAGTGGACACGACGGGCAAGCCGGCGGGGTGGCGGGGTAGCAATGTCATGCAGTGAAATGAGGCAAAGCGCGGCCGGCATCGAGCAGCACGATGAGCCAGCGTGTGTCGTCCATGGCAACGCGCAACAGGCCGGCGTCGGCCAGCGGATGCAGCGCGCGCAGCACTGTGCTGGCGCGCTCGCCCACGCGCTTGGTCAGCCATGGTAGCGACACCGGCTTGCCGGCGTCGGTCTCGCGCAATGCGGCCAGCAGCGCCAGCTGCAGCGCAGACCACGCCGGCTCTGTGGCCATCAGGCTTCGGCCGTGGTGGCCGCTTGGGTGTCAGCAGTGCGCGCGACCTGGCTCGGCACCAGCATCACCGGAATCGACTTGGATGTCGGCGTGCGTGCCTGGTCAGCCACGGAAGACAGCGGCACCAGCGGGTTGGTCTCGGGGTAATACGCCGCCAGGCACCCGCGCGGAATGTCATACGCCACCAGACGGAAGCCATCGGCGCGGCGCGTGGTGCCGTCTTCGGAAAGCGTCACCATGTCGACCCACTCGCCGTCTTTCATGCGGACCGTGTGCAGGTCTTCCTTGTTGATGAAGACCACGCGGCGCTGGCCGAACACACCGCGGTAGCGGTCGTCCATGCCGTAGATGGTGGTGTTGTACTGGTCATGCGAGCGTACCGTGGCCAGCGTGAAGACGGTGGCGTCGGCATGGCGCTCGCGGGCGCGGTGGACCGGGGTATCAGTCGGCACGGCATGCGCGTGGAACTCCGCCTTGCCCGACGGCGTGTTCCAGACACGTTCCGACGCGGTGTTGCGCAGGCGAAAGCCGCCCGGTACGCGAATCTTCTCGTTGAAGCCGGCAAAGTCGTCGAACACAGCTTCGATGCGTTCGCGGATGCGGTCGTAATCTTCGACCAGCCAGCGCCACGGGATGGTGCTCTCGGGCAGCGTCGCCTCGGCCAGGCGTGCCACGATGGCCGGCTCCGAGAGCAGATGCGGAGAGGCCGGCGGATTGATGCCTGCCGACATGTGCACCATGCTCATCGAGTCTTCCACCGTCACCCCTTGCGCGCCGCCGGCCTGTTGGTCGACCTCGGTGCGGCCAAGGCACGGCAGGATCAGCGCAGCCTTGCCGTGCACGATGTGGCTGCGGTTGAGCTTGGTGGTCACGTGCACGGTCAGGTCGCACTGGCGCAGGCCCGCCCATGTGGCGGCGGTGTCGGGCGTGGCTGCCGCGAAGTTGCCGCCCATGGCAAAGAACACGCGCGCGGCGCCTTGCTGCATCGCTTCGATGGCGCCGACGGTGTCGTAGCCATGTTCGCGCGGCACTTGAATGCTGAACACCTTTTCCAGCCGATCCAGGAATGCCGGCGCGGGCTTCTCATAAATGCCCATCGTGCGATCGCCCTGCACATTGCTGTGGCCGCGCACGGGGCACGCACCGGCACCCGGGCGCCCGATGTTGCCGCGCAGGAGCAGCAGGTTGACGATCATCTGGATCGTCGCGACTGAATGCTTGTGCTGCGTGATTCCCATGCCCCAGCACGCGATGACGCTGCCGGCTTTGATGTACGTGTCGCCCGCCTGGCGGATTTCGTGCTCTGGCAGGCCCGATTCGGCCTCGATGGTCGCCCACGACTCCGCGCGCACGTCAGCGGCGAAGGCGTCGTAGCCGCCAGTGTGCTGGGCGATGAAGGCGTGGTCGATGATGGCGGGCTCGCCGCGGCTGCGTGCCGCGTCGTCACGCTCGATCACGTGTTTGATGATGCCCTTGACCGTCGCCAGGTCGCCGCCGATGCGCACCTGGTGGTATTCGGTGCTAATGCGCGTAGAGCCCAGCGTCAGCATTTCGATCTTGCTCTGCGGATCAGCAAAGCGCTCCAGCCCGCGCTCACGCAGCGGGTTAAACGACACGATGCTTGCGCCGCGCTTCGATGCCTCGCGCAACTCGCCGAGCATGCGCGGGTGGTTCGTCCCCGGGTTTTGCCCGAAGATGAAGATGGCGTCGGTCTTGGTGAAATCGTCGAGCGTGACGGTGCCTTTGCCGACGCCGATGCTGGCCCGCATGCCCGTGCCGGAAGGCTCGTGGCACATGTTGGAGCAGTCGGGGAAATTGTTCGTGCCATAGGCGCGCACGAACAACTGGTAGAGGAAGGCCGCCTCATTGCTGGTGCGGCCCGAGGTGTAGAAGATCGCCTGGTTCGGATCGGGCAGCGCACGCAGGTGCTGCGCGATCAGCGCGAAGGCGGCGTCCCAGTCGATCGGGACGTATTTGTCGCTGCCCGCGTCGTAGACCATCGGGTGCGTCAGGCGGCCTTGATCTTCCAGCGCGTAGTCCGACCACTCGGCCAGTTCGCGCACGGTGTGCTGCGCGAAGAACTCCGGTGTGGTGCGGCGCGACGTCGCTTCGGCAGCCACGGCTTTGACGCCGTTTTCGCAGAACTCAAAGGTGGAGGCGTGGTCGCGATCAGGCCAGGCGCAGCCGGGGCAATCGAAGCCATCGGGCTGGTTGGCCGACAGCATGGTCTTGGCGCCCTTGGCCGCGATGCCCTGCGACAGCAATTGATGCGCAACACTTTTGAGCGCACCCCAGCCACCGGCCGGGTGACGGTAGAACTCGATCTTCTGATGCTTCATGGGTGGCGGGGCAGCTTTAAATCACGGGTCAGGAGAAGAGAACGGCAGCTTTTTGGAGTGTAATCCAAATCCCCCAGCCCAACGGCAGGCCCACGGCGGCCCAGGCCAGCACCACGGCTACAGCCGAACCCGGATGCGCCTGCCATTCCAGCGATGTTTCCGGCGCAGCAACCGACGGCGTTGGGCTCTTGGTTGCCGCAGCATGTCGTTGCTCGTCGAGCTGCGCTTCGGTCATGAAGTGCTTCGCGTTGACAGGGCGCACCAGCAGGTTGCAGATGAAGCCGAGGATCAGCAGGCCGGCCAGGATGATCATCGTGATGTCGTACACGGCTGCGCGTTCCACGCCATGGGCGATCTGGTATTCGCGCAGGTAGTTCACCAGCACGGGGCCCAGGATGCCGGCCGTCGACCACGCCGTGAGCAGCCGGCCGTGGATGGCGCCCACCATTTGCGTGCCGAACATGTCAGCCAGATACGCCGGCACGGTCGCAAAACCGCCGCCGTACATCGACAGGATCACGCAGAAGGCCAGTGCGAACAGCGCGATATTGCCCGTGTGCGACGTCCACGGAATCGACGCATACAGCACGAAGCCGAGCACGAAGAAGACCGCGTAGGTCATCTTGCGGCCCAGGCGATCCGAGAGCGACGCCCAGAAGAAACGGCCGCCGATGTTGAACAGGCTCAGCAGACCCGTGAAGCCCGCAGCGATGGCTGCGATCTGGCCCTTTTGCGCGGCGGTCAGGTCCATGAACGACGTCGTCACGCCCAGCAGCTTGCCGCCAAACACTTCCTGCAGCAGTGGCGAGGCCATGCCCAGCACGCCAATGCCGGCTGATACGTTCAGGCACAGCACGCCCCAGATCAGCCAGAACTGCGGCGTCTTCAGCGCTTCGTTTGCGTGGACATGGCGTTGCGTGACCATCGCGTCCTTCGCCTTGGCCGGGGAGGGTGTCCAGCCTGCCGGTTTCCAGCCCGTGGGCGGCACGCGGTAACCCAGCGCACCTGCCATCATGAACACGAAATAGATGCCGGCCAGCACAATGAAGGTTTGCGACACGCCCACAGATTCGGGCGTTGCAAACAGCTTCATCAGGCGGTCAGCCAACGGGGCGCCGATCATCGCGCCGCCGCCAAAACCCATGATGGCCATGCCCGTGGCCATGCCACGCTTGTCCGGAAACCACTTGATGAGCGTCGACACGGGCGAGATGTAGCCCAGCCCCAGGCCGACGCCGCCGATCACGCCCGAGCCCACCCACAGCAGCCACAGTTGGTGTATCTGGATGCCCAGTGCGGAAATCAGGAGCCCGCCGCACCAGCACACAGCCGACACGACGCCAGCCTTGCGCGGGCCAACGCGTTCGAGCCAACCGCCCCACATGGCAGCGGATGCGCCCAGGAACACGAAGAACAGCGTGAACATCCAGCCCAGGCTGGAGACGCGCCAGTCGCAGGTGGTGGTGAACAGCTCGGCGACCAGCGAGACATCGGCGCCGCATGTGAGCGGCTTGGTGATGCCCAGCGCGCGGCCGAGCGGCAGCCAGAAGACGGAAAAACCGTAGGCCATGCCAATGCACAGATGGATGGCCAGTGCGGCAGGAGGAACCAGCCAGCGGTTGAAGCCAACCGCGGCGACGGTGCGCTCGCGCGAAAAAAATGGATGCAGGACTGCTTCGGACATCGAATCCCCCCGGATAGGTTGAGCCCGCGTTGTGACGTACGTGGTGAAACGGTGCGGCCGCGCCGGTCATGGCCGGTGCGTGCCAGCCAGCTGCAGTTGGAATGCGCCGACGTTGCCCGCGAAAGATAGTGGGGTAGTCTGTTCTAGATCAATAGTTGTAGTCACCCGTTGTATTGCGAGTTACGCAACGTACAACCTAATCGCTTAATTTATGTGACTGAGAACATAAATAGCCGGGGGGTTATTCAAGCGATGTGCGGCGCAGGGTGGCGGACGGTCAGCTCGCAACCGCAGCGTCTGACCACGGGCAGCCGCTTGCCTGCTGGCGGAATTCACTCGCCAGCGCGCGCAGGCAGGTGAGGGCGGATTGCATGTCTTCCACACGCTGCTGATACGGTCCGATGCTCTGCGCTGCGCGCTCGATGCGGCGGGCGGCATCGCCAATCGCCTGATGCCCAAGCATGCGAGCAGAACCGACGATGCGGTGCGCCGCTTCAACGATCTGTGTGTCTTCGCCGCCGCGGATGGCGTTCGCCAGGTTGGCGAGATCCTGTTCCACCGTCTCACAAAATAGATCGACGATAAAACGCCATTGCTGCAGATCGGTACCAAACAGCTCGGTGAGCGTAGTGATGACCTGTGGCGGGAATTGTGCGACGACGCTGGCGGAGACGTTGGACGTGAGGTGCATGGTGGCGGTGCGTGCGGTGGGAATCAGAGATGCACTCTGCTCGCCTCGTCCACGCGTCGCCATGAGATTGGTCCGATTCTGGTGCGAGCCCAAAGGAAAACGGGCGCACCGCCGGTGAAGCGATGCGCCCGTTGCGCTTTCAGCACATGCGCAGGTTAAGGCAGCATGGCAGCAGTTGGATTGACGTCCGAATCGCGCGGGGGCGGACGACGATGGCGGTGCGCCCACGTGAAGACCACCGGCAACACCAGCAGGGTCAGGATCGTCGTTGTGACCATGCCGCCGACGATCACCAGCGCCAGCGGACGCTGCGCTTCCGAGCCGATGCTGTGCGAGAGCGCCGCCGGCAAGAGGCCCAGGCCGGCCAGCATGGCGGTCATGATCACCGGGCGCAGACGCAGCGCGGCACCGTCGACAGTGGCTTCCCGCACGTTTTCGGATTGCGACAGACGGTTGACGTACGAGATCAGAATCACCCCGTCCTGGATGGCGATGCCAAACAGTGACAGGAAGCCGATCCCCGCTGAAATCGACAGCGTCTCATTTGCGATATGCAGCGCCAGCAACCCGCCGATGGCGGCAAACGGCACATTCAGCACCACCATCAGTGCATCCTTGAAATTGCCGAACGTGCTGTACAGCAGCAGGAAAATCACCAGGATGGTCAACGGCACGATCACCATCAGCTTGCCTTGGGCGACCTTCATCTCGTTGAACTGGCCATCCCACTTGACGGTATAGCCCTCGGGCAGTTTTACGCTGTTGCCCACCACACGCTGTGCCTCGTCCACGGCACCGCCCAGGTCACGGCCGCGCACGCCGAACTTGATGGCGATGTAGCGCTTGCCTTCCTCGCGGTAGATGAAGAACGGGCCGTCGGTCATTTCCACCTTGGCGATCATCGACAGCGGAATGTGCTGCCCATCGGGCGTGTCGATCAGCAGCTCACGGATAGCGTCGTACGATGCACGTGCCTGCTGGTTCAGCCGCACCGCCAGCCCGAATGATTTTTCGCTCTCCAGGATTTGCGTGACCGGGGCGCCGCCAATGGCGTATTGCACGAGGTTCTGCACGTCGCTCACGTTGATGTTGAAGCGCGCAGCCGCCTGGCGGTCGATCGAAACGTTCAGTGTCGGCTGACCCAACTCGCGGAAGATGCCCACGTCTACCAGTCCCTGCACCTTCTTAAGCTGCGCCTGGATTTCGTTGGCCTTCGCTTCGAGAACGTTGAGATCGTTCCCGAACAGCTTCACCGAGTTCTCGCCCTTGACGCCGGACAGCGCCTCGTCAACGTTGTCTTGGATGTACTGCGAAAAGTTGTATTCGATACCGGGAATCTTCTCGAGGTGCTTGGACAGGCGTTCGACCAGTTGTCCCTTGGTCATGCCCTTGGCCCATTGGTCGGGCGGGGCGAAGTAGAGGCCGTACTCCTGGTTGAACACGCCGGTGGAGTCGGTGCCGTCATCCGGACGTCCGATCTGCACGGAAACCTTCTGGATTTCGGGCTGCTTGGTGAAGTACGTGCGCAAGTCGTTGGCCACCGACGCGGAGTATTCCAGGTCCACCGTGTTGGGCAGCGTAATGCGCAGCCACAGGTTGTTCTCTTCCAGCGTGGGGAGGAACTCCGTACCGAGGAAGGTGGCGCTGTACAGCGTCAGCAAGAGCGCCGTAATGGCCGTGGCAAAGACGGTCATCGGGCGGGCAATGAGCTTGCGCAGCAATGGTTTGTACCAGCGCAGAATCGCCGCTATGAACGCCGGCGAATGCGGATGCAGCGTCTTGCCGAAGACGAACGACGTGGCCGCCGGCACGAACGTCAGGCTGAGCACGATCGATGCCATCAACGCAAAGCCCATCGTGAACGCCATCGGCTTGAAGATGATGCCTTCCACGCCGCCGATGAAGAACAGCGGCGAATACGCCACGATGATGATGCCCGTAGAGAAGATCATCGCGCGCTGCACTTCGTTGGTCGCCTTGACGATCGCGTCTTCGAGCTTCTCGGCGCCTTCTTCGAGGTGCCGCATGATGTTTTCCATCACGATCACGGCCGCGTCGACAATCACCCCAAAGTCGATCGCCCCGAGCGAGATCAGGTTGGCCGGCACATGGAAGTGCTCCATGCTGATGAACGAGACGCACAGCGCCAGCGGAATCACCGCCGCCACCACAGCCGCCGCCCGGAAGTTGCCCAGGAAGACGAACAGCACCGCGAGCACCAGCGCGATGCCCACCACCAGCGTGTGTTCGACCGTGCCCATCGTGATGTCGAGCAGCACCTGGCGATCGTAGAACGGCTTGATCTGGACGCTCTTGGGCAGGATGCCGTTGTTCAGCTCCGCCACTTTTTCGCGCACCTTGGCCAGCACTTCGGTGGCGTTGGCGTCGCGCTTGAGCAGCACGATGCCTTCCACCACGTCGGGCTGGTCGTTGTATTGCACCTGGCCCAGACGCTGCACATTCCCGACTTCCACTTCGGCTATATCGCGCACGCGGACAGGCACGCCATTGTTGGCGGTCACCACCACGTTGCGGATGTCGTCGACCGTTTGCAGCAGGCCGACGCCGCGCACGACGAACTGCTGCTCGCCATCGCGCAGCAGGTTGCCGCCAGTGTTGTTGTTGGCGTTGCCGATGGCCGTGATGAGCTGTGACAGCGTGATCCCGTATGACAGCAGCTTCGCGGGCGAGGGAACGATGTGGTACTCCTTCACTTTGCCGCCGAAGGAGCTGACATCGGCCACGCCCTGCACGTGCTTGAGCCCCTTGGAGATGTCGTAGTCCTGGTAGCTCTTGAGCGTGGTGAGGTCGACGCCATCGCCCACGAGGCGGAAACGCATGATTTCACCGGTCGCGTCCGAGTCGGGGCTCAGCGACGGCTGCACGCCCGTCGGCAGGTTGGCACTCGCCAGATACTGCGAAAAATTCTGCCGCGCCTTGAAGCTATCGGTGCCTTCCTTGAACTTGAGCGTCACCACCGACAGGCCGAACAGCGATACCGAGCGGAACGACTGCACGTCCGGCACACCAGCCAGCGCGTTTTCGATCGGGATGGTGATCTGCTGTTCGACTTCGGTCGTGCTGCGGCCCGGCCATTGCGTGATGGCCTGCACCGAGAGCGGCGCCACGCCCGGATACGCCTGCAACGGCAACTCTTTGAATGAGAGCACGCCGACCACCAGCAGAGCGATCGCCAGAAAGACGATCAGCAGCCGGCGCTTGAGAATGCCCGCGATCGGGTTGAACTGCATGCTCAAGCTCCTGCCTTCACGATCATCTCGTTGAGCAGTGCGGCGCCGCGCACCACGACCCGCGACGAGGCATCCAACCCTGCCGTGACGGCAAAATTGCCATCCGTGCCGGTGTCCTTGCCGCGCACCTCCACACGCTTGAAATGCGTGGCATCGCTTTGCACGATCACGTAGTAGCCGCCGTGGTCTTTCACCAGGGCGGACTTCGGCACCACCGTGGCCTGACCGCTGCCCGTCTGGATGCGCGCCGTGGCGTACATCTCCGGGCGCAGCAGCCCGTCGGTGTTGGGCACGTCGCAGCGTACCGTCAGCGTGTGCGTGGCGGGGTCGATATTCGGGGCGATGAAGCTTACGCGGCCCGTGAACTCGCGATTCGGATACGCCGCCGTGCGCAGGGAGATCGGCTGGCCGATGCGCACGCTGGCAATGTCGTTCTCATACACGTTGCCGGTAAACCACAGCACACGCGTATCGACGATGCTCATGAACGAGTCGCCCACGTTCAGGAAGGCGCCTGGGTCCATGTTGCGCTTGACGATCGTGCCCGAGATGGGTGCGCGCAGCGTCAGGTGTTCAGCCGGTGTGCCGCGCTTGGCGATCTGTGCCACATCCGCATCGGACATGCCCAGCACGTGCAGGCGGCCCGCGGCGGACTGTACGGTGGCGTCTGCATCTTCCAGCAGATCCTTCATGTTGGAGCCCTTGAGCTGGCGAGCAGTATTCAGTGCCAGCAGGTATTCCTTCTGCGCGGAGATGAAGTCGGGTGCGTAGAGCTCCGCAATGGGCTGACCTTCGCGCACCAGCGCCCCTTCGAACTGCAGGATGTGATCGAGCCGGCCGGCCACGCGCGCGGAGGCAAGTTTGGTCAGCTCGGCGTTGTACGCGAGCTTGCCCGGCGTGGACAGCTCCACCGGCACCGAAAGCTGACTGACCTGCGCGACCTTCACCTGTTGGGGGTCGAAGCCGCCGGAGGGCATTTCTAAAGAGTCGGGTGCCGGACGCGACGCGGCAGCCGGCGCAGAGGCCGGGCCGGCAGCGGGTTTTGCAGTCTCGGCCGGCTCGGCGGCAGGCCACTTGCGTCCGACCACCACGCCTACAGCGAGGGCTGCTGCCAAGGCGATCACAGCAACGACAGGAGAGAACTTCTTCATGATGTTATTGAGCTTGAACCGGCGAGCGGCCGGTGGCCGCGAGCAGCGCGTGATAGGCCTGCAAGGCCGTGGCCTGTGCCTGGGCAACCGACAGTTCGGCGTTCTTGAGCGCGCCTTGGGCGGTGAGCAGGTCGTTGAAATCGGCGTTGTTGCTGGCGTAGTTGGTCATCGTGACGCGATAGGCCGCCAGCGCCTGCGGCAGTTGCCGCTGCTTGTTGAAATCGAGCTGCGCAAGCGTCTGGCGCAGCGTGTTGTAGGCGGTATCGACGGCCAGTAACGTCTGCTGGCGCACCGACACATCGTTCGCCTCGGTGGCAATCTGGCTTTCCACCGCCTGGTTCACGCCGTACTTTTCCTTGGTCAGGAACCAGAACGGGATGATCACGTCCAGTTCGATCTGGTAGCTGTTCGGGCGCACGCCATACGGCGGGTTGTCCGTCGTGACGGTGGCAATGACCTGGAAGTCGGGCAGGTAGGCTTTGCGCGCCAGCGTCACGCTCTTGCGCGCCGCGTCCATCAGCTCGGCCGATGCCTTGATCGACGGGTGCTCGCGCAGCGCCTGGTTTTCCAGTTCGGGCAGCGGTTCATCCGGCAGGCGTACAGCCTCGTCGTCTGCCCGCAGCACGAGGGGGAAGCTCGGATCTTTCCCGATGAGCGTGTTGAGCGTCTGCAGCGTGCTGTCGTACTGGCGTTGCGCGGCAAACAGGTCGTTCTGTGCGCTGCTCTGCATGACCTGCGCGTTGAGGAAATCTGCGTAGGCGGCGGCGTTGTTGGCGTAGCGCACACGCGTGATCTGCTTGACCTGCTCCAGGCGCGTGATGGTCAGCTTCTGCACGTCGATCTGCTTTTGCAGCGCAATCGCCTGATAGTACGTGGTGGAAAGCTGCGCATAGAGCTGCAGGTACAGCGCGTCATTCTGCGCGTTCAGGGACTCAGCCTGGCGATCGGCAATCTCGGCCGCCAGCGCTTTTTTACCCGGAAACGGGATCTGCTGCGTCAGGTTGTACTGGCTGCCGCCCGCGCGGTTCACCGCCAGAGGGAATCCCTTGGGGATGCTGTTCCAGATATAGCCGAGCTGCGGATTGTTGGGCGACGCAAGCTGCGGCGGTATGGACTTGGCCGACAAATAGTTATGGCGTCCCTGGATCAATTGCGGGTTGTTGCCTTTCAGCTCCTGCAGCAGTTCGACCAGGTTGAAGCCGGCGCCCGTCACGCCCGGCACGGAAGGCTTGATGGGCGGCATGGTGGCGACCGGCATGCTGGCCGCAGCCGGCGCCGATGCCGGCGTGGCTGCCCAGGCAGCGGCAAATGGCAGGCAGGTCACCGCGCACAGCACGGCCCTCGCCCGTAAATGGAATGCACCCCGATGTTTCACTGCAGCAGACTCCCCCTTGAGACGGGAGCGTTTTTACCGACGCGAACTTTCAAGCGCCTTTCACGGCTCAGCAAGCTGTCAGGATCGGGGAAAACGCAAAAACCCCGCCCAGCAGCGCCAGTCTGCGACAGTTATATGACAAGACATGATGACCGTCTCAGGCCGGTGCAAGTGGACATGCCATGCCGACGCGCGTGGCAAGTGCGTCTCGCATGGCCTGCAGGCTTGCGATGCGGGCATCGATCATGGCCAGTTTGTCGCGCAGCAACGCGGTGACGGCGGCATCGGTGTCGGGTTGCTGCCACACGTGCGACATGCCTTCTTTGATTTCCGCCAGTGTGAAACCCAGCTGCTGGGCCGTGCGCACGTATTGCACCAGTTCTACGATTTCGGGCGGATAGGCGCGGTAGCCGTTGCTCCGGCGCCGCGCTCGGATCAGGCCGCGCGCCTCGTAAAAGCGCAAGCCATCCCGCGAGACGCCGGTTGCAGCCGCCAAGTCGCCGATGGACAGGTCGCCGGCATGCGCATTGGAAATGGGAGCGGGAAGAGCGGCAGGCATGGTGGTTTGGGAGGAGGGATACGGTCGGCGGGCTTGACCTTGGAGCGTACACCAAGCTTTAGCGTGGCGACTCCTTCACTTCACTTCTGGAGTTTCCCCATGGTTTCCGAATCGACCTTCCTGCGTATCGTGCGGACCAGCGCTTGGTATGACCTGATCATGACCGCGCCGTTTGCGACGCCGTGGACGTTCGCGCTGTTGCATCAGGCGCTCAGCGCATTGGCGCAGGCGCTGGGCATCGGCAGCTTGCCGGCATTTGAGCCAACGCATCTGCTGATGGCCAATCTGATGGGATCGGTGGTGTGCGTGTGGTCGGTATTGCGCATCCGACGGCCAAGTGTGGCGCTGGGCCGGTATGACGCCGTGGCGCGCGGGCTGTTTGCGGCGTGGCAGGCGTACGCCCTGGCATCGGGCGCGACGCTGCTGCTGGTGCCCTTCCTGATCGCAGAGATTGGCTTTGGGCTGCTGCAATCGCTGCCCGTGGGCCGCCTGCTTGTGCGAGCAGGCGCGCGGGCGGCGTAAGCGCTTGGCAGTTCAGCGCGCGGCCGGGGCGCTGGCCGGTGCCTCGGGCGGCAAGCCGGCCGGGATGTACGGGCCGCCGCCCAGCACCTGCATGCGCGAGAGCACGCGCAGCTGATTGTCGAGCTTGGCCGGGTCAACGAAGCGTTTGACGTCTTCGCCGGCGCGGCGAGCCATTTCCGGGGTATCGACCCAGCCCGTCAGCGTGACCTTGCCGTCGGGGTTGGATCGGATGCGGATCTGGCGCGTGCTGAGTGCCGTGTCCTGGTCCAGCGCCGCCTTGACCTGGTACGAGAGCAGCGAGTCGTCGAGCATGCGCGCGCCGGAAGCGGTGGAGCTATCACCCCAGGCGCAAGCGGTCAGAAGTGTTGTGGCACCGATTGCAGCCAACACACCGGCCGAGGCTGCGAAGGACAACTGAGGGAAGCGCATCGATACTCCTGAAGAGAGGACGACAAGCCGACATCATAAGCCCGCCGCCCCCGCAAACGGCTTAACGCCTGCGGCGCTGCCAAAGGGTCTGCGCCGCCAGCCAACCCGGTCCCACCGTTGCCACGAGCGCAATCAGCACGCCCCACACGAAATGAAATTCAATGGCCGATGCCGACAGATTGGCCCAGTACGACACCGCCGCCACCACGTTGACGAAGAACAGCCCGGCAGCTGCCAGCCTCGGTACGATGCCGGCCAGCATCAGAGAAGGGAAAACCAGTTCGCCGAACGTGCCGAGCGCTGCTGCCAGTGCGGGCGGCAACAGCGGCACTTTGTATTCTTCGGTGAAGAGCAGCACGGTTGTGTCCCAGTCGTGCAGCTTGGTCAGCCCCGACCGGAAGAACACGTAGAAGAGATACGCGCGCGCGATCAACAGGATGATCGAACAAAGCGTGCTTTGCGGACCGGCAAGCCGGTCGAACGTCGCGCGCAGCCGTGTAAGCGGCGCAAAAGTCGGGCTGAGGGTGTTCATGGCGTGTCTCCAGTAGACAAGGTTGTTGGGCAGGCAGACAGTGCGAGCAGCCCCGAGAGATAGAGGCCGGACAGGCATGCAGTCAGATCAAAATCCGGCCGCTCGGCCAACGTGATTTCGAGCGCGGCCTGAAGCGACGTCCCAGCTTCGCAAGCGGCCAGGAACGCGGCGGTCAGCGAATCAAGGTCGAGCACGGCAACGCGGTGCCCGCGCACGGCAATCGCGGCGGCTTCGCCGACGCCCAGGTCGATTGCATTGAGCGCGATGGTTTCACCGGGCTGGTGCGCGCGCCAGATCGACACCACGGGCCACCGCGACGCCACCCACTGCGCCCCCTCGACCAGCCCCGCGCGGATGGTGTCGGCAGGCTGCGCGAGCAGGGTGGCGTCCGCCGCTTCAACGTGGGCGTCCGGGGCGTAATGCGCCCAATGCACGCACCATTCCAGGCGCGCGACATCGGCCAGATAGGGCAGGCTGTGTGCCAACGGCGATTGCGCAATGACATCCGGCAGCGCATTGCCATAGCGATGCAGATTGGGCGATGTAGACGCCTGTACGGTCATCGTGTCGCGCACGAGCGCATCAAAGCAGTCGTCGCCGACGAGCGCTCGGCAGACGGGGTATGCCCCCGCCAACGCGTTGCGCAGGATTGCCAGACGCGCATTGCGGTAGATCGCGATGCCGCGCGTTACTTCGTTGTTTGCAGGGTTGGTCAGTGTGCGGATAAGGTGCGCTTCCCACTCAGGCAGTCGCATGGCGTGGCTCCTGGATGGGGGCATTGGCATGACGATCGAGCGTCGCCTGGGCACGTGCCGCTTCCTCCAGCAACACCTGCACGGGCGGCAGTTCGGCGTCCCATTCGATCAGTGTCGGGCGTGCGCCGTGCTTGGCAATCCACGTGTCGTACAGCGCCCAGACGGGCGCATGGACGGGCGCGCTGTGCGTGTCGATCAGCATGCCGTCTTCCACGCTGAAGCCCGCCAGGTGAATCTCGCCGACCAGCGCCGGGTCGATATCGGCCAGTACCGATTCGACGGTCACGCCATGGTTGACGCTGTTGACGTACAGATTGTTCAGGTCCAGCAAGATGCCGCAGCCCGTACGCCGGGCGAGGGCGGTCAGGAATGCACCTTCGGAGACGGCGTCGTCGGCGTCGACCAGCGTGCGGCAGTCGATGTACGCGGCAATGTTTTCGATCAGCAGCGGCCGCTTGAGGATGTCCTGGGCGCGCATGACGTTGGCGCAGACAACATCCAGCGATTCGCGGGAGTAAGGCAGCGGCAGGAGGTCGTTGACGACTTGTGCGCCGCTGCGGTTGAAGCACAGGTGCTCGGAAATGGCGGCGGGCGCAACGGCGTCGGCCAGGGCAGCGATGGCGCGGACGTGCTCGACGTCAAGCCCATCGGCATTGCCGAGCCCCATGCCCACGCCGTGCAGGCTTACCGGCTGGTGCTCGCGCGCGGCCAGCAGTGCTGCACGTGCCGGGCCGCCATACAGATAGTTCTCGCTGTGCACTTCCGCCCACGGGAAACGGGCTTGCCCGTGCAGCAGGGCGGGGAAGTGCGGGGCGCGCAGGCCTGCACCGGCGCAGGTTGGCAGAGCGGTCTGCATGGCAGTCACCCGGCGTCGCGCGTTACTTGGACGCAGGCTGCATCGTGCCGCCCATCTGCGCGCAGGTGCCGGCCGGCACGTACTTCCACGACATCGGGTCTTTGTCGATCTTCGACTGACCCGCGCAGGCGTGGGCACTGCCGGGGCTGGCGCAATCGTTCTGACCGGCCTTGGCAACGCCGTAGCACTTTTCCTTGCCTGCAGCATCGGCGGCCTGGACAGGCGTTGACAGTGCGCCCAGCGCGAGCAGGCTACCCAGAGCGGCGGCGATCATGGCGTGTTGTTTCATGTGTGTTCTCCTTGATTGAACAGGTGTCGTTGAACGGCTGGCAGGGCGAAATCCCTCGCCGTACGGTGCACTGCGGCATCGCGCAGATGTGTTCCGTGCACCTTCGTCGGCGCATGGCTGCGTTCCTGACACGGAGAACAACTTTTTTTTGATTTTTTTTCGAGACGGTCCAAAAAAAAAGGCGGCCTCGATCGGCCGCCTTCAGATCGGACAGGAAAAATTTACTTGGCGTGGGACGCGCGCGTGCGGGCTGCCTTCTTTGCGGCAGCGGAACGGCCTGCCGCGCCCTTGGTGGCGGCGCCTTTCTTGGCCGCTGACGAGCGCTCGCTGCTCGAGCGCTTCGACGCCGCGCCGTGTGCCTGCTTGGACAACGATGATTTGGACGCCGCCGAATGGCCTTCCTTCTTCAGCGTGCGCGTTGTGGTTTTACTGCGCTTGGCCGTGGATTCCTTGCTCGCACTGGCGTGGCTGCCGGTTTTGTTGCCCGTCTTGCTGCCGGCCTTGACATCATGTTCCGCCTTCTTGCGGGTGGAGGCCGATGCCTTGCCTTCCCCCGGCGGCTTGACGGCGACGCCAGAGCGGCGTGCCTTCGATAGACCAATCGCAATGGCCTGCTCGGTGTTTTTCGCACCGTGCTTGCCTTCGCGGATGTGATCCATCTCTTCCTTCACGAAGTTGCCCGCCTGGGTCGAGGCGGCTTTGCCGTGGCGCTTGTCGGCGCGCGCACGTTCTACGGTTTTGCGTTCCGGCATGGTGACGTCCTCCGTTGAGTTGGAGCGCCGGCCGGGAATGCAGTGAGTCAACTCATGGATCAACGAACCGGCAGCGCTTGCGTCTACGGCCACGCAACCGGCGTACCTGCGCTGCCTGCGCGTCAGCCCACGCGGAAATGCTCGATGCTCTGTCCTGCGTTGACAGCGCGTTGGAGCCAGTCCGGCATGTCGCCGGAGCCGTCCCAGTGCTGGCCGTCAGCGCTCATGTAGACCGGGCCGATAGGCGCCGCTTGTGGGGGCGGAGGCGGAGCGTCAAAGCAACCCTGCGCCTGCAGGTCTTCGATAGACAGGCCGTACATCTGCATCTGTTCCAGGATCCAGGCGATCGCATTTTCGCGACCCGGCTCCGGCGGGTGACCTTCCTTCATCTTGTACGTATGTTTTGGGGTTTCTGTCCGCTGGGTGCCAAAGGGAGAGAGAGGCAGGCGCAGGGCGCGCCGGGCGCCAGCGGAAAACGCACAAGAATAACAGCAGTTGGGCCGCCCATTCGTGTTGCCGGTGGGGCGGCCTATTGCGCGTATTGCGTTATTTGGAAACGGGAGATTCGGCCTGCGCCCGCAACCAGCGATACGGCGACCACCCCAGATTCATGCCCGCCGCCGCCAGCAGGATCGCGCCCGCACCCAAAAACTGCGCGAGCTGCAACCGGTGTCCGAACGCGACCATGTCCACCCCGATTGCAACGATCGGATAGATGAACGACAGCGACCCGGTCAGATGCGTCGGCAGCCGCTGGATGGCGCCATAGAGCAGGATGTACATCAACCCCGTGTGTACCACGCCCACCGTGACCAGCATCACCCACGCATGTGGCTCGGCCGGCGGATGCGACAGCTTGGCCAGTGGCGCCAGCATCAGCACGCCCACACACACCTGGATGAGCGCGATCAGATGCGGCGGCGTACCGGCCAGCTTCTTGATCAGGAGCGCGGCCACCGCATAGGCAAACGCCGCGCCCAACGCCATCGCAATGCCTGTCAGGTAATCGGTCCCCGCGCTGGCGGTTGGGCCCACTTGCACGATCGACACGACGCCGATAAAGGCGAGGGCCAGCCATGTGAGCTTGGCCGCCGTCAGTTTTTCCGACAGAAACAGCGCGCCAAGCCCCACCAGCATGAAAGGCTGTGTGTTGTAGACCGCCGTGGCAATCGAGATGGATGCGCGCGGATACGCTGCAAACAGCAGCAGCCAATTGACGACGATGGCCACGCCACCCAGCGCGGCAATGCCGGCGCGCTTCCACGTGATCGCGCCACGCAGCAGCCCCAGCCCTGCGCATACCGCCAGCAGCGTCAGCGCGCCGAACACGCAGCGCCAGAACACAACGTCGGCCACCGGCTGGCCGGAGCGGACGACAAACCAGCCGATTGTCCCGGAGATGATCATGGCGGCGGTCATCTCGACCGTGCCGCGCATCTTATCGTTCATGCGAACCACCTTGAGCGTTGGATGCAAGAAGGATCGCATGAGGATGGCCTGACTTCCATTGCTTTTCTAAGGCAAAATCCACGTTGCTTCTCACGAAATAAGGCGAAACGCCGGAACGGACCACGGAAGGAAAAATGAACGCGATCGACGCCCTGGACCAACGCATTCTTGACGTCCTGTTGACCGATTCCCGCATCTCGCTCAAGCAGCTGGCCGAGCAGGTCGGGCTGTCGTCCCCCAGCGTGTCGGAGCGCCTGCGCCGGCTGGAAGAGCGCGGCGTGATCCGCAACTACACCGTCGACATCGACCCGGCGGCGCTGGGTTATACGTTGCAGGCCATCGTGCGCGTGCGGCCCATGCCGGGCAAGCTGCATATCGTGCAGCAACTGATCGAAGAGATTCCGCAGATCGGCGAATGCGACAAGGTGACGGGCGAGGATTGCTTCATCGCCCGCCTGTATGTGCGCTCGATCGATCAGCTCGATGAGATTCTCGACCGCGTGGCCTATCACGCCGAAACCAACACTGCCATCGTCAAGGCGCAAACGGTGAAGCGGCGCGCGCCGCCGTTTGCCGCCCCTGACTGACGTGCCGGCCGCTATGCGGTGACAGCGGGCTCCTGGATGGCAGCACGCGCCATGGCTTGCCGCAGATCGGCGATCAGGTCTTCTGGCGCCTCCAGCCCGACGTTGAGCCGCACCAGGCGACCTCGATAGTGATGATTCGGCCGCGCCAGATCCGGATAGGGCATCACCAGGCTGCTCGTGCCGATCCGGAACATGCGCAGCGCATCGATGAACGCGCTGACCTGCTCGGCCGAAACGCTTTCCTGAAACACCACTGAAAACACGCTCGTTGCGCCAGTAAAGTCGCGCTTCCAGAGTTCATGGCCGGGGCATGACGGCAGCGCTGGATGCAGCACGGTGGCAACGCAATCCTGCAGATGCAGCCAGCGCGCCACCGCCAGCGTGGAGGCTTGCAGACGCTCAAGGCGCAGCGCCAGCGTTTGCAGGCCACGCAGTGCCAGGCTGCAATCGTCGGGCGAGGCGCCCATGCCCAGGTCGGCAAACGCGCTGCCCACCCGCTCGAACATTGCCTCCGAATTGACTGAGACCGAGCCGAGCAGGAGGTCGCTGTGACCGCCGACATATTTGGTCAGGGCTTGCATGCTGATGTCTACGCCGTGCGCGAAGGCGTCGAAGTACACGCCGGCCGTGTACGTGTTGTCGAGCGCTACCGGCACGCCGCGCGCATGCGCCGCGGCCACGATTGCCGGCACGTCCTGCACCTCCATCGTGACCGAGCCGGGGCTTTCAGTCCAAACAAGTGTGGTGTTCGGACGGATGAGCCCCTCGATGCCCGCGCCGATGAGCGGGTCATACGTTTCCACTTCGATGCCCATGCGTTTGAGCAGGCCGGCAGCCATGCTCCGGCTGGGCCCATACGCGCTGAACGGCACCAGTGCGTGGCTGCCGGCGCCGCAGCACGCCAGGTAGATGAGCGCGATGGCAGCCTGCCCGCCGGGCACGATAAAGCTGTGGCGGGCGCGTTCCATTTGCGCAATCCGTGCGCCGAGTTCAACGGCGGTCGGTGTGCCGTAGAGGCCGTAGGTATAGCCGTGCTGCGCATGGCGCCAGTCGTCCACAACCTGCGCCGCGTTGTCGAACAGCACGGTTGAACCGCGGTAGACGGGTGTCACCAATGATCGGAAGCCGCCCGGGGCAAGCGTTTCCGGGCTGACGAGCTGGGATTGCCAATGCATGGGATGCGGCTCCGCGAGCGATAATGACGAAATGCTATGTCACGCGCGGGAAGCAATTTCCGCTAATCTGGCCGGCCACACGCAAAAATTTCTCACCAAACCGGCTATGGCCCCTCCGAAACCGCTCGAACTCGACGCATTCGACATCGCCATCCTCAACGCCGTGCAGCGGTGCTACACCACGCCGCTGCGCGTGATCGGCGAGGAAGTCAATCTATCGACCGCCGCGGTGCAGCGGCGCATCAAGCGAATGGAGGAGGCCGGTGTCATCGTCGGCAACGTGGCCGTGGTGGACCCTGAGCGGGTCGGCAAACCCATCACCGTGATTGTCGAGGTGCACGCCGAGCGCACCAATACCGCGGCCGTGGCGGCGCTCAAAAAAGCACTCTCCGGCCCCGAGGTGCAGCAGTGCTACTACGTGACGGGCGAGGCGGACTTCGTCCTCATTCTGAACGTGGCGACGATGACCGAATACGAAGCCCTCGCCCGACGCCTGTTCGACGACAACGACAATATCAAGTGGTATCACACGGCCGTGGTGCTCAACCGCGTGAAGGTGGGGCTCGAAGTGCCGCTGGGCTAGCGACGCGTGCCGTTCCACCGCCTGCACAATGCGTCAATACGGGGATGAGGCTATAGTGCCGCAGCGCTGTGCCTGATAAGGTTCGCGCGCCATAACACGTACGCTGGCACGACCGGCGTCCTTGAAGGTACCAAAGGAGCTCCTATGCAGAATTGTATGGACCGGGG
>NZ_JASATD010000038.1:0-33105 GCF_038440115.1 Ralstonia sp. OTU4908 | reverse complement strand
TCCTCCCTCCCTTCTTGTCGGCATGACGTCTCACGCGGTTTTCACGGGCCTGATCAATTTGCTGCTCGGCATGGGCCTCGGCGTGGCGGGCGGTTTGCTCGGCATTGGCGGCGGGCTGATCGCCATTCCTGTGCTCGGCTATCTATATGGAATGGACCAGCATCTGGCGCAGGGCACCGCGCTGGTAATGATCGCGCCCAATGTGCTGACCGGTTTCTGGCGGTATCACCAGCGGCATCCGGTGCATCTGCGTTCCGTCGCGCTGATCTGCGTGTTTTCGATGGCGGCGACCTACGTTGCCGCGCGTTTTGCAGCGGGGCTCGATGCTCATCTGCTGCATACGGCGTTTGCCGTATTCCTGATCGCGCTGGCGGTGTACTTTGCCTCGCAGCTCAAAGAGAAGCCGAATACCGGTGATAGGGCGCACGCTGCTCCACGTGCCATGCCTGCTGCTGCCCTGCCATTGATGGGCGTCGCCAGCGGAGCGATGTCGGGCATCTTCACGGTGGGCGGCGGGCTGGTGGTGGTGCCGGCGCTGGTGACGTTCTTCGGGATGCCGCAGACGCGTGCCCAGGGCATGGCCCTCGCGCTGGTGGTACCGGGCTCGTTGATCGCACTTGCCACGTATGCGCATGCTGGCCATGTGGATTGGGGAACGGGCATCCCGCTGGCGGCCGGTGGTATTGCGAGCGTGTCGTGGGGTGTCGCGTTGGCGTATCGCTTTTCAGCGCGGCGTCTGCGGCTGGCGTTTTGCACCGTGCTGCTGGGTACCGCGCTGATGATGCTGCTGGTCAAGCCAGCCTGATTGGCTGATTTTTTCAGAACGGAGGAGGGCATCGTGTCGGAACAAGACAAGCAGGCCGGACGCGCACGCCGGGCGCAGGTGATGGGCGACGCATTCGTGGAACGCGCGATGAGCGGGCTGGATGCCTTCTCGGCGCCGCTGCAAGACTGGCTGAACGAGCACGCCTGGGGCAGCACGTGGCAGCGTGATGGCATCGACCTCAAGACACGCAGCCTCTGCACCTGCGCGATGCTTGCCGCGCTGGGCCGCAGCACTGAACTGAAGGGCCATGTGCGGGGCGCCCTCAACAACGGCGCAACGGCGGTGGAGATTCGCGAAGTGCTGCTGCATAGCGCCATCTATGCCGGCGCACCGGCTGCCATTGAGGCGTTTCGTTCGGCGCGTGAGGTGCTCAACGAACTCGGTATCGAGATCGAAGAGGCACGCTAGCGGCGCTTTGCTATGCCAACTGAGACCTGATCGACATGGATGCTTTCGACGACGATCTGACGGAGTTTGCAGCCCACGGGGCTAAACCGCTGCCGGCCCCCGCTGCGCAAGGGCATGTCGAGCACGATGGCGCCCGCATCTGGTATGCGACCTTCGGCACCGGCAGGCCGGTGATCCTGCTGCATGGCGGGCTGGGCCACAGCGGCAACTGGGGGTATCAGGTGCCGGCACTCATGACTGCCGGCTACCGGCCCATCGTCATCGACAGCCGCGGACACGGCCGCAGCACACGCGATGCGCAACCTTATGCCTACACACGCATGGCGTCTGACGTGCGCGCCGTCATGAATATGCTGCGCATCGACTGCGCGCCGTTCATCGGCTGGAGCGATGGTGCTTGCGTTGCGCTCACCCTGGCCATGCAGACACCGGAACGCGTTATGGGCGTGTTCTTCTTTGGCTGCAACATGGACCCAAGTGGCGCCATGCCTTTTGAACCGACGCCCGTCATCGATCGCTGTTTTGCGCGCCACCGAAAGGATTACACCGCGCTCTCATCCACGCCCGGCGATTTCGATGCATTCGTCGCGGCCGTCACCGAAATGATGCAGACGCAACCGAACGCAACGGCCGCGGAGCTGGCGGCGACGCGCGTGCCCGTGACGATCGCACACAGCGAATACGACGAGTTCATCCGCCCCGAACACGCCCACTATCTGGCGCGGACCATCCCAGATGCCCAGTTTGTGTTGCTGCCGGGCGTGAGCCATTTCGCGCCGTTGCAGAAGCCCGCGTTGTTCAACGACGCCGTGCTCGCATTTCTGCACGGACTTCTTCCGCTGTAGGCTGCGTCAGGGCCGATGCGTTATCCACAGAAACAGTGGGTAAGCCTGTGGATAACAATGCGCGACCGCGGTACCACGCGGTTCGCAGTGCTTTGCCGTCTGCGTAGGCAGGCTGGCGCGACGCGGGTGTCGCCGCGCTGCCGATTTCAATGCGCGCTTAGTTGCGCGTGCCGGACGGGCCGTAGGTCGCCTTGATCGCCTTGTGCCGGGCTTCCATTTCCTGGCGCAGGGCGCGGCGCTGCTGCGCGGCTTCAAAGCGTTCCTTTTCCTCTGCGTTGGCGGGCATCAGCGGCGGTACGTCGGCCGGTTTGCCGTCGTCATCGACAGCCACCATCGTGAAGTAGCAGCTGTTGGTATGGCGCACGACCTGGTTGCGGATGTTCTCCGTGACCACCTTGATGCCGATTTCCATCGACGTGCGGCCGGTGTAGTTGACCGACGCCAGGAACGTCACCAGTTCACCCACGTGAATCGGCTGGCGGAACACTACCTGGTCCACCGACAGCGTGACCACATAGCGGCCGGCATAGCGGCTCGCGCATGCATACGCAACCTGATCGAGAAACTTGAGGATGTGGCCGCCGTGCACGTTGCCGGAAAAATTGGCCATGTCGGGCGTCATCAGCACGGTCATGCTGAGCTGGTGGGATTGCGTATTCATGGGGCGTTGAAACAGAAATGATGGGGAAAGCAGGGCGCGCAGAAATGGGTACGCAACTGCCAGCCATTGTGCCGTGCGCGGCGCACGTTGTGCTGCATTGCGTGAAATTTGATGGCATCGCGCTACACTAGCGCCTTCCGCCGCAAACGATTTTCAGCCCATCCGGTTTTCCATGCACCGCTTGCTGACCCGCCTCCTGCTCTGGCTGGTTGTCCTGGCACTGCCCCTGCAAGGGTTTGCCGCGACGGCCATGATGGCGCGCGGCGGTGCCATGGACGATGCAAGGGTTGCCCTGGCAACGCCGGATGACGGTGCCGTCATGTCCGACGCCTGCCATGAGCACGAAGATGTCGTGGCAACCGGCGCCGAGCCGAAAGCGCCAGCGCAGTCGCACTGCAAGACCTGCCCGATCTGCGCGACGTGTTCGCTCGGTGCGGTCGTCCCCCTGGCCGCCAGTCTTGGTGTGCCGCTGATCAAGCTGCCGGCCGCTGTGCCGCGTGGCCTCGCCGTTTCCTTCCGCAGCTTCATTCCCGAAGCGCTCCAACGTCCACCCTCGATTCGCGTTTGACGCCACCAGTCCGTCCATAGAGCGGGCTGGCCTCTGGTTCTGCGGCTCCGTGCACGACACGCGGCCGTATGTCATCACGCTTGATCGAGGTTTCTCATGCTTTCCACACGATGGTTCGTGGCCGCCGCGCTGCTGGCGCTGGTGCCGCCATGGGTAGTCGCGCAGGGCGCCGCATCTGCGCCGGCGGCATCTCCGCCTGATCCGCTGAACGCGGACGCCGCTGTGCCGGCCGTCGCCGCGCCGCGCACATTTGACAGTTACCACGCGTATCGCGATACCGGTCCTGCGCCCTGGCGCGAGACCAACGCAGCCGTGGGCCCTAAGCCGGGCGGGGCCGCGCATGGCGGCCACGCAGCGCACAGCATGCCCGCGAGCGCGCCGGCCGCCTCCTCCAACAAGCCTGCCGGCGAGCCCATGCCCGGCATGCACCACCACTGAGGAGGCGCCATGCTCAAACTCTCCAACCGCCGACTCGCCCTGTGCGCGCTGGCGGGCACACTGCTGCTGAGCGGCTGCGCCACCATCACGCAAGACAGCGGCTTCAAGACCGTTGCCGATGTGGCGCGCGAAAGGCTCGGCAAAGATGCCACCTGGCAGCGTTCACCGGAAGCACGCGACAGCGCCGCGCAACGCACGCGCGAGCTGCTGGCCCAGCCGCTGACGATGGACAGCGCCGTGCAGATCGCACTGCTGAACAACCGTGGTCTGCAGGCTTCGTATGCGGAGCTGGGCTTGTCCGAAGCCGCGCTCGTGCAGGCCAGCCGCTTGCCGAATCCCGGTTTCAGTTTCAAGCGCACGCGCAACGGCGACGACTTGTCGATCGAGCGCACGTTCTCGCTGTCGTTCCTGAACCTGCTGACGCTGCCGATGGCCGCGCGTATCGAAGGCCGTTACTTCGAGCAGACCAAGCTGCTGGTCGCCAATCAGATGCTGCAGGTGGCCGCAGAGACACGCCGCGCATACGTCAATGCCGTCGCTGCGGAGCAATCTGCGCGCTATGCCGAGCAGGTTCAGCAAGCCGCCGAAGCCGGGGCCGAGTTCGCCAAGCGCCTGGCGTCTGCGGGCAACTTCAGCAAGCTGGATCGCGCGCGTGAGCACGCTTTCTATGCAGAGGCCACCGCCACCTTGGCGTGCGCGCGCCAGCAGGCGCAGGCCGAGCGCGAAGCGTTGATCCGCCTGCTGGGTGTATGGGGCGCAGATACCGACTTCAAGCTGCCGGAACGGCTGCCCGACCTGCCGAAGGATCGCCCTGAACTGCAGCAGATCGAGGCCTATGCGCTGCGCAATCGGCTCGATATCCAGGCCGGCAAGTGGCAGGTCGAGGGGTTGGCATCGTCGCTGGGGCTCACGCAGGCCACGCGCTTCATCAACGTGCTCGACCTCGGCTACGTGCGCAATAGCAAATCCAACGAGCTACGTGAAACGGGCTACGAGATCAGCATCGAGATCCCGCTGTTCGACTGGGGCGGCGCCCGCGTGGCACGTGCGCAGTCGATCTACATGCAGGCCGCCGATCAGCTTGCCGACACGGCTGTGCGTGCGCGTTCTGAAGTGCGCGAATCGTACGTGCGCTACCAGACCGCATACGACCTCACGCGCCACTACCGCGACGAGGTCGTGCCCGTGCGCAAGCGCATCTCCGACGAGATGCTGCTGCGCTACAACGGCATGCTCGTGAGTGTGTTCGAACTGCTGGCCGATGCGCGCGAGCAGGTGAATGCCGTGAACGGCTACATCGACGCGCTGCGCGGTTACTGGATTGCACAGACCGACCTGCAGATGGCGCTGGGCGGCAAGCTGCCGACGCCTGAAGCGAATGCGGCCACCACAGCGCCGAACCCTCCTCAAGGACATTGAACATGGTTTCCCGACGTCAATTTCTCGGCGGCACGGGCGCGGCCATGCTGGGCGCAGCGATGGTCTCGCGCGCCGGCGCGGCCTCGCTGCCCGAAGCACCGCTGCAAACGAAGCCCGCCACGCAGCCGCCCCTTGCGCCGCCCAACGGCCGCCCCTACAACCCCGTCGTGACCCTCAACGGTTGGACGCTGCCATGGCGCATGCGCGGTGGCTGGAAGGAGTTCCACCTCGTGGCCGAACCGGTCGAGCGTGAATTCGCGCCCGGCATGACGGGCCACCTCTGGGGCTACAACGGCCAGAGCCCCGGCCCGACGATCGAATGCGTGGAAGGCGATCGCGTGCGCATCTTCGTCACCAACAAGCTGCCCGAGCACACCACGGTGCACTGGCACGGCATGATCCTGCCCGCCGGCATGGACGGTGTGGGTGGCCTGTCGCAGCCGCACATTCCACCGGGCAAGACCTTCGTCTACGAGTTCGAGATGAAGAAGTCCGGCACCTTCATGTACCACCCGCATTCCGACGAGATGGTGCAGATGGCGATGGGCATGATGGGCTTGATCGTCGTGCATCCGAAAGACCCGGCGCAGCACCGTGTCGACCGCGACTTCGTCTTCCTGCTTGCCGCGTACGACATCGACCCCGGCTCCTACACGCCGCGCGTGGCCGAGATGACCAACTTCAACATGTGGACGTGGAACAGCCGCGTCTTCCCCGGCATCGACCCGTTGCCGGTGCGTCTGGGCGACCGCGTGCGCATCCGCATGGGCAACCTCACGATGACGAACCACCCGATGCACCTGCATGGCCACACCTTCGAAGTGGCCGGCACAGACGGCGGCTGGGTACAGCGCAGCGCGCGCTGGCCGGAGGTGACGACGGACATTGCCGTGGGCCAGATGCGCGCCATTGAGTTCATCGCAGATAACCCCGGCGATTGGGCCTTCCACTGCCACAAGTCGCACCACACGATGAACGCGATGGGGCACAACGTGCCGACCATGATCGGCGTGCAGCAGAAAGACCTCGCCAAGAAGATGAACGCGCTGGTGCCCGACTACATGGGCATGGGCCAGGCCGGCATGGCCGACATGGGCGAGATGGAAATGCCTCTGCCCGACAACACGCTGCCCATGATGACGGGGCAGGGCCCGTTCGGCGCCATTGAAATGGGCGGCATGTTCACGGTGATGAAGGTGCGCCGAGATCTGCCGCGCAACAGTTATGCGGACCCCGGTTGGTACAAGCACCCCAAGGGCACCGTCGCCTACGAATACACCGGCACCGGCATCGACGACTGAGCGATGCCTCAATCCACATCCAATACGAAACCGAGACCGAACATGCAACGCAATCTGATCCGTTCCACCTTCCTGGCTGCGCTGATGTCGATAGCCGCCATCGTCAACGCCTCCGGCAATCACGCCGGCGGGCATGACCATGGCAATGCCGCCATCGGTGAACCCGGCGACGCCGCCCGCATCACGCGCACGGTGCACGTCGACATGACCGACACCATGCGCTTCACGCCCGCGCAGATTACCGTTCAGCGCGGCGATACCATCCGCTTCGAAGTCATCAACAGCGGGCAGGTGCGGCATGAGATGACGCTGGGCACGCCGGCCGATCTCGTTGCCCACGCCGAGCAGATGCGCAAGCACCCCGGGATGGAGCACGCCGACGCCAACACCGTCACCGTTGACCCGGGCCAGCGCGGCGAGATCGTCTGGCACTTCACGCGCACCGGCCCGGTGGAGTTTGCGTGTCTGCAGCCGGGGCATTTCGAGGCCGGCATGCGCGGCGCCGTGCAAGTGCGCGGCAACAAGTCCTGACCCCTCCCCAACCATCTCGTTCGACAAGGAGCCCAACATGTTTCGTCACGCCCTGATGCTGACCGCGCTGCTGGCCGGCGCGCCGTTCGTCCACGCAGCGGAAGACGCTGCCTTTGCGTCTGCGGCCACCGCTGCCGCCCCCATGTCAGAAGGCGAGATCAAGAAGATCGACACCGCTGCGGGCAAGCTGATCATCAAGCATGGTCCTCTCGACAACCTTGGCATGGAGCCGATGACGATGGTCTTTCGCGTCCAGGATCCGGCCATGCTTGGCAAAGTGCAGGTCGGCAGCAAAGTTCGGTTTGTTGCGGAGAAAGTGAATGGCGCACTGACCGTGACGGCCCTGGAGATTCAGTAACAAGAACGCGCGCGGGCGCATTCGTGCCCGCGTTCCATGCACTGGCCGTAGTACCGATGGCTCGCCAGCCTCGGATGACAGAAAAGTGTGACGTCACGACAACGGCCATGCGGCGGCCAATGCGCACCGTACGCAAGCCGAGGGCTCGGCGTCAGGAATCGTCTCGGGCAGGGCTGAGCCGCAGGATTCTTACGGTACAGTGAGGTCCGCCGCGGATGCGATGCACCGACAGGGCCGACGTGCTGTCTTAAGGGGGGAGCGCGATCGGCTGCATCGGCGGCAAATTTTGAGTGGTTTATGCGCCACTTCATCTGCACGTTGGGGCTTCAAATTTTTCACCCGAAAAGCAGCGCCCCGAAGTTTATTTTTGCGGCATCTTTTGGTTCATGCGTCATCTCACGTACCGTTTGAGCAGGGTCTCTGCAAGAAAATTCTGGTATTACTTTTCGAATGCCTCCAGCCATTTTCTCGCCCGTGCTACAAAAAATGGAAGAGCTGAAGCGATTCTGAAAAAGAAAAGCGATCAGCGGCGTATGCAGGACGTCTTTGATCGATTGAGTTATTACAACTCCGTTTCTGAAACATTCGACCCCAGCAAGAATGCCGTGGAGTATTCAAAGTTCTTGTTGAAATCCTCCACCAGCACCATTGTCAACAAAAATTGTGAAATAGGGAGCACCTATTTCTATGATCTCGTTGATCTGATGGATTATTTTGGCCCGGGCTACAGCTTTGACTACGACTGCGGGGACGTGACCGCTGAGCCGAACCACCCGGCGTTCGTAAAGAGCCGGCCGATCAAGACTAGCCCCCATAACGGGATTCTGCTGAAGCTCGACGCCATCCGGCATTTTTCGCTGGCACGCGACACGATCGCCTTCCACGACAAGAAGCCCATGGCGGTTTTCCGCGGTCCTTGCCATCAGGAGCATCGCAAAGCGTTTGTTGAGCGATGCCACGACCTTCCAAACGTCAATATCGGCGATACTCGGAAATCGGAGATTGGGAAGGCGACTTACAAATCGCCCATGACGATTGCGGAGCAATTACGATATCAATTCATTGTCAGCGTCGAGGGGAACGACGTTGCAACGAATTTGAAATGGATCATGGCGTCCAATTCGCTTTGCTTCATGCGGCGGCCCCGATATGAGACGTGGTTCATGGAGGGGAGGCTGATCCCGGAAGTCCATTATGTTCTGCTGAAGGATGATTATTCCGACCTCCAGGAGAAAATGGACCATTACCGGAAATACCCGGGCGATGCGCTCGCCATCGTCCGTAACGCCAATCGGTGGGTGGCGCAGTTCCTGAACCGTGACCAGGAACGCCTGCTCGGTTTGATGGTGATCGCGAAGTATTTCCGATTGTCCGGCCAGCAGGCGTTTTGGTAAGGCTCGGGCAGGACGGCACATACCGCGTTTGATCCTGCGCAGGCCGGTTGCGTGTGAGGCCTGCAACGCATACGGCGGCGCGTTACACTCGTTGTCTTTCGCCGTCTTCGTACGCTCTTTTCGACATGTCTGCGTCTGCCCCCACCGCCGCCCAGGTACACCCGCTTTCCGACGATCAGCAAGCCTTTTTCAAAGAGCACGGCTACGTCGTGTTGCGGGGCTTCGCCAGCCAGCAAGTGAGCGCCGCGTTGCTTGCAGCCGCGCAGGACGGGCTGGCCCGCGCGGCGGCACCAGTGGAGCTGGAGACTGACGTCGGCTATGCCGGCGCACCCCTCTCGCGCGAGGCCGAGGGCGGCCAGACAGTGCGCCGCCTGCTCGACGCCGATTCGCGCGGCACGCCTTATACGGAGTGGGCACGCGACCCGCGCGTGGCCGCCGCGATCGCGCAACTGATCGGTGGCCCCGTCCACCTTTCGCTCGCGCACCACAATTGCGTGATGACCAAACACCCAGCGTTTGGCACCGCCACACATTGGCACCGCGACAGCCGTTATTGGTCGTTCGCACGGAACGAACTCGTGTCGTCATGGCTGGCCCTGGTGGAGGAGACGGTCGACAACGGTTGTCTGTGGGTCATTCCGGGCAGCCACAAGCTTGACCTGCCCGCCGACCGGTTCGACGCCAAGCTGTTCCTGCGCCAGGAGCTGCCAGAGAACCGCGCGCTGATCGACACCGCGCGCCCCGTGCCGCTGCTGCCCGGTGACGTGCTGCTCTTCCACTGCAACACCTTCCATGCGGCCCGCGCCAACCAGACGGCCGCCGTCAAGTTCTCGGCAGTGTTTACGTATTACGGTCCCGATAACTACCCGTTGCCGGGCACGCGCTCGTCGGCGCGGCCCGATCCCCTGGTCGGTTGAGGTGCGCCCTCCCCCATTTGTAGGTGAGCGGCGGACAGATTTGTGTCATGCGTCTTTGTTAACGTGGTCTTCCAACGATCAACAACGGGGAACCACAATGCCGATTCAAGAAGTGACACATGGCGCGCATGTCATCTTCGTTGATCCGCTGCAACGCGATGATCATCGCTGGACGGCCCGTTTCCAGATCTGCCGCGCCGGCCACATCATCTGTGACTGGGAAGACGTTGAGATGCCCGAGGGCTTCATCTCGGCCCAGCTTGCCTTAAGTGCGAGTGTGCTGCTGGCCGACCACCGTTTGTCGAGCCTGCCGCATTAGCCTCCCACGCCATAAGCGCCCGCCCCTCCGGCGGGCGTTTTCGTTGGCACGTCAGGCGTGGATGTCCTGAGAATTCTGTGACGCGTTCATCGCCCGCAAGCGACCGTTTGCGCCCCGGTATCCGCACTTCGTCGCATGCGCGCTGACTACAGCATGGCACCCGCCTACATTGCCTCCTGACCGTCGGCCATCAACGCATCGCCGGCCACTCAGGAGACGCTCATGACTGCGATGTTTTCTCTGCCGCGCATTGCCCTGCCTCTGCTCGCGACCACACTCGCCGCGAGCGCGTCCGCCGCGACGCTGACTGTAGTGGTGGAGGGCGCACAAGGGCGCCAAGGTGCGGTGCGCGCGGCAATGTTCCGCGATACCGCCGGTTGGCTGAAGCCCGATTCGGCCGTCCGCGCTGACATTGCCGCGCTCGATAGCGTATCGGGCGGCAACGTGACCTTCGTGTATGCAGATCTGCCGGCGGGGCGCTACGCGTTGTCGGTCTTTCATGACGCGAATAACGACGGCAAACTTGGCACCAACCCGGCCGGCATTCCCATCGAGCCCTACGGTTTCAGCCGCGATGCACGTGGCCGCTTCGGTCCGCCCGCATTTGACGACGCCGCCATCGACGTGCAGGGCGACCAGCGCGTGACGATCCACCTGCACTGATGCTGAGCGAGGGCCCGTCATGCAACGCCGATCCTTTCTTGCGGCCTTGGGCGCCGCACCCTTTGGTTTGACCTTGACCGACGTGATGGCCGCCACCCCCGACCCGTGGGCTGCCGGGTTTGCAGCAGCTCGCGCGCAAACTCCATGGCTTGCCGGTTACCAGGGTGTCGGCGCCGACATGCCGACCCGCGCGGCGAAGGTGGACGGTGTCTTCCCGCCTGCGTTGCGCGGTGCCTTTTATCGAAACGGCCCGGCGCGGCACGAAATCTGCGGCGTGCGTTATCACCATCTGTTTGATGGCGACGGCATGATCCAGCGCTACGACATCAGCGAGCAGGGCGTGACGCACCGCGGCGTGTTCGTGCGCACCGACAAGTTCATCGCCGACACCGCCGCCGGCCGGCCGTTGCGCGCGACGTTCGGCACCGCCAGCCCCGGCATGGAGCCGGTGGCCTCGCCCGACAGCATCAACGTTGCCAACACGAGCCTGGTGATGCACGGCGACGAGATGTTCGCGCTGTGGGAAGGCGGCTCGGCCACGCGTGTCGATCCGGATTCGCTGCGCACGCTGGGCGTGCAGACCTGGCGCGACGACTACAAGGGCATGCCGTTTTCCGCCCACCCCAAGGTCGAGCCCGACGGCACGCTGTGGAATTTTGGCGTGAGCAGCGCGGCCGGTCTGCTGACCGTCTACTGCGTGGGCGCAGACGGCGCACTCAAGCGCGTGGAGTCCATCAAGGTGCCGGACATGGCGATGGTGCACGACTTTGCCGTGACGCAGCGCCACCTGGTGTTTCTGCTGCCGCCGTTCGTGTACGACGTTGAACGCTCGCACGCCGGCATGTCGTTTCTCGATTCCCATGTCTGGCGGCCGGAGCTGGGCATGCGCGTGCTGGTGCTGGATAAGGACGACATCACGCGCATGCACTGGCTGGCGTTGCCGGCGGGCTTTGTGTTCCACCTGGGCAATGCGTGGTCGTCGCCGGATGGGCAGGAGATCCATCTCGATTACATTCGCTCGGACGATGCCTCGGTCGTCACCACGTCGCTGCGTGAACTGATGCGCGGGCAGATCCGCCCATCGCCCGGCGCGCGTCTCACGCAAGTGCGTCTGAATCTGCGAACGGGCCGCGCCGAGCAGTTCAGCACCGACCACGTTGCTGAATTCCCGAAGATCGATTCGCGACGCACCGCACAGCGCCATCGCGCGCTGTTCATGGTGGCCCACACGGCGCCATCGTCGGATGGCGGCCCGCAGGCGCTGCACGGCTTTGACACCGTCATGCGCGTCGACATCGATTCAGGGCAGACCGAGCAATACCGCTTCGGCCACCGCACGCTGGTGGAAGAACACGTGTTCGTGCCGGCATCGGCCAGCGCCCGCGAAGGCGAGGGCTGGCTGATCGGCACGGTCTTCGATGTGGATGCTGGCTGCACGAAGCTGACGGCCTTCGATGCACAGCGAGTTGCCGCAGGGCCCGTCGCCACGGCGAGCCTGAACGGCGTGGCGCCGCTCGGCCTGCATGGGTTGTTTCGCGCGGCTTAAACGCAGTGGCGGCTCAGAGCGCGTGCGTCAGCAGGCCGAAGCACTGCCGGAGGAGCGCCCGCACTCAGCCGCACTGACCCGCGCTACCGGAACGCGGGCTCGTCAAAGCTGCGCAGCTTGCGCGAGTGGAGCGCCTCAACCCCGCTTTCGCGCAACAGGCGCACGGCCTCCATGCCGATGTCCAAATGCTGGCTGACACGCTGGCGGTAGAACAGGTTGGCCATGCCGCGCAGCTTCAGTTCGCCATGCAGCGGCTTGTCGGACACGCACAGCAGGGTGCCGTAGGGCACGCGCAGGCGGAAGCCGTTGGCGGCAATCGTCGCACTTTCCATGTCGATGGCAATCGCGCGCGACTGGTTGAAGCGGCTGTACAGCGCCTGGTACTTCAGCTCCCAGTTGCGGTCGTCGGTGGAGACCACCGTGCCGGTGCGCATGCGCGACTTCATGTCGGCGCCCGACAGCCCCGTGATGCGCGCCACGGCCTCCTGCAGCGCCACCTGGATCTCGGCGATGGGCGGCACGGGCACCCACGGCGGCAGGTCTTGGTCGAGCACGTGGTCGTCGCGCACATAGGCGTGGGCGAGCACGTAGTCGCCCAGCTGCTGTGAACGCCGCAGGCCGCCGCAGTGGCCGATCATCATCCAGCAGTGCGGACGCAGCACGGCCAGATGATCGGTGATGGTCTTGGCGTTGGACGGGCCCACGCCGATGTTCACCAGCGTCACGCCCAGGCGGTCTTCGCGCACCAGGTGGTAGGCGGGCATCTGCGGGAGGCCCTTGATGCGGTGGGAGTCGTCCGGCGCGGGCATGCCGAGGTCGTGCTCGGTGTCGCCGGGTTCGACAAAGCGGATGTAGCCCTCGTCGTTGCCGTCCTCCATGAGCTTGCGGCCGAGGGCGGCAAACTCATCGACGTAGCGCTGGTAGTTGGTGAACAGCACGAAGCGCTGGAAGTGCTTCGGGTGCGTGGCGGTGTAGTGGTACAGGCGCTGCAGGGCCAGGTCGACACGCTCGGCCGTGAACATCGACAGCGGCTGCGGTTCATCACCAACCGGGCGGTATGTGCCGTTGGCAATGGAATCGTCGATCTGCGCAAGGTCGGGCAGCGTGAACGCACCGCCGAGCGCGCGCGCCTGTTCCGGCGTGATGTCCACCGTCGACGCCTCCACCACGAACGGCAGCGGAATCGGCCGGTTGCTCACGCCCACCACGACGGGGCTGTTGTGATAGTGCAGCAGCCGTTCGATCTGCACGCGGTAGTAGTCACGGAAGAGGTCCGGGCGCGTAAGCGTCGTGCCGTACACGCCGGGATACGCCACTGTGCCCCATGCCGGCCGCGCGTCGCTCACCAGCGTTTTCGGGTCGACGGTGATGCCGAGGTACGGATAGCAGGCGGCGAGGTCTTCGCTGCAATCCTCGCCGCGCGCAAAGGCGTGGAAGCGATCGCGGATCGCCTGCGCGGAGCGCTCGTAGATGGCGGTGATGCGCTCGACGGCAGTGTTGGCGTCGGTGCAGATCGCCAGGTCGTGCGCGGGATAGAGATGGGTAGTGGCGCGGGTATCGGTCATGTTCTCGATGATACCGACGTTTTGTGAACCCACGATAGCGATGTGACCTAAGTCACGGCATCAGAAACAGGGCGTTCGCGCCAGCGCAAAAAGCGTTGCCAGGTCGACATGGGGGCCGGTTGCGCCGCAGGCGTGCGGGGGCCTGTACGCAACCAATTGGGCAAGGCCTCGATGCCGGTGCACAGCAGGAAATACAGCACGGCCACCGCGCCGAACACCTCGGCCGGGTAGGCCACCGTGCGGCTGTTGACCTGGCTGGCGGCGGTGGACAGTTCCACCACGCCCACGATATACGCCAGCGATGTGTCCTTGACCGTCGATACCCATTGGTTGGCGAGTGACGGCAGCATGATGCGCCACGCCTGCGGCAGCACCACGGTCAGCAGCGCCTGTGGGGGCGACATGCCCAGCGCCAGTGCCGCATTGCGCTGCCCGGCACCGACGGCACGCAAGCCGGCTTCCATGCTTTGGGTGATGTAGGCCGCGCCCACGGCGGCAAGGGCAGCGACCACCGTGGCGGTTTCCGGCACCGACACGCCCAGGGCCATGGGGATCAGAAAGTACGCCCAGAACATCAGCATGAGTACCGGGATGGCCCGCAGCATGGCCAGCAGCCCGCGCAGCAGGCGCGCCAACCGGCGCAAGCCCGGCGTGGCGTCGAGCCTGTCCAGCAACAGCGCACAACCGACGCCCGCTGCCGTGGCGACCACGCACGCCCACAGCGCCATCCACAAGGTGAGCGCCGCGCCGGCCAGCGGGCCATTCGGATACGGACCGATCAGCAGGTAACGCAGGTGCAGGGGTACAGCTTCCATCGTCACGCGGGGGCTCCGTCCGGCAGCGTCGATGCCGATGTCCAGCCAAGCCGCCGCAGCACGCGGGGCGCCACCCATTGCAGCAACAGAATCACTCCGGCATACAGCACGGTTGCCACGGCAAAGGCCTGGAAGGCGAGCAGCGTGTCGGTTTCCACCTGCCGCGCGCTATACGCAAGTTCGGCCAGCCCGATACCCATGGCGAGCGAGGTGTTCTTGATGGTGTTGGCACATTGCCCCAGCAGCGGCAGCGCCGACACGCGCAGCGCCTGCGGCAGCACCACACGGAGGAAGGCGGCACGCGGCGTGAAACCCAGCGACAGCGCGGCCTCGCGCTGCCCGCGCGGCACCGCCCGAATGCCGGCGCGCAGCTCTTCCGAGAAGAACGCGCCGGCGTACAGCGCGATGCCGAACGTCGCCGCCAGAAATTCGAACGACGGCGCAGGCAATCGCCAGGCACCCACGGCGATGCCGCCCCAGCCGGTGATGGCCCCGACCACGTCTTCGCCCAGCAATTGCGCCGCGCCGAAATACCAGAAGAACAATTGGACCAATAACGGCGTCTTGCGCAGGAAGGCCACCAGCGCGCGGGCCGGTAAGTGCAGCCACGGCTGAGCACTCGCGCGCAGCGCCGTCAGGAGCAGGCCAATGACCAGCCCGCCCGCGATGGCAGCCGCCGACACCAGCAGCGTCATCCCGAAGCCCTCCAGCATCCAGCCGAGATAACGCGGCGGCAGGGGTTGGAGGAGGGCTGGCAGGCTCAAGCTCACTTGGTGCTGCCGATGATGAAGTCGCGCGGCAGCGGGGCGGCGCTCTTCGGACCGAACCAGCGGTCATAGATGCGGCCGGCGGTGCCGTCCTTCTCGAGACCTTGCAGGATCTGGTCGATGGTCGCCGTCAGCTTGGTTTCACCCTTCGGTACACCGATGCCCATGTACTCGCGCGTGAGCACGAAAGGCGAGATCTCCAGCTCACTGCGGTTGGGCAGCGTGGCAAGCAGCGCGCCTAGCTTGGCGCCATCCTGTGCAAATGCCTGGATGGCACCGGTGCGCAGTGCGGTGAGCGCCAGCGGAGAATCGTCATAGGCAATCACGCGGGCGTTGGGATAGCCTTCGCGCAGCGTGGTTTCCTGCGTGGTGCCCTTGTCCACGCCCAGGCGGATGCCGTCTTTCTTCAAGTCGTCCGGCTGCTTGAGCACACCCTTCTTGGCGATGAACTGCAGGCCGCTGGCGAAGTACGGCGTGCTGAATTCAATCTGCTTTTTTCGCTCGTCGGTAATGGTGAAGTTGGCGGCCACGATATCGACCTTGCCGGACGTGAGCAGCGGCACGCGGTTGGCCGGGTTGGTGGCGCGCAGTTCCAGCTTGACGCCCAGCTTGTTGGCGATTTCCTGCGCGTAGTCCACGTCCAAGCCAACGGGTTGACCGGTCTTGGCGTCGGCGTAACCGAACGGCGGATTGGCATCGAACACGCCCACCCGCAGCACACCCGCTTTCTTGATGTCGTCCAGCTTGTCGGCGTGGGCTTGCGGCGCGTGGAGCACCGCCACCGCGAGTGCCGCCCCGATGACCACACCCACCGCCTGGCGCGACGACTTTGCCAACGCCAGCGCCAGACCCGACAACGAGAATGCGCCCGAAACGCTTGCCTGCATGACAACCCCCTGATGATTTTTAGGGGTTCAAGCGTAGGGTGATTGCTGCGCCGCGCAAACGAATTCATTGGCAGATCGATATACACCGGCCGGAACGCAACGGCGCCGCCATGCGCTGCAAAGCCGCGCGGGCCTTCAGTTTTTACAATTCCTGCCGATAGCAGGGGCGGGTCATGGAGGCGCATCGCGCAGTCATCCACCCGACAACAGTGCCCGATACACTGCAAGAACAACAAACGAACGGGGAATAAACGTGGACCAACCGGCTGGCGTCGTCATTCGCCGGCGTTGCCATGCGCGCGCGGCGTGCCGATCATGCTGATCGCAGCACTGGCTTGCGCCGCGCTCGCCTCCATCGCGCTGATCGGCCTGTCATGGCCGCGCCGTGACGACACGGAGGTCGCTGCCTTCATGCTGCTCGCGCTCGGCACGGCGTTGTGGAGCGGCGCACGTCTGATGGAGGTCGTGACCTTCGACATGCCCGTGCGCGTGGGCTGGGCCAAGGTCGCGTACCTCGGGATCATGATGGTGCCGGCCGCATGGCTGCGCATGGTGATTGGCCTCATCCGGCCCGAACTCAATGCATTGCCGCTGGTGCGCGCGGGCTGGGTGCTGGCGCTGCTGGTGGCCGCTGCGTTTATCGGGCTGGTCGCCACCAATGAACTGCATCACCTGGTATGGCTCGATGCGCGCTTTGTCGTCATCGACGGCATGCAGCGCGCCGTGTTCGATCACGGGCGGGTTTTCTGGATCGGCACGGCCTACAACTACGTGCTGCTCGCCATCAGCCTCGTGCTGCTGGTGCTCCCCATCGACGAAGCGGCCTCAGGCCTTTACGTGTCGTCGCGCACGCATGTGCGGCTGGCGCTTGTCATCGGACAACTGCTGCCGCTGGTGGCGCATCTGGCGTATCTGCAACGCTGGACGACGGCGATCGGCGGCGATCTCACACCGGCCACGTTTGCGGTCAGCACCGCACTGCTGGGCTGGGTCGTCCTGCGGCCGCGCCTGCGCGACACCGCCGCTTATGCCCGCGGCAAGATCGTCGAAGCCATGCGGGACGGCTGCATCGTGCTGGCCCGCGATGGTTCCATTGCCAGCATCAACGCCGCCGCGCGCTATCTGCTGCCAAGCGCCCAGATGCATGCAATGCCGCCCGCCGTGCTGAACGTGGCGGGCATCCTGCGCGAATTCGAACGGACGCGTCTGCCCAACCGCCACCAGGTCTGGCTGCCCGAAACGGGCCGCACGCTGGAAGTCACGCTCGAAGGCCTGAGCGACGCGCGCGGACGCCACGCGGGCGTGTTCCTGTTGTTGCGCGACGTGACGGTCGAGCAGATGCAGCGTGCCGGCATGGCCAGCGCCCAGGACGCACTGCGCGGCGAGCTGCAGCGTACGCAGGCCAAGCTCAGCGTGCTCGAGAACGATGTCAATCGCGACGCGCTTACGCAACTGTTCAATCGCCGCTTTTTTGAGACACAGGCCCCGCGCCTGTTCGACCATGCCCGCCGGGAGAATCGCCCTGTCACGCTGGCGCTGTTCGACATCGATTGCTTCAAGCAATACAACGACACCTACGGCCACCTGCAAGGCGACGAATGCCTGCGCATGGTGGCCCACACGCTGGGCATGGCGTGCCGTCACCCCGATGACTTCATCGCGCGCGTGGGTGGCGAAGAATTCGTCGCCATGCTGTTCGATCTGAACCGCGATGACGCCCGCCAGGCCGTGGCCCGCGCCGTGGCCTTGGTGGCCGAACGTGCCGAACCGCACGCGGCGTCCGTCGCCGCACCGTACGTCACGTTGTCAGCTGGCGCTGTCACACTCACACCGGGCGACGAACGCCTGGACGTGGTGTTCGAGTGGGCCGACGCGGCGCTCTACGATGCCAAGCGCAGCGGACGCAATACGTTCCGCTTTCAACAGAGTCCGCCGGGCCTGCGCAGCGTCGTGGGCGGGGAGTAGACCGCCCGTTCGTAGGGCTACGCCATTGCCTTGTTACGCAATGGCAAGTGCATCGGAAGAATGGACACATGCGCGGGACCACCGCGCATGCGCGGCTGCCGCCAGCAGCCAATTCCATTCTTGGAGTATGCGATGCCGACAGGCCAATCCATTGCCACAGTCGTCGACCACTATCTGCGCAATGCCGAGCTGCCCAAAGCCATTTCTGCGCAGCAGACCTTCCAGTACGCCTTCGATGTCTATCTGAAGGATTCCAACGCCTACGCCAACACGTATTTCGCCCGGTATTTCGAGTGGCAGGGCGTGGTGCGCGAGCGCTGGTTCCACGAATGCATTGACGCTGAGCTGCTCATGAGCGGACGTGTGATCTTCGTGACCAAGCTGGCGCATCAGGAATTCGTTGAAGAGACATTCCCGTTTCAGCGCGTGGAATGCCACTTGAACACCTTCCGGGTGCAGCCGTGCTCGTTCTACATGGTGTTCCGGTTCGTTTCAGGCGGGCGGCTGGTGTCGCTGGGGTATCAGCAGGTGGTGTGCGCCAACGCCGAGCGCGTCATCCAGCGGTTGCCGGAGCACGTGCGCATGCGTGTGAAGGCGTACGAACTGGACACGCTGCCAGAGCTGGCACACGCGTCCTGACGTTCTAAAGGTGTAAACGTCAGATAGCAGGCGGTTGGGGAAACCGCATGGAGAACAGCGTGTATTCCCCAACCACGGATTCACATTGGATGCGCCCCCCGAATGCCTGCATGACGCGGCGGCAGAACGTCAACCCCACGCCCGAGCCCTTGCCGACATGCTTGGTGGAGAAGAACGGGTCAAAGATGCGGCGCTGCACGCTGGGCGGAATGCCGGTGGCGCTGTCGCGCACCACGAGCACGTAGCTGTCGCCATCCTGGCGGGCGGAGATTTCGATGTGCCCCTTGCGCGCGATCTGGATGGCATGCAGGGCGTTCTTCAGCAGGTTGAACAGCACATACACGAGCAGCGTGTCGGAGCCAACGAACCGCCAGTCGGCGTTGAACGTCTGCACGTGCACGCGTTCGCGCTCACCCGCCTGGAACGGATACTGCGCCACGGCGGTCTCCACGCATTCGCGCAGCGAGTGGGCCGCGAACGTGCGGCGGTCGAGACGCTCCAGCGTGACGGAGGCCAATGCCATTTCGATCACGCTGTGCGCGGACGCGACTTCCGACGTGATGGCACCCGCCAGCTTGGAGAGGCGATCGAGCATGGCCGGATGCTGCGGCGGCTGGCACAGGCCGTTGTCGATGGCAAGCAGATAGCCGCGGTACACATCAGGCCAGGCGCGGGCAATTTCGGCGGCTTGCAAACGGATGGTGGTCAGCGGCGTGCGGACCTCGTGCGCAACGGTGGCGGCCAGCGCGTAAGGGCGCATCAGGTCGAACTTGACCACACCCACGGCGATGATGCCCAGCGCAACGGCCAGCGGGAGCACGCCCGGCGGGTAGAACGCAATGCCGTAGTTGACCGCGTAGTCGGCCGCCGCCAGAGAAATCAGCCCCACACCGATCAGGCACGTCAGCAACCGTTTGCGCTTTTCTGCGGTGGCATGCCGCTGCTCGCGGTAGAGCACCCACATGCCGCGCGAGACCAGCGCCGTCGTCTGGGCGATATGCACGGCCTCCAGCAGGCCAGCCTTTGGATAGAAACCGAAGTGGAACTGATGCACGCCATCGATGACGAGGTTGGTGGTCAGCAGCAAGGCGATCAGCGCGGCGTCCAGTGCATAGGCGGCCAGGAGCCAGTGCCGCTCGCCCGGGGCTTCGGCCACCTCCACCGCAAAGTGATACAGCATGGTCGGCATGATCAGGATGGCGATCCAGCCCAGCTTGGCAAGCACCTGGGCCGTGCCGACGTCCTGCGTTTGGAAGAGGAACGCCCAGATGCCCTGCCACAGGCATGTGAGCGTTGTCATGCCGAGAAACGCCAGGCTCGCTCGCGTGCGGCCGCGCGTGGTCACGACGTAGACGCCGTAGAACAGGAAAAGCGACGAGACGAAGGCGGGGAACAGGGCGTACATGGAATCGGGGAGTTGGCGCAGTGGCCGCGCGCCAATGCCGACCGGAGCCGACGGTAACCCGGAAGGCTACCGACAACGCCGCGTTCGTACACGTGTTCCGTTGTCACATTTTTTTTATTCTGGATTAAACGAAACCCCGAAAACCGCGCCGCATCGCGGTCCCCCTCTAACGGGTGTGACAAAAAGGACGAGGGGGGATGAGGACTCTCGGGTCGCTTATGCCGCTCAGGTGGCTCAGGTGGCCTCGATCAGCATCGCGTCGATCGCAAACGAATGGTCGGGCGACACAGCAAAGTACGCGCGCGCTTCGTCGGCGGCGCGGTCGAACAGGTCGCGGATGGCATCCGCCCGGACCTGCGGGGTGCGGATGCGGGCGATCCAGCTGTCAAAGGCCATCGTCAGCTTCCAGGTGCGGGGCGGGCCGGGCTGGAAACCGGCCTCGGCCAGCATGGCTTGCCATTCGGACACACGGTAGTCGCGTACGTGCGACACATCGCGCAGCACCTCGGTGGTCTGCAGCAGCGTGTCGAGCAGCGGCACCTCCGGCGCGACGATATCCACGATGACGAGCTTGCCGCCGGGTTTGAGCACACGGCGCGCTTCAGACAGGCCCTTGCGCACGTCGTACCAATGATGGGCAGAAAAACGCGTGGCAACGATGTCGAACGCGGCATCGTCAAAGGGCAGGTTTTCAGCGCGGCCAGCTTGCGTGTGCAATTGCGCGAGGCCGCGGCGCGCGGCTTCGGCGGCCACCACGCCCAGCATGTCTTCCGACAGGTCATACGCCACCATGGCGGCCACGTGCGGCGCCATGGCAAAGCTCACGTGCCCGCCGCCGCTGCCCAGATCGAGCACCTTGGCGTGCGGCGCAGATTGCGCCAGCGCGGCCAGCGCGTCGAGATCGTCGCCCTGCGCATGCACGGCGCTGGTCAGGTAGGCCTGAGCAACCTGGCCGAATTGCTGGTCGACGAGTCGATGCTGCTGCATGGCTGCTCCTTACGGCTTGTGGGGACGAGGAGCGGCCAGTGTAGGAGCGCGGCCCGCGCGGCGAAATTCGTGATTCGCGAAACGGGGTATCGCGCAGACGCGGTGCGGCGCTGGCGCCTTCAGACGAAGCGGAACAGCTGCGCGGGCGTGTCGACCAGCACCTGTTTGCGGTCTGCTGCGCTGGGCAGCAGCACGCCGGCGAAGGCCCACATCTTGTCGTAGTCGATCTGCGATTCGAACTGCGTGTGCGGCCAGTCGCTGCCCCAGACCAGGCGGTCCAGGCCGAGCGCATCTTTCAGGCGAGGCATGGCGGCCTGGGCGATGGCTTCCCCGCGTCCGTTGGTGCCATTCCGGTATGCGCCGGAAATCTTCACCCACACGCGGCGCGAGCGGCCGGCGGCGAGCAATGCGGCAAAGCCGGGGTCGTCCACGCCGAGCGCCGGGTCGGGGCGGCCGAAGTGATCGACCACCACGCTCACCTGTGCTTCCAGCAGCGGCTGCAGCAGCGCAGGCAGGCGGCGTGCCTCGACGTGCAGTTCCACATGCCAGCCCAGCGCATGCAGGCGTGCCAGCGCGGCCTGCCAGACGGGCGATTTCAACTGCGGGTCTGCCGCACCGATCAGGTTCAGGCGGATGCCGACGATGCCCTCGGCGTTCATCTGCGTGAGCAAGGTCTCGGGCGCTGTCGGGTCGATCACGGCCACACCGCGCAAGCGTTGCGGCGCCTGTTTGAGCGCAGCCAGCAGGTAGCTGTTGTCGACGCCCAGGAAGCTCGGCTGCACCAGCACACCGTGCGACACGCCGTGCGCGTCGAGCTGCGCCAGATAGGCCGGCAGGGGGGCGTCATACGTGGGCGCATAGCGGCGCGCATCGGCCAGTTGCAGCCCGCGTTCGAACACATGTGCGTGCGTGTCGATGGCCGTGATGCGCGCGGGGCCCCCCCGCGAAACGTCGCTGCTGCCGGTGGCGGCGCAGCCGGCAAGGGCGGTGGAACCTAGCATGGCAAGCAGTCCGGTGTTGAAGGCGCGGCGGGTGGGCATGGGGTCTCCTGGCGGCGACGGATCAAGTGCGTCGTCATGATGTTGTGGTGGAGTTCAGACCGTGACGGCAGCGAGGTCACGGCCCTTCGTCTCGGGCAGCATCAGCACCGCCACTGCGACGATCGAATACGCGATGGCCGCGTCGATGCCGATGGCCGTGCCCAGCGACATGGATGCGCTCATCTTGCCCACCAGCACCGGGAACGCGGCAGACACCACGCGGCCGAAGTTGTAGCAAAAGCCCACGCCCGTGCCGCGCACGCCCTGCGGATACAGCTCGTTGAACAACGCGCCCATGCTGGCCGGAATGCCCGCCGCAAAGAAGCCCAGCGGAAAGCCGAGCACCAGCATCGCGCCATCCGACAGCGGCACCAGCAGATACACCAGCACGGTGACCACGCAGCAGCACGAGAACAGCAGGATGTTGCCGCGACGGCCGAGCACGTCCAGCAGCCATGCGCTGGCCACGCAGCCGCACCAGAAAGCAAAGATGATCACCGCCAGGTAGCCGCCCGTGCCGAGCACCGACAGGTGCCGCTCTGTCTTGAGATACGTCGGCAGCCACGTCATCAGTGCGTAGTAACCGCCGTGCGCGCCCACCCCCAACAGGCCGCCGATCAGCGTCATGCGCAGCACCTGCGGGCGGAAGATGTCGAGCAGCGGAAAGCGCGAGATCGGCATCGCGTTGGCGTCCGCGTCCGGCTTGGCGGCCGGCACCGGTTCCTTCACGCCACGGCGGATGTAGATGATGAGCAGCGCCGGCAGCAGGCCCGCAGCAAACATCACGCGCCAGGCAAGATCGGGTTCAATGAAGGAATACGTGAGCGCATACAGCAGCACCGCGGCGCCCCAGCCCACGGCCCAGGCGCTCTGCACGGTGCCCATGGCCTTGCCGCGATGGCTGGCGCGGATGCTCTCGGCCATCAGCACGGCGCCCGCCGCCCATTCACCACCAAAGCCGAAGCCCTGGATGGCCTTCAGCACGAGGAACTGCTCGAAGTTCTGCGCGAAGGCTGACGCGAATGTGGCCAGCGAGAACCACAGTACCGTGATCTGCAGCGTGCGCACGCGGCCGAAGCGGTCCGTCAATGCGCCAGCAATCCAGCCGCCCAGCGCGGACGCCACCAGCGTGACGCCCGACACCAGCCCAGCCTCGGCCTTGCCGATGTGCCAGGCGGCGATGATGGTCGGGATGACGAGGCTGAACATCTGCACGTCCAGCGCGTCGAGCGCCCAGCCGCCAAAGCAGGCCCAGAACGTGCGCTTTTCCCCTTTCGAAATCTCTTTGAACCAGCCGAACATGCCGTCTCCTCCGGGTGACGTGAGCGACATGTGCCGTACACATTGCTCTAGTCATATATATGAATAGAGGAATTTTAGGGCGAGACCCAGGGCGATGCAGTCGGTGTTAACCCGTGCGGAGGGGTGAAGCGGGGATCAGGTATGCAGCAGGGCGACAGGCAGATGCGCCAGCACCTGGCCCAGCGCAAGGCGGGGACTCCGGAGTGCCTGGCCGTCGAACGCACTATGCAGGGGAATCTGCGAGAGCGCGGACGGCAGGCAAACCGTGGTGTCTCGCCATACGCCCGTCGCAAACGCTGGTGTGGCGGTATGGCCAAGCAGGGCGGAGGCGTGCAAGGGCACGATCACGACGATCGCCTCGGCGCCATGCGTACGCGCAAACGCGAGCACGTGCTGCGCGCCGCTGCCGGTTACGACCAGCGGCTGGTAGTCGCCCGATTCGAATACCGCTGGCAGTGCCGCCCGGAGGGCCAGCGCACGTGCCAGCATGGCTTGCTTGATGCGGCCGTCGGTCCAATGCGCAAGCAGCGGCGCCAGGCTGTTGTCTGCATGCGTGTGCAATGCACGCAGTGCTCGGTGCCGTGCGGCATAGTCGACAGGCCGACGGTTGTCGGGATCGACGAGGCTGGTGTCCCAGAAATCGGCGCCCTGATAGAGGTCGGGCACGCCGGGCAGTGTGGTGCGCAGCAAGGTCTGGGCGAGGCCGTTGATGGCCGCGGCCGGGGCCACGCTTTGCACGAAAGCCGAGAGGGACGGCAGGAACGTCTGGGCGGCCTCACCCGTCAGCAGCGTCAAGACAAAATCGCGGCTGGCGGCTTCGTACTCTGCATCGGGTGCGAACCAGTCGGTGCGCAGCTTGGCTTCGCGTTGCGCCTTTTCCTGCCACTGCGCGACGCGCTCGGCCAGCTCGCGCACGGCATCGGTGTCATGCCAGTCGAGGCCCGCCGGCCAGATGCCCACCAGCGTTTGATACAGCATCCACTGCGCAGCGGGCGAGGGCGCAGGGCCGGTCGGCAGATGACGGACCCACGCAGCATGCTCCGTACGCCACTGATGTGCGGCGGCCAGCCATTGCGCGGGTCGCTCCGACAGCACTGCCAACCGCGCGCGTACGTCTTCACCGCGCTTGTGGTCGTGCGTGGCGGTCGTCAGCATGGCGTGCGGCCATGTGAGGGCGCGCTTCTGCATGGCGTGATGGAACGCGTTGGCGCTCATCGAGAACTCGCCCGGATCCGCGCCGACCTCGTTGCGCGACAGCAGCCGCCCGTAGCGGTAGCACGCCGTGTCTTCCACCGCCTTGGCCGCCACCGGCGACGACAACTGCTGGCACCGCCGCAATGCGAGCTGGCGCAGCTTGTCCTGGCCGGCGGGTTGCCCACCCAGCCAGGTGTCGAGCCAGCCGAGCACAGGTTGGTCGATGCGTCGCAGGCAGGTAGCCGCGCCCGACATCGCGGATTGCAGGATGGCCGTGTCCTGGGCATCGCGTTGCTGCGTGCTCGCATAGGTGCGATACACCGGAAAGTGGACGATCACCTCGGCCAGCGCGCGCCGGATGGCGTGCCACGTCACGTCGTGGCTGCTGCGCTCCTGCTGTGCCACCGCATGCAACGCCGACGCGGCTGCATCGAGTTCTGCCGCAAAGTGCGCATGCAGGATCTGACGGCGTGCCGCTACGGCGGTGGCCGAAAACGGCGCTTCGGCCGCCGGCGCGCCGATCCATTCCAGCCACCCCTGCGTGAGCGCCGTCTCGCCATGCGCGTCGTGCAACAGCGCGCCCACCTGGTTCATGAAGTCGTAGCCGCTGGTGCCGTCGACGCCCCAGTCGGTGCGCATCGCTTCATCGTGGGCGAGGATCTTCTCGACAACAATCCACGGGTGATTCGTGAGCCGGTCGGCGGGGCGTGCCGCGTGTTCGGCTTGCAGGCGGCGGCGCAGTTGGCGGCAGTAGGCGGCCGGATCGGCCAGGCCATCAACGTGGTCGATGCGCACGCCGTCAATCCACCCCAGGCGATAGAGCCGGAACAGCAGCGCGTGCGTCGCTTCGAATACCTCGGCGCGCTCCATGCGCAAGCCGGCCAGCGAGCCGATATCGAAGAAGCGGCGCCAGTTGGTCTCGTCATTGGCGGTGCGCCAGTGGGCAAGGCGCCAATGCTGGCGCGCCATCAGCGCATCAAGCTCATCGTGTTGCGCGTTGAGCGTGCGCACGGCTTCGGCGATGTGTGCGGCGCCTGCTTCGGTGGTGGCGAGGTTGCGCAGTGCATCGCGTGCTTCGTCTGCACGTTCGCGGCGCGTGCGCACCGAGCGGATGGTGCCGAGCCCGGCAAAGCGGTCGGCAACCGCATGCGTGGCGGTGTCCGTGTTGCCGGTGCGCAGCAACGCGGGGTAGTCGGCCAGCGCAATCGGGAACCGGTGATCGTAGTACGCAATGGCCAGCCGCGCGGCCGCTTCGTCGTAGGCCAATTGCAGTCGGCCCGCGGCCAGTGCGTCGGCGTAGTTTTCGCCGAGGAACGGTGCGAGCACCTTGTTGCGCAGCCCGGGGTGCGACGGCTGCCAGTCGATATCGAAAAAGTTGGCGTAAGCGCTTTCAGGGCCGGATTCGAGCACGTCCAGCCACCACGTGTTGTGTGCACCACCCACACCCATATGGTTGGGCACGATATCGACAACGAGCCCCATGCCGCGCGCATGCAGTGCCTCAACCAAACGTTCGAGGGCGGGTTCGCCGCCCAGCTCCGGGTTCACGCGTGTCGGGTCGACAACGTCATAGCCATGCGTGGAACCCGGCTGCGCCGTGGTGATGGGCGACGTGTAGAGGTGCGAGATGCCGAGCGCTGCAAAGTCGTCCAGCAGCGCGCGCACATGGTCGAACGTAAAGTCGCGGTGCAGTTGCAGCCGCACCGTGGCGCGGGGCACCCGCTGGAGGGCGATGGGGGCGAGTGGCGTGGTAGGTTCGCTCATGACAGGCTGATGCGCGCGTTGGCCAGCGCTGACAGGCGCGCCTGAACCGTGGGCGCGTCGAGCAGCGTCGGGGCGGGCGCCAGGAGGCGGCGACGCCAGTTTGGATGTGTGTCGATCGTGCTCGGCAGGTTCGGCTGCTCTACAAGCCCCAGCAAGTCTTCCAGCGGCACCAGAGCAAGCGGCGTGTGGGCGGCGCCCGTGAACACCGTGGCTGCCGTCGCAAAGTCCTGTGCGCTTGCTTGCAGGATGACTTCGGCTTGCGCTGCGTTGGCGGCGCGCGCCTGTTCCAGCGCAGCCTGCAGAGGCGCCACGCCGATCATCGGCACGCCGCCATCGGCCAGCACCAGCCGGTTGTGCTCGGCAAAGGCAGCGACGAGCGCGGCGCGGTCGTCCATGCGGCGCGCGTACGCCTCGGTCTCGTTCATGCCGGGCGGCAACAGCCCGAGCTGCACTTGCCAGCGCAGATCGTTGCCGATCCACCAGCCGGCGAGCGTGGGCAGATCGTGCGTGCTGGTCATCGCAACGGAGGCCGGCGCCCACGTGTGAGGGGCCTTGAAGGGCGCATCGTCGCGCGTGTATTCGCGTTCAAACCAGAGAATGCGCATGCCGAGCAGCCCGTCTTCGGCCAGCGTCTCACGCAGGCCCGCCGGCACGGTGCCGAGATCCTCGCCGATGACGATGCAGCGGTTGCGCCACGATTCCAGCGCGACCAGCCGCAGCAGATCGTGCATCGGGTAGCGCAGGTACACGCCGTCTAGCGGCTGTGCGCCATCCGGAATGACCCACAGTCGCATGAGTCCGAGCACGTGGTCGATCCGCACGCCGCCGGGCACCGCCATGACCGCACGCAGCATTTCGATGAACGCGGAAAAGCCCTGCGTTCGCATGGCCCGCGGGCTGAAGGTGGTGAGCCCCCAATCCTGGCCCTGCGCGTTGAACAGGTCGGGCGGCGCGCCTATGGTGACGCCGATCAGCAAGTCCCGCTGCCGGGCCCACGCGTGGCTGCCCGCGCTGTCGGTGCCCACAGCCAGGTCGGCAATCAGGCCGATGGCCATGCCGGCGCTTTCCGCGGTGCGCTGCACGAGGGCCCATTGGCGAGTAGCAGCCCATTGCAGGAAGAGGTGGAAATTCACCGCATCCTCATGCTCGCGCGCGAAGGCCTGCACGCCAAGGTAGCTCGGATCCTGATATTGCTCCGGCCATTGCTTCCAGTGCGCGGGGCCCAGATGCGCGTTCAGCGCCTCAAAGTGCGCGTGGTCGCGCAGGCTGACGCCCCCGTCGATGCAATACGCACGAAAATCGTCCAGCAGCATCTGGGCGGTGGTGTCTCCAAGCGGCGCCTGCAGCAAACGGTGATGCAACGCGCGCAGCACCGTCATACGGGCGTTGCCGCTGGCGGGCCAGTCGATGAGCGGAGCGGCTTCCAGGCGTGCATAGTCTGCGACAAGGTTGCAGTCGACCACGGCTTGCCGGACGGCTTCCTCTCCGAAAAGGGCGGTGGGGTCGATCATCCACGCGTTCATGAACAGGCGGCTCGATGGCGAGTACGGCGAGTAGCGACGCGCGTCGGCCGTGAACATGGCATGCACGGGGCTGAGCGCCAGCGCATCTGCACCGTGCCGCGCGAGCTGCTGTGCCAGTGCGCCCGCAGCGGTGTAGTCGCCGAGCCCTGCGCTGCTGGCGGCGCGTTCAGCCCCGCATCGCAGGCCATAGAGTTGTGCGGAGGTACCCCACACTCGGGTGTCGGTCTGACGCTTGTGCTGGCGTAATGCATCGGCCACGCCGTAGCAACGTGCCGGGGCAATGGCGAGCGTGGCCTGGATCACGGTGCCCGGCCCGGCGTCAATGGTCAGGCGGTGATAGCCCACGGCAGTCACAGGCCCCAGGCGCAGCGTTGCGTGGTGCTCGCTTGCGCTGGCGCTGACTTTGCCCTCAGTGCTGCCGCCGGACTCCAGATCGACGCGATAGGTTTGTCCGTCCAGCAATGCCGCCTGTGGCGCCGAAGTCTGCAGCACGATCGGCTGTCCGACCACGCCTGTCACGAGCGGCGGTATCGCCACCTCTTCGGCTTCTGCGCGCAGGCGCGCCTGGCTTTCCGACACCTGGGCCGGCGTGCCGGCAGGCAGCCCCAGGCTGTGCAGCACGGCCCGCAGCACGTCGTCGGCCACGTGCATGGGCCGGCTCGCAGCGTCTTCCCAGTCCACCAGCAGGCCGGCCTCGGTGGCCAGTTGCTGGAGCGGGGTGCGTTGCGTGCCGGATGAGTTGGTCGTGCGATCCATGGTGTGCGGGGGCGTTGATACGTTGGCGCGTTGCGCTTGTCAGGGGGTGGAGTCAGGCGGGCGAGGGCGTGTGCAGCAATGCCACGCACGTGCGCTCCGGCAGGCGATGCGCGATGAGCGCGGCGGCGGCGCCCTCGCGCGATTCATGCAGCAGATCTGCAGGGCTGCCCGCCAGCACCGTAGGCACCGCCACGGCTTGATCGGACAGATTCACCATCAGCGTGAGCACGCTGCCGTCGCCCATACGCCAGCGGGCAAGGGCGCCGGCATGGCCCAGTGCCACCGCATCGAGCGCGCGGGCGCGGGGCAGGCGCGGGATGATCTCTGCGTGGCGCAGCGCCAGCAGGCGGTGCATGCGGTTCAGCGTGTTCAGCTGTGCGGGATCGGCCAGGTTGGCCTCGCCGGGGGACGAGGCAAGGAACGTCAACTCGTCGTTGGGATCGGGAATGCGCTCGCGCTGGTGCGGGTCGGCAAATGCCTCGAACTTGGCGAACTCCCTGCGCCGGCCTTCCCGCACGGCTTCGGCCAGCATGCCGTGATGGCTGGTGAAGTATTGGAACGGGCAGGTGCTGCCCCATTCCTCACCCATGAACAGCATCGGAATCTGCGGGCTCAGCAGCAACAGCACCTGCGCGGCGTACAACGCATCGGGATGGGCGAGCTGCGTCAGCCGTTCACCAAAGGCGCGGTTGCCGATCTGGTCGTGGTTCTGCAGGAACAGCACGAACGCGGTGGGCGGCAAGTGCGCGCTCGGTTCGCCGCGCGGGGCATTCTCATGGATCGGGGATGGCTCGCCCTGGTAGCAGAAGCCGTCTTGCAGCACGCGCGCAAGGCGCTGCGCCGGTGCTTCGGCGTAGGCGGCGTAATAGGCTTCGCGCTCGCCGGTCAGCAACACGTGGAGCACGTTGTGGCCGTCGTCGTTCCACTGCGCGTCGAAGTCGCCGTGGGTGTCGCCATCACGCAGCAGCGATGCGGCGTTGTGCTCGTTCTCCAGCACCAGATGCACATGCCGGCCAGGCTCGGCGGACAGTCGCACGCGGGCGGCGAGTTCGCCCAGCCAGTCGCGCTCGGTGATGGCGTGCACGGCGTCGAGCCGCAGGCCGTCAAAGCGATATTCCATCAGCCACATCAGCGCGTTCTGGATGAAGAACTCGCGCACCTGCGGCTTGCGGAAATCGATGGCGGCGCCCCAGGGCGTATGCACATCGTCGCGGAAGAAGCTGCGCGCGTAGTGGTGCAGGTAATTGCCATCCGGCCCGAAGTGGTTGTAGACCACATCGAGAAACACCATCATGCCGAGCCCGTGCGCGGTGTCGATCAAGGCCTTGAGGTCGTCCGGCGTGCCGTAGCTGGCGTCGGGCGCAAAGGGCAGTACGCCGTCATAGCCCCAGTTGCGCGCACCCGGAAATTCCGCCACCGGCATCAACTCGATGGCCGTGATGCCCAGCCGCGCCAGTTCCGGCAGCCGGCCGCGCACACCTTTGAAACCGCCCAGCGCGCCGACGTGCAGTTCGTACAGCACCGTCTCGTGCCAGGGCCGGCCCTGCCAGTCGGCGTGCTGCCACCGGTAGCGCTGCGGATCGACGACGAGGCTTGGGCCCGCTATGTCCTGCCACTGCGCGCGGGCCGCGGGGTCAGGCACCGACAGTGTCACGCCGTCCTGATTGGTGAGACGGTACCGGTAGCATGTTCCGGCACCCACGGGTGCCACGGCGGCATACCAGCCGTCGGGTTCCGGGTCCATGCGGATGGCCTCGTCGCCGCGCACGTCGTCGAAGTCGATCCAGGCGGCGGTCGCGTCGGGGGCCCACAAACGGAAGCGGGTGTTGCCGTCCGCCAGGACGGTGGCACCGAACGGCATGTCGTGGGCAAACCGGGGGGCAGGTGCGGTCATCGCGTGGCGTCTCCATTGTCGTCGCTCGCTGCCTGGTCGGCGGTGGGGGCGGTGCGCTCGTCGTCGGTCGCAGGTTGTTCGGGCGGGGTGTTCTGCGGTGCGCCCTGTGCCGCGTTCTGTGTGTCGGACACCCGCCCGAGGGTTTCGCCGCTGGCGTCTGCATCCGGCTGCCCAGCAATCTGGGCGATCGTGGCCAGCTGCGTGGCGAGCAGCAGCACTACGCTGCGCCCCGCCACGTCCAGGGTGCTGCCGCTGTGCGGCCGAGCGTCTTGCTCCGGCGCTGCGCTGTCGATGGCGAGTAGCCAGTCCATGGCAGGCTCGGGCAGCGTGAACGTCAGGTCTGTCGCGGCACCGTTGATGAGCAACAACGCCACGTGCGGGCGCGCCTCCGCGTCGATGGTCTCGACGCAGGCGCGGCGCAACGCCAACGCCCGTGCCTCGCTGTCGTTCCACGCGTCGGGCGAAAGCACCTGGCCGCGCTCGTCAAACCAGGCGATGTCCGGCACGCCCGGCAGGATCTCGGTGTTGCCGTGCACGTAATGCGGCCAGCGCAGCGCAGGGCTGGCCTTGCGCAGTGCGATCAGCCGCGCCGTATAGCGGGCGAGCGCCTGCCCCGGGTCTTTTTCCAGCAATGACCAATCGAGCCAGGACAGGGCGTTGTCCTGGCAATAGGCGTTGTTGTTGCCGTTTTGCGTGCGGCCGAATTCGTCGCCCGCCAACAGCATCGGCGTGCCATTGGAAAAGAACACCGTGGCCAGCAGCGCACGTTTCACGCGTTCGCGCAGGGCTTGGATGGCGGGGTCATCGGTCGGGCCCTCGGCGCCCCAGTTGGCGCTGCAGTTGTCGTTGTGGCCGTCGCGGTTGTCTTCGCCGTTGGCATCGTTGTGCTTGTCGGCATAACTGACGAGGTCGTGCAGCGTGAAACCGTCGTGCGAGGCGACGTAATTGACCGACGCCCAAGGCCTGCGGTGGCGGCGGTCGAACAAGTCGCCACTGCCGGTCAGGCGTGCGGCAAGGTCGGGCCGCTGGCCCGAGTCACCGCGCCAGAAGCGGCGGATGCCATCGCGAAAGCGGTCGTTCCATTCCGCAAAGCCCGGCGGGTGGTTGCCGACCTGGTAGCCGTCCGGGCCCACGTCCCACGGTTCGGAGATCAGCTTGACGGTGGAAAGCACGGGGTCCTGGCGGATGGCATCGAAGAAGCCCGAGCCCTGATCGAAGCCATTGCCCTCGCGCCCGAGCGTGACGCCCAGGTCGAAGCGGAAGCCGTCCACGTGGAACGCGTTGACCCAGTAGCGCAGAGAGTCCATCACCATCTGCAGCACGCGCGGGTGAGACAGGTTCAGCGTGTTGCCGCAGCCCGTATCGTTGATGTAGTAACGCTCCTGGCCCGGCACGAGGCGGTAGTAGCTCGCGTTGTCCAGGCCCCGAAACGACAGCGTCGGTCCCAGCTCGCTGCCTTCGCACGTGTGGTTGTAGACCACGTCGAGCAACACTTCGATGCCCGCCGCATGCAGCCGGCGGATCGCCACTTTCAGCTCATGCAGCGATGGTGCCGAGAGGTAAGACGGCTCTGGCGCGAAGAAGCACAGCGTGTTGTAGCCCCAATAGTTGCGCAAGCCGCGCTCCACCAGAAACTGGTCTTGCAGGAAGGCGTGAATGGGCAGCAGCTCGATGGCGGTGATGCCCAACCGCTGCAGGCGGTCGATGAAGACGCTGTCGCCGAGCGCGCTGAACGTGCCGCGTTCAGGCGGCAGCAGGTCTTCGCGCAGCATCGACATCCCGCGAACGTGCCCTTCGTAGATCACGGTGCGAGACCACGGCGTGTTGGGGCGGACGTCGTTGCCCCAGTTGAACGACTCGTCGGTGACGATGGCCTTGGGCATGGCCGGCGCGCTGTCGCGGCGGTCGAATGAAAGATCGCCGCGGTTGGAGTTGAGCCGATAGCCGAACAGTGCGTCGGACCAGCGCAGCGAGCCCACCAGCCGGCGCGCGTAGGGGTCGAGCAGCAGCTTGTGCGGGTTGAAGCGATGGCCGTGCTGCGGCTCCCAAGGTCCGTAGGCGCGGTAGCCGTAGACGAGGCCGGCTTCCACGCCGGGCAGGTAGCCATGCCAGACCTCGTCGGTGCATTCGGGCAGGGCGAAGCGGGTCAGTTCCTTGCGGCCGGTGGGATCGAAGATGCAGAGTTCGATCTTGCTAGCGTTGGCTGAGAAGACGGCGAAGTTGATGCCCAGGCCGTCCCATTGGGCGCCTAGGGGGAAGGGTTTGCCGGGGGAGAGTGTTTTGGGGAAGCGGAGCATTAGAGGCTGTTTCGTTGTGCGTCTTTTTGGCTTGGTGGTGCATCCCTGTTTCGTACCCTGCCGGGCACGACTCACTTTTCTTTGTCTTGCCAAAGAAAGTAAGCAAAGAAA
>NZ_JASATD010000037.1:0-39627 GCF_038440115.1 Ralstonia sp. OTU4908 | reverse complement strand
CGGGTACGAAACAGGGATGAATCACACCCGCCCGGGGGGGGGTGGCGCGACGCTGGTGATCATACGGCGATCCGGTGGAATGTGACCCGAGCGTCAGCCAGGCTTTTCTGCCCGTCGCTGCGTCGTTTATCCTCTGCAATCTGTTTCATCTCATCTTTCATTCCAACACCAAGCGAGGAGCAGTTCATGGCAATTCAAGTCGTCGGCATCGTCGGTGCCGGAACTATGGGCAACGGCATTGCGCAAGCGTGCGCCGTGGTCGGGCTGGATGTGGTGATGGTGGACATCAGCGATGCCGCCGTGCAGAAGGGCATTGCCACCGTGGCCGGCAGCCTGGACCGCCTCATCAAGAAGGAAAAACTGACCGAAGCGGACAAGGCCGCTGCGCTCGCCCGCATTCAGGGCTCAACTTCGTACGACGACCTCAAGCGCGCCGACCTCGTCATCGAGGCCGCCACCGAGAACTTCGACCTGAAGGTGAAGATCCTCAAGCAGCTCGAGGCTGCCGCTGCGCCGCACGCCATCGTGGCGTCGAACACGTCGTCCATCTCGATCACCAAGCTGGCCGCCGTGCTGCAAGACGCCAGCCGCTTCATCGGCATGCACTTCTTCAACCCCGTGCCGATGATGGCGCTGGTGGAAGTCATCCGCGGCCTGCAGACGAGCGATGCGACGCACGCGGCGGTCGAAGCGCTGGCCAAGCAGCTCGGCAAGACGCCCATCACGGTCAAGAACAGCCCGGGCTTTGTCGTCAACCGGATCCTGTGCCCGATGATCAACGAGGCGTTCTGCGTGCTGGGTGAAGGCTTGGCCTCGCCCGAGGAAATCGACGAAGGCATGAAGCTCGGCTGCAACCACCCGATCGGGCCGCTTGCGCTGGCCGACATGATCGGCCTGGACACCATGCTGGCCGTGATGGAAGTGCTGTACACCGAATTCGGCGACCCGAAATACCGCCCCGCCATGCTGATGCGCGAAATGGTGGCCGCCGGCTATCTCGGCCGCAAGACCGGCCGCGGCGTGTACGACTATCGCAAGTAAGCCGCGACGCTTCACGGCGTTCGCGCTGTCCGCCAACTGTCAGGCTGGATTCGCGCAAACTGTCTGCAAGTGTGCATGGAGACGGTGTGGCGGTGCGTTGATGATGACGCATCGCCACACCGTTTTTTTTCTTCCCCACCACTTCGGACGCCACCATGTCGCGCTACGCCTTCCGCCTGCTCAACGTCTTTGCCGAATCCACTTTTGGCGGCAACCAGCTCGCCGTGTTTGAAGACGGCCGCGGCCTGGACGACGCCACCATGCAGGCCATCGGACGCCAGTTCAACCTGTCCGAAATCACCTTCATCTTTCCCGACGAGGCCGATGGCGCCACGGCGCGATTCCGCATCTTCACGCCCGATTACGAGATGCCGTTTGCCGGCCACCCGTCGCTGGGGACCGCGCAGGTGGTGCGCGAGCTGTATGGTCCCGGTAACGAACTGACGCTGCGTTGCCAGTCGGGCATCGTGTCGCTGACGGCGCAGGACGAGGGGTGGTCGCTCGTGCCGCCGCGTTCGGGCGCGTTGAATACGCGCGAGGCCGATCCGGGTATTGCCAAGATGCTGGGGCTGGACGCCGATGCGCTGGCGGGTCCGCCGCTGTGGATTGACGCGGGCATCGAGCAACTGATGGTGCCGGTCAAGACGCGCGCCGATGTGGAGCGCGCCCGGCCCGACCCCTCAGCCTTCGATGCGTGGCCGCGCAGCCGCAACGATGGGCGCAATGCCTACGTCTTCACCATGCCCGCGCCCGGCAGCGACGGCCCGGTGGTCTCGCGCTTCTTCTTCGAATACGGCGCCGGCCTCTGGGAAGACCCCGGCACCGGATCGGCGTGCGCCAACCTGGGCGGCTGGCTGCGCGCGACGGGCCACGCCTTGCCGGCAACCTACCGCATCGAGCAGGGCGCAGCAGTGGGGCGCCCCTGCCACCTCACGCTGCGGGTGGATGCCGACGGCACGATCCACGTCGGCGGCCGCGTGATCGAAATCGGCCGCGGCACGTTGACGATTTGATCGATCGATTTGATCGATCAGGCGGCGCTGTCTGGCGCGCAGAGCTGCTTGCAGAAGAACGTCGTCCCGCAGAACGCGCCGTCGGGCATCAGCGCGTAGTTGGGCACCACGCCGACGCGTTGCCAGCCGGCGCGCGCATATAGCCGCTCGGCATCGCCGCCTGTCACCGTGTCGAGCACGAGTACCGTCTTGCGCTCGGCGCGTGCCTCATCTTCGATGGCGGCCATCAACCGCTGCGCTACACCCTGACGGCGCGCGCGGCGATGCACGAGCATCTTCGCGACGTCCGCACGGTGCGGCTGGTTTTCCGGCTGCGCCAGCACCAACTGCACCGTGCCCAGGATGTCGCCCGCCGCGTCTTCGGCAATCAGCAGGGCGCGCTCACCGCGCGTCACGCCTTCGGCCACATTGCGCCAGAATGCCTGCGCCTTGTCGCGAGACAACGGCGACATGAAGCTGACGGAAGCGCCACCCTCTACGCAATCGATCAGCAGATCGGCCAACGCATCCACGCACGCGCTTGCCTCGTTGGCGCCCACGCGCCGAATGGTCAGGGTGTCGCTCATCAAGGTCTCCAGTGGCCAGCGGACACGGTTGTGAGCGCGACGAGGTAGCGGGCTGGCCGCCGCGTGGGGTTGTAATAGACGATCGGGCGGTCCAGCCGCATGGTCAGGCAATCGCCTGCATTGAGGCGCCAGTGCGCGTCGCCCACGGTCATTTCCATCGTGCCTTCGATGATCCAAACCTGCTGGTGGATTTCGGCATCGCGCGCGCCGGTGTCGTAGGCGACGCGTTGGCCGGGCGGAAAGCGCACCTCAACGAGCTGCAAAGGCGAACGCGCCGCCGGCGACAGGTTGCGCCGCACATAGCCCGAGGCAGGGTCGGTCCATTCCGGCTGCTCCGCCGCGCGCGATACGGGGGAAGGCTCTGCGGCCGGCGCAGCACTGTCTTCGAACAGCGAGGCCAGCGTCACGCCCAGCGCGGAACTGAGCCGATCGAGCACCGCAGCGGTCGGGCTGCTCTGACCGCGCTCGATCAGGGAGATGGCCGATCGGCTGACCTGGCTGCGTTCGGCCAGCGCGTCGAGCGAGAGCCCCTGGGCGTCGCGCAGTTCGCGCAGGCGCTGGGCGATACGTTGATGGATGTCCATGTCATCCGGTTTAGTGGAAATGCTTTTCTAGTAAAGTGGAATTTGAAAGACAGCCACATCGCGAAGATAGTCAACGACCGCGGCCGCGGCCGGGTTCCCAGGTTGGTCAAAGGCGCCTCTTCGCCAAGCTTGACCCGCACGTATCGGATGCCTGACGTTTTAGGGCAGCGAAGTGTCGTGCCGCTGCACGGCCGGCGGCAGCCACGAGCCGTCCAGCGCCGCCTCCTTCGGCCACGTCAGCTGCATGCGCAGGAGGAACGGGCCGGTGGGCGGCGGCAGCCAGTTGTTGCGCATGCCTTTGGGCGGCGCACGCTGGATCAGGATGTCCAGCGAACCGTCGCGGTTCAGGCGCGGGTGGTCGGCCTCGCTCAGCATGTTGCGCAGGCCCGGGCGCTCCGCTGTGCTGCGCGGTTGCCCGCCAGGAGATAAAGCGGCGATGGCCCAGCCGGCGTTCTCGGGCGGGAGCTGGTTGCGCTCGAAGTGCAATACGTAGCGGTGCGTGCTGTCCAGCGCAATGCCGTTGGTGTCGGTCTTGGCGGTGGCAATGAGCATGTCCTGCGGCAGGTCGGTCCCGCCGCCGTTCCACGCGACGATGGCGCGCTGCGCATAGTCCAGCCCATAGGCGCCGACCATGCGCGGGATGAACCAGCCGTTTTGCGTGATGGGCGGCTGCTTCACGGCCAGCGAGAGGGTTTCCCGCGCTGCCGCCACCCCGCCATCCATCACCTTCAGATTGGCGGCGCTCACTGCCTTGGCGTCGAATGGCGCGCCGGGCACGATGCCCAGATCACGCAGCGATTGCAGCATGGTCGAATCTGCGGCGTGCGGTGGATTGTCCTTTAGCAGCTCGGCAAAGCGCGTGAAGTAACTGTTTGCATCGAGCGCGGTGACGCGTCGTCGCGCCGCCTCCATGCTGACGTCGAGGTCTGTGGCCTTGTCCGTGTTCAGCTTGATTTCGGCTTCGGTGCCGCGCAGGGAGCCTTTGCCGAAGGCATCCAGCGGGGTGATGCGATAGCGGTCCTGCACGCGGCGCGCGCCGGCCAGGTCGCGCGGGCCGGCGACTTGCGTGCGAGCGACCACCCACACGAGATTGGTCGGCGCAGCAATCTGCTTGACGCCAGCCGGTAGCGTGCCTTCCCAGCCCGGCGGCGTGAGGGCGTAGTGAGCGGCCCGCGACCCGGTGGTGCGGTTGCCGAGTGACTCGAACACATCGCTCCACCCGTCGTGCAGCGCCACCCAGATGTGGCGGCGTCCCGTGTCGGGCAGGCTCAGGACGACCGGGCCGTTACGCAGATCGACGAAGGCGCTACTGGCGAGCACGTCTACCCGGGCGCGCACGCCGGTCGGCAGGGTTTCGTCTTCCAGCGTGCGCTGGTGCATGAACGTGCCGGCGGGCGCCAGCGCTGACGTGGTTTGCAGCAGCGCGTCGGTCATCATCAACGGAAACGCGTAGACGTAAGCCGAGCGCACGAGCGCTTCGTTCGGCTGCGGCAGACGTTGTTCGATGGGAGCCGTGGTTGCGGTGTTCTGGGTAGAGCAACCGGCCAGGCCCAGGGTGATCGCCCAGGCCACCACGCTCAGCGCCACGGCGGCCAGCTGGGTAAGCGGGCGCGCGGGCGCAGGGCAGTGCGTCATCTTGTTCTCCTTTTGTCGTCGGTGCGCGCAACAGGAAAGCAGACGCCTGTCGGTCATCCCCCCAAAGGATGCTTGCGCACACGGTTGCGCGGTGGCCAATCCATCGTCCCACGCGTCTCGTGTCTTTAGTCTTTGGAATGTAGAAGCGCCGCCAGCGCAAGTCAATTGAAGTGCGGCGGGGCATGCACGCATGGCTCGGCGCAGGTCGCTTCTAGAGGCGCAGGTGCAGCGCAAGACGCAACTTTGCCGCATCGTACTCGGCCTTCATGCGCGCCACGATTTCGGCGGCGGGCGGCAGATCGGCAATCTGACCCACGCCCTGGCCGGCACCCCAGATGTCTTTCCAGGCCTTGGCGCGCGAGCTGCCGTCGCCAAAGTTCATCTTCGATTTGTCGGCCTCGGGCAAGGCGGCGGGGTCCAGGCCCGCCAGTTCGATGCTCTCGCGGATGTAGTTGCCGTGCACACCCGTAAAAAGGTTGGTGTAGACGATGTCCGACGCGGCCGCGCGCAGGATGGCTTGCTTGTAGCTTTCGGCGGCGTGGGCCTCCTGGCTGGCGATGAAGCGTGTGCCGATGTAGGCCAAGTCGGCGCCCATGGCCTGCGCGGCCAGGATGGCATCGCCCGTGGCAATGGCGCCCGACAGCGCGATCGGCCCGTCAAAGATGCGCCGTACCTCGCCCACCAGCGCAAACGGCGACAGCGTGCCGGCATGCCCGCCCGCCCCAGCAGCCACCAGGATCAGGCCGTCGACGCCGGCTTCCAGAGCCTTTTCGGCATGGCGCAGGTTGATCACATCGTGCAGCACGATGCCGCCGTAGCTGTGCACGGCATCGAGGATCTCCTTGACGGGCGCGCGCAGCGAGGTGATGAAGATCGGCACCTTGTGCTTGACGCAGGTTGCCACGTCCTGCTCCAGCCGCGCATTCGAGTGGTGAACGATTTGATTGACGGCGATCGGCCCTACCACTTCGTGCGGATGCGCGGTGCGGTACGTCGCCAGTTCCTCGTTCATCCGCGTGAGCCAGTCGTCCAGCACCTCGGCCGGGCGCGCATTGAGCGCCGGAAATGCCCCGACGATGCCGGCCTTGCATTGCGCCAGCACCAGCTCCGGGTAGCTGACGATGAACATCGGCGAACCGATCACGGGTAGCGTCAGGTGCTGCAGCATGGGCGGCAGGTGCTTGGCGGCGGGCATGGCGTCTCCTGGTTTGGCAAACCGGCACGACAGGGCAGAGCATGTTGATCGATTATAGGAACGATCCCGCACCCCGCCGTGCGCGGTCACGCCGCAGGGCTCAGACGTGAGCGTGCTGCGCCAGCAGTTCGATGAAGGTACGGTTGAAGGCAGGCAGGTCGTCGGGTTTGCGGCTGCTGACCCAGTTGCGGTCGGTCACCACTTCACGGTCTACCCACGTGCCGCCGGCATTGCGGATGTCGTCCTGCAGCGTCGGCCAGCTTGTCAGCGTGCGGCCCCGCACCAGTCCGGCAGACACCATCAGCCACGGCCCGTGGCAGATCACGGCAATGGGCTTCTGCGCATCCTCGAACGCTTTCACGAATGCCTGTGCGGCGGGCACGACGCGCAGTGCGTCGGCATTGAAGACCCCGCCTGGAAGTACCAGGCCATCGAAGTCTTCTGCCTTGGCCTGGTCCAACGTCAGGTCCACTTTGAATGTATCGCCCTTGTCGGCGTGGTGCAGGCCCGTCACGCTGGGCCTTTCGGCGCAATGATGCTGACCGTGGCACCGGCGCCTTCCAGCGCCTGCCGGGGGCTGGCCAGTTCGGCCTGCTCGAACAGGTCGTCGACGAGGATGGCGATGCGCAAGTCATGCAATTGGGTCATGGTGAACTCCTAATCAGGGACATCGAAAGAAGAGAGCGGCAGTGGATGGTTTCGCAACGCACGTGCCCGCTCTGCGCTAGCATGCGGAGCATTCGCCACGCATCACTTCAACCACGATTGATCCCCGGAGACTTGCATGACCACGCCGCTTTCCATCGATGCCGCCACCGCTGCCGCAGATGCTGCGCTGTTTCCGGGCTTCCGTCCGTTTCGCCAGGTGGCCAACGGGGTGGAAATTGCGGGGGTGATTGGCGGCAGCGGTCCGCCGCTGCTATTGCTGCACGGCCATCCGCAAAGCCATGTGATCTGGCACAAGGTCGCGCAGGAACTGGCGCACGATTACACCGTCGTCGCGACCGATCTGCGCGGCTATGGCGCCTCGTCCAAACCGGCCGGCAGCGCCCGGCACGCGGAATACAGCAAGCGCACCATGGCGCAGGACCAGGTGGAGGTGATGCGCGCACTCGGCTTTGGCCGCTTCCGGCTGTGCGCGCATGATCGCGGGGCGCGTGTGGCGCATCGGCTATGTGTCGATCATCCCCTCCACGTGGAGCGCGCCATGCTGCTCGACATCGCCCCCACGCTGGCGATGTACGAGCACACCGACATGGCGTTTGCGTCCGCCTACTGGCATTGGTTCTTCCTGATCCAGCCGTCGCCGTTTCCTGAAACGCTCATCAACGCCACGCCCGATTTCTATGTCGGCAAGTTGATGGGCCTGCGCCACGCAGGGCTCGAACCGTTCGCCCCGGAAGCGATGGCGACCTACGCCGCCGCCATGCGCGAACCCGCCTGCGTGCACGCCATGTGCGAGGACTACCGCGCCGCCGCCACCATCGACCTCGAACACGATCGCGCCGACCGCGACGCAGGCAAGCGCGTGAGCGTGCCGCTGCGTGTGCTGTGGGGCGAGCACGGCGTGATCCAGCGCTGCTTCAAGCCGTTGGAGTTGTGGAAAGCGGTGGCGGACGACGTGAGCGGCGGCACGGTGCCGTGCGGGCACTACGTGCCGGAGGAAGCCCCGGAGGCCTTGCTCGAGGAGATGCGCGCGTACTTCGCCTGAGGCGACCGTTCAGGCGTCGGCCCACTCCCGCAGCAGGTTGTGATACGTCCCCGTCAACGCAATGACGGACGGGTCGTCCTGCCCAAGCAGCCCCATCAGCCGCTGCAGTTCCGTGTCCATCTGGAACAGCAGCGTGCGATGCGCGTCGCTGCGAACCATGCTTTGCAGCCAGAAGAACGAGCAAACGCGCGCACCGCGCGTCACCGGCGTCACGCGGTGCAGGCTGCTGCTCGGGTAGAGCACCATGTCGCCCGCCGCAAGTTTGGCGCGGTGTTCGCCAAAGGTATCGTCGATGACGAGTTCGCCGCCGTCGTAGTCTTCGGGCTCGGTCAGGAACAGCGTGCAGGAGAGGTCGCTGCGGATGCGGAAAGCGGTGCCGCGCAGATGGCGCACGGCGTTGTCGACGTGGTTGCCGAAGGTCTGGCCGCCCGCATACTGGTTGAACAGCGGCGGAAACACCTTGAGCGGCAACGCGGCGGAGAAGAACAGCGTATTGGCGGAAAGCGCATCCTGGATCAAGGTGCCGGCCTCGCGCGCAGCCGGCGAGCCTTCGGGTAGTTGCATGTTGTGCTTCACCTGGCCCGACTGCGCGCCGGCCGTGACCTTGCCGTCCACCCACTCAGCGGCGTCGATGGTGGCGCGGCACTGCGCGACCTGTTCCTTCGTGAGGACGGCGGGAATCTTCAGCAACATGGCGATGGGGTGTTCAGCACGCAGGCCAGCGCACGCAGACGCGCATCGGGATGGCCAGCGAGAAAGTCATGCGCCTTCGCGAGGAAGGCGGGTGTGGCTGTGCGTGGCACCGCGCGCATCCAGGCGAGCGCGTCGTCTGCGCGGTTGGCGAGTGCGAGCAGGCGCGCAGCGTTGAACTGGCCGCGGAAGTCTCCGCCCTCTGCGGCACGCACATAGCAGCGCAGAGCCATCGCCGTGTCGGCCTCGACCTCCCAGCCGTCTTCATAGAAGCCGCCCAGCACGTTGATCGACTTGGCGTGCCCTTGCGCGGCCGCGGCCTGGAAGAGTGCAAACGCGCGGGCGCGGTCCGCCGGGATGCCGCGCCCGAGTTGCAACTGCGTCGCGTAGTTGTACTGACCCCAGTCGAGCCCGGCATCGGCGGCGCGGGCGTACCAGTGCGTGGCGGTCTTGTCGCAGGCGGGCGCGCCCCAGCCGTGCTCATAGCAGCGGCCCAGCATGTTGGCGGCCATCGGGTGGCCCGACAGCGCGGCCGTCTTGAACCAGAACAGCGCTTCGCCGGGGTTGCGTTCAACGCCGCGGCCATCGAGCAGCCATTGGCCGAAGATGGCCTGCGCTTCCGCGTGCCCGCGCCGGGCGGCCGCCGCCAGCCAGCGCGCGGCACGGTCGGCCCGGCCGGTCAGCACGCCGTGGATGGCATCGATCACCGCACGATCGGCTGCGGCGGTTGCAGCGTCGGCCGGCATCAGTAGCGAATGCCCAGCGTCAGGATGGCCGTGCGGCCAGGTGCGAGCGATGCGTAATGCGATGCATACGCCTGATTGAAGTACACCTTGTCGAACACGTTCTGCACGTTCAGCTGCAACGTGGTGTGCTTGTCGATGCGGTAGGCGGCCATGGCGTCAAAGCGCCAGAAGGCCGGCACCCACTTCGGGTTGGCGGGGTTGGCGCTGCCCCACACCTTCGAGACGTAATACGCGCCGCCGCCGAGCGTGAGCTTCGGCATCGGCTGATACGTCGTCCACAGGCTGAAGCTGTTCTTTGGCGTGTTGGGGAAGGCCGTTCCGTTGGTGCCGCCAAAGGCTGCGCCTGCGCCGCCGTTGTTGCGCAGTTCGCTCTTCAGATACGTGTAGCCCCCGAACACCTGCCAGCGGTTGGTCAGCGCGCCCGACCAACCCAGCTCGAAGCCGTCGACGCGCTTGTTGCCAGCCATGGCAGCGGTGCCGTCCTGCAGCACGATGCGTGCATTCGTCGTTTCAACGCGGAAGATGGCGGCAGTCAGCGCAAGCTTGCTGTCCAGCACGTTCCACTTGGTGCCGAGTTCGTAGGCGCGGTTCTTTTCCGGAGCGAGCACGTCGCCGCGATTGCCCGAGCGGTCAGGCGTGAGCGCGCTGGTATCGGCACCTTGGCCGGCCACCGAGCCCGACGGCGTCGACGATGTGCCGTACGCCAGATAGATGCTGCCGTTCTGCGCAGGCTTGAACACGAGGCCGAGCTGGTAGTTCAGCAGATTGTCGTCGCGCGAGAAAGTCGACCGCACGCCCTGCGCATTCGCCGACGTGGTGGCCGATGCCGAATAGCGATCAAAGCGCAGCCCGCCGTTGACTTGCCACCGTGGCGACAGCTCGATCGTGTCGAACACATACGCCGATTGCGTGCGCACCGTCGTCTCTGCCGGATTGTTGCTGAGCTTGATGCTGCCGGCCCATGGGTCGTTCGGGTTTGGGTTGAACAGATCCGCGCAGTTGTAGCCGCCCGCCGCGCCGATGCCGTTGGGGCAGCGGTTGCTGCCGGTGGCCACGTTGTAGGTGTCGTTGCGGCTGCGCTCGCGCGAGAACTCCAGGCCGGCCGCATAGCTGTGCTTGAGGCCGCCGGTGATGAACTTGCCGGTCGCTTCCGTCTGGTTGGCGACGGTGTTGGCCACCGAATAGCGTGAATTGGCGCGGCGCCAGACCATGCCGTAGTAGATGTTGCCCTGGCTGTCGTCGGGCTGCGTCCAGATCGTGTCTTGGCTCGTGCGGGCAATGCGCATGGTGTTGCGCAGCTTCAGCGCGCTCGACACATCGTGCTCCAGCGTGAAGGTGCCCATGTCGACGCGGTCGCGGCGGAAATCACGCGATAGGCCGTAGTAGACATTGCGGTCGACATTCACGGGCGCGCCGTCGCCGGGGCCGAACAGCTGCGGGCGGCCGTCGGTGCGCCGGTTGAACGTGCCGTTGTTGTACGGAATGCCGGTGTCGGGCGTGTCGTTCGATTGGAGGTGGTAGTACGACAGCGTCGCCCGCGTGGGCGTGCCCAGCCCAAAGGCGATGGACGGTGCGATGCCCCAGCGGCTGAAGCTCGTCACGTCGCGGCCGGCAACAGCGGCGTCGTGCGCCATCGCGTTCAGGCGGAACGCGGCGTGCTCGCCGATCTGGTAGTTGCCGTCGGCCGTGGCCCGCTTGTACGCCGCGTTGCCGACCGACAGCGTGCCCTCGGTGAAGTGCTCCAGCTTCGGCGTCTTTGTGACGATGTTGACCGCCCCGCCCGCCGCGCCGCGGCCTTCATACGCACCCGACGGGCCCTTGATGACTTCCACCGATTCCACGTTGAACATCTCGCGCGATTGCGCACCGATGTCGCGCAACCCGTCGAGGAAGGTGCTGGCCTGCGCGTCGTAGCCGCGGATAAACGGACGATCGCCGACGGGGTTGCCGCCTTCGCCAGCGCCAAACGCGATGCCCGGCACCGTGCGCAGCGCCTCGGTGAGCGTGACCGAGCCGGTGCCCTGCAATACCTCAGCGGGGATCACCGTGACGGACTTGGGCGTATCGAGCAGCGGCGCGGTGAATTTGCCGCCCGAGGCCGCATCCGCCTTGAAGCCGTTGGTGCCGGTCACGGTCTGCTCGGGCAGGGTGGCGGATACGGCGTCTTTCTTCGTGTCGGCCAGCGCCGGTGCAGAAGCCACGGCAAAGCTCATCGCGCCGGTCAGGTAACCCACCACCGAATGTTCGGTGCGCTTGCGTTCGATCTGTGCTGCAGACATGAGGTGGTGACACTCCCCTGAAAAGTTTTCGTCACATGTTTGTTGTAAATGAGAATTGTTATTGTTTACATGTGAACGAGTCAACGCGTCAGCTGGCGAATTGCTTACGGCTGCAGCGGGATCGTCATATAAATCATGGGGTTACGACGGTCCGGCCGCGCTGTAGAAAATTGTTGAGGGCGGTGGCACGCGAACGCTTCCATTTTTTCAATCAAATGATTTAGTATTGCCGGGCAGGTTCTCCAACCGAATTCCCTTTTCAAGGCGAGCGTCGCGTGAGCACGGACCCGGAACTCCTCATCGAACGGCGCGGCCAGGCGCTGTGGTTGACCATTCAGCGCGAAGACCGCCGCAACGCGATCAACGCCGCCGTGCTGGAAGCGCTGACTGCCGCGCTGGCCGACGTCGGCCGTGACGCCGCCGTGCGCGCCGTGGTGCTGACCGGCGCCGGTGCGCGCGCGTTTTGTGCCGGTGCCGATCTGCAAAGCGGCCAATCGTTCCGCTTCGACTATTCCCAGCCGCATCAGGCCCTGGCAGATCTGTTTCGCCAGGCGCGCCGCTGCACCGTGCCGCTCATCGCCCGCGTGAACGGCGCGTGCATGGCGGGCGGCATGGGCTTGCTGGCGATGTGCGATCTGGCGGTGGCCAGCCGCCGCGCCACGTTCGGGCTCCCGGAGGTGAAGGTCGGCCTGTTTCCAGCGCAGGTGCTGGCCGTGCTGCAGCACCACTTGCCGCGCAGCGTGCTGAACGAGTTGTGCCTGACGGGCGAACCGATGAACGCAGACCGCGCGCTCGCCGCCGGCCTCGTCAACGAAGTCGCGGAGCCTGAAGCGCTGGATGCAGCAGTCGACGCATTGCTCGCGCGGCTGGTCGACAAATCGCCGTCGGCCATCCGGCGCGGGCTGTACACGCTCAAGCAGGTTGAATCGCTCAGCTTCGAGCAGGCCATTGCATTTACCGAAAGCCAGATCGGCCTGTTCGCCCTGACCGAAGACGCGCAGGAGGGCCAAGCCGCCTTTCGGGAAAAGCGCGCGCCCAACTGGACGGGCCGCTGACATGCGCAAAGACACCATTTCCATTGGCGGAGCCAGCGGCTTCTGGGGCGACAGCGTGACCGGGCCGCTGCAGCTGGTGGCCTCCGGCCGCATCGACTTCCTCGTCTTCGATTACCTGGCCGAGCTGACCATGTCGTTGCTGGCCAGCGCGCGCATGAAGAACGCCGAGTTGGGTTACGCCACCGACTTTGTGAGCGTGGCGATGCGCGCGGTGCTCAAGGATGCGCTGGCGCAGAACATCCGCATCATCGCCAACGCGGGGGGCGTGAACCCACGCGGATGTGCGGCGGCGCTGCAAGCCTTGGCCGCTGAGTTGGGCGTGAGCGTGCGCATTGCCGTGGTGGAAGGCGACGATGTCATGGCGCTGCTGCCTGCCTTGCGCGGCGAAGGCGTGCGCGAACTACAGAGCGCACGGCCATTGCCCGACAAGGTGGTGAGTGCCAACGCGTACCTCGGTGCGTTGCCGATCAAAGCGGCGCTCGATGCCGGCGCGCAGGTGGTCATCACTGGCCGCTGTGTCGATAGCGCGGTTACCCTGGGCGCCTTGATGCACACGTTCGAGTGGCGTGCCGACGACTACGATCGGCTCGCCGCCGGCAGCCTCGCCGGGCACATCCTTGAGTGCGGCTGCCAGGGTGCGGGCGGTCTGCACACCGATTGGGAAGCCGTGCCCGACTGGGCGCACAGCGGCTACCCGATCGCCGAATGCCGGGCCGACGGCAGCTTCATCGTCACCAAGCCCGAGGGCACGGGCGGGCTGGTGACGACTGCGACCGTGGGCGAACAACTGCTCTACGAAATCGGCGACCCCGCGCGCTATGTGTTGCCCGACGTCGTTTGCGACTTCACGCACGTGACGATGACGCTGGCCGGCGAGCATCGCGTGGAAGTGCGCGGCGCACGCGGTCGTGCGCCCACGCCCGATTACAAGGTGAGCGCAACGTATGCCGATGGCTATCGCGCGACCAGCCAACTTACCATCGTCGGCATCGACGCCGACCGCAAGGCGCGCCGCACAGCCGAGGCGATTCTTGAGCGCACGCGCGGCCTGTTCCGCCAGCTCGGCCTGCCGGATTACAGTGCAACGCATATCGAAACGCTCGGTTCAGCGTATCTGTTCGGGCCGCATCAGCCGAACGTGCCGCGATTTGAATCGGTGATGTGGCTGGCGGTGACGCATCCGAACAAGCAGGCGCTGGAACTGTTCGCGCGCGAGATCGCCCCGGCCGGCACGTCGTGGGCGCCCGGCACGACCGGCGCCGGCGGGCGGCCAAGCGTGGTGCCCGCCATCAAGCAATACGCTTTCCTGATCGACAAGGCACGCGTCCGGGCGCGCGTGACGTTGCTGGGCGAGGAGGGCTTCGACATCGCCGTGCCAACGGGTGGCGCCACGCTTGAACCATCCGCTGCGGCGCAGGCCTCCGTTGCATTGCCCCCCGGCCCGACGCGCGAGGTGCCCCTCATCGAACTCGCCTATGCCCGCAGCGGCGACAAGGGCGACACTTCCAATATCGGCGTCATCGCGCGTCGGCCCGAAGACCTGCCGCTGCTGCGCGCGCAACTGACGGAAGATGCCGTCGCGGCGTACCTCGCGCACGTCGTGAAAGGGCGCGTGACGCGGTACGACTTGCCCGGCATCCACGCGCTCAACTTCGTGTGCGAACAGGCGTTGGGCGGTGGCGGCATGGCATCGCTGCGCAACGATCCGCTCGGCAAGGGCATGGCGCAGGTGCTGCTGACGATGCCGGTGCGCGTGCCGGTCAACCACCCTTGATTGACGAGGCGATCATGCTTTCAGGTTTGCTCCCGTCTGCCCGCTTCGATGCCGATCACGATATCTTTCGCGAGACGGTGCGCCGCTTTGTCGACAAGGCCGTGCTGCCGCACATCGATGCGTGGGAAGAGGCCGAGACGTTTCCGCGTGCGCTGTATCGCGAAGCGGCCGACCTTGGCTTGCTCGGCATTGGTTTCCCCGAGGAATACGGTGGCACGCCGGGCGACCTGTTTCTTGAACTGGCGATGATCGAAGAGCTGACGCGAGCGGCCAGCGGCGGTCTACTCGCATCGCTGTTCAGCCATACGATCGGTGCGCCGCCCATCGTGGCGGGCGGATCGGCCGAGCTGAAGGCGCGCGTGTTGCCGGCGATTCTGTCGGGCGAGAAGATCAGCGCGCTTGCCATCACCGAGCCTTCGGGCGGCTCGGATGTCGCCAGCCTCACCACACGCGCGGTGCGCGACGGCGATCACTACGTCGTCTCCGGCAGCAAGATCTTCATCACCTCCGGCATGCGCGCCGATTACATCACCGTGGCCGTGCGCACCGGTGAGGCGGGCGCGGGCGGCATCTCCGTGCTGCTGGTGGAGGGCGATACGCCTGGGCTGTCGCGCACGCCGCTCAAGAAGATGGGCTGGTGGTGCTCTGACACCGCGCAACTGCATTTCGATGATTGCCGCGTGCCCCTCGGCAATCTGCTCGGCAAGGAAAACCACGGTTTCGAGCTGGTGATGCGCAACTTCAACCACGAACGCCTCGCGCTGGCGATGCAGGCCTACGGCCTGGCGCGCACGTGCCTGACCGAGGCCGTGGAATGGGCCACCCAGCGCGAGACCTTCGGCAAGCGCCTCGTGCAGCACCAGGTGGCGCGTCAGAAGCTGGTGGCGATGGCCACGCGCATCGAAGCCACCCGGGCGTTGCTGGAAGACCTGATGCGGCGCATGCAGGCCGGCGATGCGCCGCTCGCACAACTGTGCATGCTGAAAAACTTCGCCACGCAGAGCCTGCAGTTCTGCGCCGACACTGCCGTGCAACTGCTCGGTGGCATGGGCTTCATGCGCGGTACCAAGGCGGAGCGCATCTATCGTGAAGTGAAGGTCTACATGATCGGCGGCGGTGCGGAGGAAGTTCTCAGCGACCTTGCCGCGCGCCAGCTCGGCTGGGCCTAAGGGCCTAACGCGCGCATTCAGGGGAGAACACCATGTATCGCTCAGTCTTTCGACCGGGTCTGTTCCAGGGGCAGGTGGCCGTGGTGACGGGCGGGGGCAGCGGCATCGGCCGGTGCACGGCGCATGAGTTGGCGTCGCTGGGCGCGGCGGTCGCGTTGGTGGGGCGCAATGCCGAGAAGCTCGCGGCGGTGCGCACGGAGATCGTTGAAGCCGGCGGCACCGCGCACGCCTACGTCTGCAACATCCGCGACGAGGCCGCGGTGCAAGCGACCGTCGCGCACATCCACGGCGAGCACGGCCGCATCGACGCGCTGGTCAACAACGCGGGCGGGCAGTTTCCGGCGCCGCTCAAGGGCATTTCCGCCAAGGGCTGGGAAGCCGTCGTGCAGACGAACCTGACCGGCGGCTTCCTGATGGCGCGCGAGTGCCTCAACCAGGCGATGCAGCAGCGCGGCGGCGCCATCGTCAATATCGTGGCGGACATGTGGGGCGGCATGCCCAACATGGGCCACTCCGGCGCCGCGCGCGCGGGCATGGTGAACTTTACGGAGACGGCCGCATTCGAGTGGGCGCAATACGGCGTGCGCGTGAACGCGGTAGCGCCGGGCTACGTCGCGTCGTCGGGCATGGATGCGTATCCGCCTTGGATGGCCGAGACCATCCGGAGCATGCCGTCGACGGTGCCACTCGGGCGCTTTGCCACCGAGGCGGAAGTGTCGTCGGCGATCGTGTATCTGTTGTCGGAAGCGGCCGCGTTCATTACCGGCACCACGTTGCGCATGGACGGTGGGCGCCCGAACGTGCGGCCCGGTTCGCCCATGCCGGCTCCGCGTCATGGTGCCGAGCCGTTCAACGGCTTCCACCTGGCCGTGACGCCCAAGGTGCTGCAACGCGAGGAGGGCCGCCATGCCGGCGCTTGAATCGCGCATCGTGCCGCAGAGCGACGCATATCGGCAGAACCATGCCGCGCTCACGGAACTCGTCGGCCGGTTGCGCACGCTGGAAGACCGCACACGCGACAAGTCCGAAGCCTCGCGCGCGCGCTTCGCGCAGCGCGGGCAACTGCTGCCGCGCGATCGGCTGGGCCGCCTGCTCGATGCCGGCGCGCCGTTTCTTGAGCTATCCACGCTGGCGGGCTTTTGCCTCGACCACGCAGACCCGGCGCGCTCGATTCCTGGCGGCGGCTTCATCGCGGGCATCGGCTGGGTGAGCGGTGTGCGCGCGATGATCATTGTCGACGACGCGGGCATCGACGCAGGGGCCGTGCAGCCGATGGGCATCGAGAAGTTCCAGCGTGCCCAGGCCATTGCGCTGGAGCAGAAGCTGCCGTTCATCCACCTTGTCGAATCGGCCGGCGCCAACCTGCTGACGTATCGCGTGGAGACCTTCATCCACGGCGGCAGCGGCTTTTACTGGCTCGCGCGGCTGTCGGCGGCGGGCATTCCGGTGATCAGCGTGGTGCATGGGTCCAGCACGGCGGGCGGCGCCTACATGCCGGGCCTGTCGGACTACGTGGTGATGGTGCGCGACCGGGCGCGCGCGTTCCTCGCCGGCCCGCCGCTGCTGAAAGCGGCCACGGGCGAGATCGCCACCGAAGAGGAACTGGGCGGCGCCGAGATGCACGCCACCACTTCGGGCCTGGCCGAATACCTGGCGGAAGACGATGCCGACGCGCTGCGCATCGCGCGCGAAGTTGTTGCCGCGCTCGACTGGAACCGCGATGTGCCGGCACCGGACAGACCATACGCGCCGCCGCGCTTTGATGCGGAAGAACTGCTTGGCATTGCGCTCACCGATCATCGCAAACCGCTCGACATGCGCGAGGTGATTGCACGCATTGCCGATGGGTCGGACTTCCTGGAATTCAAGCGCGACTACGGCTCCGGCACCGTCACCGGGCACGCGGCCATCTGCGGCATGCGCGTCGGCGTCATCACGAACAACGGGCCGCTGGACCCGGCGGGCGCGACCAAGGTGGTGCACTTTATCCAGGCGTGCTGCCAGTCCGATACGCCGCTGCTGTATCTGCAAAACACCACCGGCTTCATCGTCGGCAAGGCGTCGGAGCAGGCCGGCATGATCAAGCACGGCTCGAAAATGATCCAGGCCATGGCCAATGCCACCGTGCCGCGCATCACCGTGCATTGCGGTGCGTCGTTCGGGGCGGGCAACTACGGCATGTCGGGGCGCGGCTTCTTTCCGGATTTCTGCTTCGGCTGGCCCAACGCCAAGACGGCCGTGATGGGCGCCGAGCAGGCCGCCGGCACGATGGCGACCGTCATGGCCGCGAGCATGCAACGCAAGACGCAGACCGTCGACCACGACGCCATCGAGGCGATGCGCGCCAAGGTCATCGACACGTTCGAGCGGCAGTCCGACGCGTTCACCATTTCGGGGCGGCTGCTGGACGACGGCGTGATCGACCCGCGCGACACACGCAAGGTGCTCGCCTGCGTGCTCGGGGTGTGCGACGAAGCGCGCAGGCGAACGCTGCATCCGATCCAGTTTGGCGTTGCGCGCCCGTAGCGCCATCCCGAAATCCATACACGAACAGCCCAGCACACCAGGACAACGGAGCGAGACACCATGCACTTCACCCACGAGCACCAGGAACTGCAGCGCAACCTGAAACGCTTCATCGACAGCGACATCAACCCGTACGTCGATGAATGGGAAGCGGCCGAGATGTTTCCCGCCAAGCAGCTCTTCAAGAAGATGGGCGAGCTGGGTTTCCTCGGCATCGCCAAGCCGACCGAGTTTGGCGGCCTGGGGCTCGACTATTCGTATGCGATGGCGATGGCCGAGACGCTGGGGCACATCCACTGCGGCGGCGTGCCGATGGCGATTGGCGTGCAGACCGACATGGCGACGCCCGCGCTCGCACGCTTCGGTTCGGACGAGCTGCGCGCACAGTTTCTCGCCCCCGCCATCAGCGGCGATGCGGTGGCGTGCGTTGGCGTATCGGAGCCGAGCGCTGGCTCCGATGTGGCAAGCATCAAGACCACGGCGCGCAAGGACGGCGACGACTACATCATCAACGGCAGCAAAATGTGGATCACCAACAGCCTGCAGGCCGACTGGATGTGCCTGCTGGCCAATACGTCGGACGACCCCGCCCACCGCAACAAGTCGCTCATCATCGTGCCGATGAACACGAAGGGCGTGTCGGTCGGCAAGAAGATCCGCAAGATCGGCATGAACTCGTCGGACACCGGCCTTATCTACTTTGACGATGTGCGCGTGCCGCAGCGCTACCGCATCGGCGAGGAAGGCAAGGGCTTTACGTACCAGATGCTGCAGTTCCAGGAAGAGCGCCTGTGGGCCGCGGCCAGCAGCCTGGCGACGATGACGATGTGCATCGAGACCACCGCCGAGTACGCGCGCGAGCGCAAACTCTTCGGCGCCAGCCTGCTCGACAACCAGTGGGTGCACTTCAAGCTGGCCGAGCTGAAGACGGAGGTGGAAGCGCTGCGCGCGCTCACGTATCGCGCCTGCGACCTGTACATCAACGGGCAGGACGTGACGGAGCTGGCATCGATGGCCAAGCTCAAGGCCGGGCGCCTCGCGCGCATCGTGCCCGATGCCTGCCTGCAGTTCTGGGGCGGCATGGGCTTCACGTGGGACAACCCGGTCTCGCGCTATTACCGCGATGGGCGCCTGGGCTCCATTGGCGGCGGCGCGGACGAGGTGATGCTCGGCATCATCTGCAAATACATGAACACGCTGCCGGGCAAGAAGGGCTAACACGATGGCTGCCCCGCATGCCGCCTTCCGCTCGGTCCTCATCGCCAACCGGGGCGAGATCGCCTTGCGCATCATGCGCACGGCGCGTCGCCTTGGCATGCGCACCGTTGCCGTGTATTCCGACGCTGACCGCAATGCGCCGCATTGCCGCGCGGCTGATCTGGCATTGCCGATTGGCGCATCGCAACCGCAGGCGTCGTACCTGAACATTGCGGCGTTGCTGGAGGCCGCGCGCAAGTCGGGCGCACAGGCGGTCCATCCAGGCTATGGCTTCCTGGCCGAGAGCGATGCCTTTGCCGGCGCATGCGCAGATGCCGGCCTCGTCTTCATCGGCCCACCCGCAGATGCGATCCGCGCGATGGGCAACAAGGCTGGCGCCAAGCGCCTCATGGAAGCCGCCGGCGTGCCGTGCGTGCCCGGTTATCAAGGCGCAGATCAATCCGCCGAGCGCATGACGGAGGAAGCCGCACGGATTGGCTACCCGGTCATGATCAAGGCGGCCGCTGGCGGCGGTGGGCGCGGCATGCGGCGCGTGGACCGCGCGGAGCAGTTTGCGGCGGCGCTGCAGTCCGCGCGCTCCGAAGCGGAGAACGCGTTTGGCTCCGGCGAGTTGATCCTCGAAAAAGCCATCGTCGAGCCGCGCCACATCGAGATTCAAGTCTTTGCCGATACGCATGGCAACGTGGTTCACCTGGGCGAGCGCGATTGCTCGGTGCAGCGCCGGCATCAGAAGGTGATTGAGGAATCGCCGTCACCAGCCGTATCGCCCGAGTTGCGCGCGCGCATGGGCGCGGTGTCGGTGGCGGCGGCGCGCGCGATCGGCTACGTGGGTGCGGGCACGCTGGAGTTTCTGCTCGCCCCGGACGGCGCGTTCTACTTCATGGAGATGAACACGCGCCTGCAAGTCGAGCATGCGGTGACCGAAGCGATCGTTGGCGTCGATCTCGTTGAGTGGCAGTTGCGCGTGGCGCTGGGCGAGCCGTTGCCGCTTGCGCAAGACGCCATCGATGCACGCCGCGCGCAAGGCGGCCACGCCATCGAAGTGCGGCTCTGCGCAGAAGACCCGCGGCAAAACTTCCTGCCGCAAAGCGGCACCGTCACCCGCTGGCGCGCGCCCGGAAACGTGCGCACGGACCATGCGTTGACCGACGGGCTTGTCGTCTCGCCGTACTACGATTCGATGCTCGCCAAGATCGTCGCGCACGGCACCGACCGCGCCGATGCCTGCCGGCGTCTTGCGCACGCCCTGGACGATTGCCTGCTGCTTGGGTTGCCGACCAACCGGGCGTTTCTGCGCGACTGCTTGGCGCATCCGGCGTTTCTTGCCGGCGATGTGTCGACGGCGTTCATCGACCGCCATTTCCCGGCGGCGACGCGGCAGGCGCCCGTACCCGACGCCGGGGTCTGCCAGGCCGCTGCCGTGCTGCTCACGTACCTGCGCCAGGACGCCGCACGCCGCTATCCCGCAGAGCTGCATGGCTGGGCCAGCAGCCGCACGTATCCCACGCTGTGCCGCTTCACGCTCGACGGTGAAGTCATCGACATGCGCGTGCGTGCGCTCGGTGCGCAGCAATGGGAGGTGACCTGGGACGGCGGTGCCACGCAGGTGGCGCTTGTGTCTGGGGGCGAAGGGCGCATCACGCTGGCGCTGGGCGACACGTTTGACGCGGTGGATTACGCCGTCACGGCCGGCGCTTGCCACTTCGTGCTGAATGGCATCGAACACACCGCCATCGACACCACCTACGCCAAGGCCGAGCGCAGCGGCGCGCAAACCGGCAGCGGCCGCATCAGTGCACCGATGAACGGTCGCGTGGTTGCCGTACACGTGGCCGAAGGCGAGGCCGTCAGCGCCGGTCAGGTGCTGCTGGTGGTCGAGGCGATGAAGATGGAGCACAGCATTGCCGCGCCGCTCGCTGGCGAGGTGAAGGGGCTGTTCACCCAGGTCGGGGCCCAGGTTGCGCCTGGTGGGTTGCTGATGGAGATTGCCGCGGCCTGACGGCTGCACTGCCGTCCTGATCCCATCGTTTTGTCGTGCTGTTCATGCGGTCAATGCAGTCAATGCAGTCCATAGGAGACGTCCCATGTCCGAAGCCACGCCAGACACCGCGCTTGAAGCCAACCTGCTGAACCGGGTGACGTTGGGCGATACGTTGCATCGCAGTGCGCGCAAGTTCGGCGCGAAGGTCGCGCTGGTCGATGGCGCCCGCCGCATGACGCATGGCGAACTCAACGCAGACAGCAATCGCTACGCGCACGCGCTGCTTGTAAGCGGCCTCAAGCCCGGCGACAAGGTGGCGATGGTGTGTGGGAATTCCGCGCAGTTCCTGGTGGCTGCGTACGGCATTCTCAAGGCGGGGCTGGTTTGGGTGCCGATCAATGCGATGCTCGGGCCGGAAGACGTGCGCTACATCCTTGAACATGCCGAGGCGCGGCACGTGGTGATCGACGCGGCGCTGTACCCGGCGCTGCGCGACACGCTGGCGACGCTCGGGCTCCCGGCGCACCAATGCTTCGGTGAACCGGTTGCCGACGGGCCGCAACCGGTGGAGCAAGCGTTGCAAGGCCACGCCGATACGCAGCCCGCCGTGGTGATCGACGATCGCGATCTCGCGCTCATCATGTACACCAGCGGCACGACCGGCCGACCAAAGGGCGCGATGCATTCGCACCGCTCGGTGCATGCCGCGCTGATGTCCAACGTCGCCGGCCTGAATCTGAACGAGACCGACGTGTTCTCGTGCCTGCTGCCGATGTTCCACTGCGCGCAGTTTGCAACGGCCGCGTCCGCGATGATGGTGGGCGCCACGCTCGTCATCCAGCGCGGGTTTGATCCGGCGGCGCTGATCGATGCGATTGCTGGCGAGCGCATCACGCAACTGTTCGGCCTACCGCTCATGTACGCCGCGTTACTGCACCATCCGCTGCGTGCGCAGCGGGACCTCTCCAGCCTGCGCCTGTGCCTCTATGCGATGGCGCCGATGGCCAGGCCGCTGCTCGAACGCCTGATTGCCGAGGTGTGCCCGAACTTTGCCCTGGGCTCCGGGCAGACCGAGATTTTCCCGATGACGATGTACTTCGCGCCCGACCAGCAACTGCAGCGCACCGGCAACTATTGGGGACAGCCGTGCATGGTGAACGAAGCAGCGGTGATGGACAATCAAGGCAATCTGCTCGGCCCGAACCAGTTGGGCGAGATCGTGCACCGCGGCCCGAACGTCATGCTCGGCTACTACAAGGACCCGCAGGCCACGGCCAATGCGCGCCGCTTCGGCTGGCACCACACGGGCGACCTCGGCATGTGGGATGCCGACGGCCAGCTTCAGTTCAAGGACCGCATCAAGGACATGATCAAGACCGGCGGTGAGAACGTGCCCTCGGTCAAGGTGGAAGAGGTGCTGCTGCGCCACCCCGACGTGGCGAATGCCGCAGTGGTCGGCTTGCCGCACGCGCACTGGGTGGAAGCGGTGGCTGCATTCGTCTGCCTCAAGCCCGATGCACAGGCCGATGCCGCCGCGCTGCAGGCGCATTGCCGCGCGCATCTCGGCAGCTTTGAGGTGCCCAAGCACATTGCCGTGGTCGACAAGCTGCCCATGACGGCGACCGGCAAGATCCAGAAGCACGTGCTGCGCAGCGCCAACCAGACGCTGTTCGAGGGCGATGCGCGCTAACGTGGACTAAGCCACCGGCTGGGGCGGCGTACGCAGGATGAACAGCACCGCCTGATCGGCCAGTGCGTCGATGCTGATGCCGGCGCCCGCCTGATACCACTGCGCCGTCCAGTTGAGTGCGCCGAACATCAGCAGGCGGTCAACAGGTGTTGGTTGTGCCCACTCGCCGGAGGCGTGCAGACGGTCGATCACGCGCGTCCAGATGCCTTCATACCGGTCCTTGAGCGCGATGATGCGTTCCTGCGCCTGTGCGTCGAGCGAGCGCCACTCGTACAGCATCACCGGAATGAAATCCTGGTTCGGTGCGAGCAGCGTATGGAGGTGTGCGCGCACGAGCTGGCGCATCGCCTCGCGCGGGGGCAGGTCTTCGATATCGATGGCTTCGATATCCGCCAGCGCGACGGTCAGACCATGCTCGATCACGGCTTGCAGGATGTCCTGCTTGGTCTTGAAGTAGTAGAACCAGCTGCCCGCATGCACGCCCGTGGCCGCCGCAATGTCGCGCACCGTGGTGTTGCCGTAGCCCTTCTCGCGGAACAGTCGGGCCGATTGCTCGATCAGCGCGCGGCGCAAGCCCTCGTTGGCATCCTGCGCGGGGCGGCCGCGCTTGCGGCGCGGTGTTTCGGCTTCAGGGGCGGCTTCGGTGACGGATTCCGGCGGAGCGGATGTGGCGGCTTTCGGCATGCCCAAGCGGAGAGAAGAAACGTCGCTGCATTGTAGCGGGGCATCGCCACCGCGCGGCACGTCAATCGCGGTTCAGGATGCTGCCGTGTTCGACGGTGGCGGCACCGGCCTTGACCAGCGCGGCAATCGCGGCATCCAGCAACGCTTCCATCGATTGGCTCGCGAAGAAGCGCGCTTGCAAGCGCGGCATCAACGTCGTCTGCGTGAACCACGCGAACAGCGCGTCGCGCGACAGCGCCTGCTGCTCCAGCAGCTTGAACTTCACCAGCACGCGGATGGCGTGCAGCGCGTTGCGTTCCGGGTCTGCCCGCAGATACGCAAGCCGCCCGAGCGATGCATCAATCGCGGCGTTGACGTTGGTGAACGGCCGGCCGTGTCCGGGAATGACCATGCGCGCGTCGAGCTGCGCGATGCGCTCAAGAATGGCCTGCTGTTCGGCAAAGCCGCTCTCACCTTCCAGTTCGGGAAAGATCACGCCAAAGCCGCGTTCCCACAACGCATCGGCAGAGATCAGCACGCGCGTGTCCGGGCTGAACAGGATGACCGCGTGCGGGTCGTGCCCAGGTGCGCTGATGACCTGCCAGTCGAAGCCGCCCAGTCGCGCCGTCATGCCGTCGGCCAGGCCTGCGTCGGCATCGTTGTCAGGCAACGCGAAGCGCGCGCATTCCTGGCCGGTGGGGCCGTAGCTGAGGGCGTCGGTATCCCAGCGGCGCACGTCGTCGATCTGCGCGGCGGGTACGCGCGTGTGGCTGCCGTAGAGGGCCTGCAGCGCTGCATTGCCGCCGCAGTGGTCCGAGTGCAGATGCGTATTCAGCAGCCGGCGCAGCGGCCTGCTTTGCAGCGCGTGCTGCACAAGCGCCACGGTTTGCGCCGCGTGCGTGAGGTAGCCGGTGTCCACCAGCGCGCAGCCGCCATGCGCTTCGTCATCGAAGAACAGGATGTTGTTGGACGACAGCCAGCCGCGCTCGAACACGCGCATCGAATCAGGCAAGGTGACGATGTCGTGTTCGGCCATGGTGATGGGTGCTCAGGCGCAGGACGCGTCGTTGAGCCAGGCGCAGGCGCGCTCAGGCAAGGTTTTCCACACGGTCAGGCGGGCGGTGTCGTCCATGGTCGACCACGCGGCAATTTCGTCGATCGTGCGCATGCAGCCGATACACAGGCCGCGCGCGTCGTCCATCTTGCACACGCTGATGCACGGCGATGCCACTGGCTGGGCGCGCTCGGCCTGCGCGCGGCTATTGCGCAGCTTGCCGAGCGAGCGCTTCAATTGCGCGCGGGTGCAGGCGTCCATGTGTGTTCGATCAGTCGCGCAGGGCGATGTCGGCCACGGGCGCGCCGGTCATGGCTTCCAGTTCGGCAGGCGTCAGGTTGAACACGGCATGCGGGTGGCCGGCCGCGGCCCACACGCTGTCGTATTGGAACAGGTCTTGATCGAGCAGCATCACAGGCTTGACCGCATGGCCGACCGGACACACGCCGCCGATGGCGTAACCGGTCTTCTCGCGTACGAACTTCGCATCGGCCTTGGCCAGCGCGCCCACGTGCGCTGAAACCTTTGCCTCGTCGACACGATTGGTGCCGCTGGCGATCACCAGTACCGGCACGTCGTCTTCCGCACGGCGGAAGATGATCGACTTGGCAATCTCCGCCACCGAACAGCCGAGCCCGGCAGCCGCTTCGGCCGAGGTCTTGCCGGTGGCCGGCAGCATCACGATGGCTTTCTCGTAGCCGAGCGTACGGAGGTGCTCGGCCACGCGTTGGGCGGATTCAGGCAGCGGGGCGTTCGTATCGGTCGCGGTCATCGTCGTTGTTCTTGAGGGGGTTCAGATGCAGGCCTGGGCGATCTGGTCCTGCAGCTTGAGCAGCAGCGCGCGGCCCGCACGCGAGGCAGTCGGGCGGCCGATGGCTTGCGAGATGAAGTCGCCCGCCAGCACCACCTTGTCCAGGTCGATGCCGGTGCGGATACCCAGGCCGTGCAGCAGGTACAGCACGTCTTCGGTGGCGACGTTGCCGGTCGCGCCCTTGGCATACGGGCAGCCGCCCAGCCCGGCCACCGAGGCGTGGAAGATCGCGATGCCGACTTCCAGGCTGGCGAGGATGTTGGCCAGTGCCTGGCCGTACGTGTCATGGAAATGGCCTGAGAGGCGGTCGATCGGGAACGTCGCCGCGGCGGCTTCCATCACGGTTTTCACCTGCCCGGCGGTGCCCACGCCGATGGTGTCGGCAATGTCGATCTCGTCGCAGCCGAGGTCGGCCATGCGCTTGATGACGTCCACCACGGACGACACCGGCACCTCGCCCTGATACGGGCAGCCCAGCGAACACGAGATTGACCCGCGCACGCGAATGCCCGCATCCTTGGCGGCCTTGGCCACCGGCACAAAGCGTTCGATCGATTCGGCGATCGTGCAGTTGATGTTCTTCTGCGCAAAGGCCTCGCTGGCGGCGCTGAAGATCACGATCTCATCCGCACCCGCTGCAGCAGCGCCTTCGAAACCTTTCATGTTGGGCGTGAGCACCGAGTACAGCGTGCCCGGCCGGCGCTGGATGCGTGCCATCACGTCGGCGCCATCAGCCATCGCCGGCACCCATTTGGGCGACACGAACGACGCCGCCTCCACATTCACAAAACCGGCCTCGGACAGCCGGTTCACCAGTTCGACCTTGGTGTCGGTGGAGACCGGCGACTTCTCGTTCTGCAGCCCATCTCGCGGGCCGACCTCGACCACCTTCACATATTGCGGGTAGCTCATCTCAATAACCTCGTTGCAGATCGACGATGCCGGCAATCGGCTCGCCTGCTTCCAGCGCTCGGATCTTGCGCGCGATCTGGGCAATGCTGACCTCGCGCAGCGTCAGCGCCGCAATGTGCGGCGTGATGTGGATGCGCGGTTCGATCCAGAACGGGTGGTCGGCGGGCAGCGGCTCGGTGCGGAATACGTCGAGCGCGGCGCCGGCAATGTGCCGGCTGCGCACGGCGGCCAGCAGGTCGTCTTCCACGACATGCTTACCGCGCGCCACGTTGACGACGAACGCGCCCGGTGCGAGTTGTGCGAGCAGCTTTGCGTCGATCACGTTTTCGGTGTCGGCCGTCAGCGGCAGCACGTTCACCAGCACGCGCGTGCCGGCAAGAAAGCCGGGCAGGGCATCGCTGCCTGAGCGGCAATCGACGCCCTCGACGTGCTTGGCGGAGCGGCTCCAGCCGCGCACCGGAAAGCCGAAGCCTGCCAGCGTCCTGGCGATGTGCGTACCGAGCACGCCGAGGCCCAGCACGCCGACGACAAACTCGTCGCGGTTGAACGGCTTGAGGAAGCGCCACATCTTCGCTTGCTGCTGGCGCTCGTATTCATCGAGCCGGCGGAAGAAGCGCAGGACGGCGTGCGTGACGTATTCCCCCATCTGCGCAGCCATGCCGGCGTCGTCCAGCCGCACGATCGGCAGTCCTTCGGGGATGGCATCGGGCGCTTGCGCGCGCAGGCCCAGGATGGCATCGACGCCCGCACCGAGGTTGAACACCGCGCGCAGGTCGCGGCGATCGCGCAGCATGTCGGCGGGCGGTTGCCACACCACGGCGTAGTCAGCATCCTGCGCCGCACCTTGCTCCCACACCGATAGCCGCGCCTCAGGCAAGGCCTGCGCAAAACCATCGAGCCAGGGTTGGGGCTTGCCGTCGGGCGTGTAGATCTGGATGTGCATGTGGGGCGACTTCAATGCGGGTGATTGACGTATACGTCAAGCAGTGTAGCAGGGGCCGCCAAGGCGTGTGGCAGCCCCCTCGGGCGTCATTCGGCGGGCTTGAACGCCAGCAACTGCACACCTTCCGTCACCTGATCGCCCACGCCATACAACACCGATTCGACGACGCCGTCGGCCGGTGCCGTGAGCGTGTGCTCCATCTTCATGGCCTCCATGACGACCAGCGGTGCGCCCTTGGTGACGGTTTGCCCCGGGGCGGCCAGCACGGCGATGACCTTGCCGGGCATCGGCGCCGTCAGCTTGCCGCCTTCGTCGTCGGCCTCGCCAGCATGGGCGAGCGGGTCGTGGCGCTCCAGCGTCCAGTGCGCACCGCCCGTGAAGACGTGGAACGTGTCGCCGTCCACATGCACCTGGCCGGTCGCCTTGTGCGAACCGAGCGCAACGGTGAAGGTCTCGGCATGGCGCTGTGAGGTGAAGGGCGCTTCGCTGCCGCCAACTTTCAGTCGCGAGCCGTCGCGGCCGTAGATGAGCGTGGCATCGATGGACTGATCGCCATGCGTGAAACGCAGCGTGCGCTCAGCCGCGCCGTTCAGGCGCCAGCCGCTGCCGCGCGCCCACGGCGAATGCGGATCGCGCGTGTCGGTGCGCAGGCTGCGTGCCTCGCGGGCGAGCAGCGCAGCCACGGCCAGGGCGATGGCGTCTAGCGGCACGTCCGGTGCAGCGGGGAACAGCGTGTCGTGATTGCGGGCGATCAGGCCGGTATCCAGATCGGCGGTCGCAAACGGCTTCGATGCGACCAGGCGGCGCAGGAACGCCACGTTGGACGACAGCCCCACCAGGTGGAAGCTGCCCAGCGCCTGCAGCATGCGCGCCAGCGCTTCTTCACGGTCACGGCCCCAGACGATGAGCTTGGCGATCATCGGGTCGTAATAGGGGCTGATGGCATCGCCCTCCCGCACGCCCGCGTCGATGCGCACAGCGGCAGGTTCGCCATTGGCCTGTGCGCCCACGGTAAATTCCACCGCTGCCGGTGTGCGCAGCACCTTCAGCGTGCCGATGGACGGCAGGAAATCGCGCTCCGGGTTTTCTGCGTAGATGCGTGCTTCCAGCGCGTGGCCGTGGATGTGCAACTCGTCTTGCGCGCGCGGTAGCGGCTCCCCGGAGGCCACGCGCAATTGCCATTCGACGAGGTCTTCACCCGTGATCATTTCGGTGACCGGGTGCTCGACCTGCAGGCGCGTGTTCATCTCCATGAAGTAGAACGTGCCGTCTTCATCGACGATGAACTCGACCGTGCCGGCACCCACGTAGCCCACGGCGCGTGCGGCCGCCACGGCGGCTTCGCCCATCGCGCGGCGGCGGTCCAGCGTCATGCCCGGGGCGGGGGCTTCTTCCAGCACCTTCTGGTGGCGGCGCTGCACCGAGCAGTCGCGCTCGAACAGATAGACGGCGTCGCCGAAGCTGTCGGCAAACACCTGGATTTCAATGTGGCGTGGGCGCGTGAGGTACTTCTCGATGAGCACGCGTTCGTCGCCAAAGCTGGACGATGCCTCACGCTTGACCGAGGCCAGCGAGGCTTCGAACGCATCGCCCGATTCGACCACGCGCATGCCCTTGCCGCCGCCGCCCGCGCTCGCCTTGATGAGCACCGGGTAGCCGATGCGATCGGCCTGCGTGCGCAGGAATCCGGCGTCCTGGTTGTCGCCGTGGTAACCCGGGACGAGGGGCACGCCGGCCTTCTCCATCAGCGCCTTCGCCGCGCTCTTGCTGCCCATCGCTTCGATGGCCGATGCCGGCGGGCCGACGAAGACGATGCCGGCCTCTGCACAGGCCTTGGCAAAGGCTTCGTTTTCCGACAGGAAGCCGTAGCCGGGGTGGATGGCCTGGGCGCCCGTTGCGCGTGCGGCTTCGAGGATGCGGTCGGCGCGCAGGTAGCTGTCGCGGGCGGCGGGCTCACCGATGTGGATGGCTTCGTCGCACGCCGCGACGTGGCGGGCGTTGGCGTCGGCATCGGAGTAGACCGCGACCGTGCGGATGCCGAGCTTGCGGCAGGTGGCGGCGACCCGGCAGGCGATTTCGCCTCGGTTGGCGATGAGGAGCTTGGTGATCATTTTTGGTGTGTCTCCGGTGTTCTCTGCATCTTTTGCACTTGTGGTGCGTCCCTTGTTTCATCCCCTGCCGGGGCGGGCGGTTTTGGTCCATCCCTGTTTCGTACCCTGCCGGGCACGACCTACTTTTCTTTGTCTTGCCAAAGAAAAGTAGGCAAAAGAAAGGCGCGCCCGAGATGGCGACCCCCTCCTTGAATTTTCGTAACCGGGCGGAGACGGGAAAAACTCGCTGCGCTCAGACAGTTTCCCGTCTTGTTTCCGCCCGCTTACAAAAATTCAAGGCGCCATCTAGGGCAGGAACGTCAACGGCCGAACCGTTGGTGTGCGTGCCCCATCAGGCTCTTGATTGTTGCTGTTGCTGTTGCTGTTGCTGTTACTTTTGCTTGCTGCCGTTTGCTTCGCTCCGCGTTTTGCCGCGTACCCACCACTGCGTTTGCACTGCGATGGTGTGGCCGTACCTTGCCCTAGATGGCGCCTTGAATTTCTGTTGCAGAGAGGAAAAAGAGAGGAGGCTGTCTGAGCGAAGCGAGTTTGCCTCCTCTCCCTCTCTGCGACATAAATTCAAGGAATCTTTCGCCATCTCGGGCGCGCCTTTCTTTGCTTACTTTCTTTGGCAAGACAAAGAAAGTGAGTCGGCCCCGGCAGGGGACGAAAGGGAGGCAGACCACCAACACAAAAACAAAAACCGCCTCCCACAAAACCCATCAGTCGGCAGGCGTAATGTCGATATGGCAATGCGACGAATGCGAATGCGAGTGCGAAGCATCAGCCCTCTGATGCAGATGATCCTGCACTTCAACCCGCATCCCCAACCGCGCCAGCAGCTTCCGATCTGCATCCGCCTCCGGGTTATCCGTCGTCAGCAGCTTCTCGCCATAGAAGATCGAGTTGGCGCCCGCCATGAAGCACAGCGCCTGCAAGGCATCGTCCATCGCCTCGCGGCCAGCGGAGAGCCGCACCATCGCCTTGGGCATCGTGATCCGCGCTACGGCAATCGTGCGCACGAAATCGAACGGGTCCAGTTCCTCGTTGCCCGCCAGCGGCGTGCCTTCCACCTTCACTAGGTTGTTGATGGGCACCGAGTCCGGATACGGCTCCATGTTCGCCAGCTCGGCGATCAGGCCCGCACGCTCGTGCACCGATTCCCCCAGCCCGACGATGCCGCCGCAGCACACGTTGATGCCGGCGTCACGCACGTGCTCGAGCGTGTCGAGCCGGTCCTGGTACGTGCGCGTGGTGATGATCTCGCCGTAGAACTCGGGCGCGGTGTCGAGGTTGTGGTTGTAGTAGTCCAGGCCCGCTTCCTTCAGCTGCGCGGCCTGTTCCTGCTTGAGCATGCCGAGCGTCACGCAGGTCTCGAGCCCCATCGCCTTCACGCCGCGCACCATGTCGGCCACGGCGTCGAGCTGATGCGGCTTGGGGTTGCGCCAGGCGGCGCCCATGCAGAAGCGGCTCGCGCCGTTTTGCTTGGCGCGCGAGGCGGCTTCCAGCACTTCGTCGATCGGCATCAGCTTTTCAGCCTCGACACCGGTGTCGTAGCGCGCCGATTGCGGGCAGTACGAGCAGTCTTCGGGGCAGCCGCCGGTCTTGATGGACAGCAGCGTCGAGAGCTGCACGGCATTCGCATCAAAGTTGGCGCGGTGCACCTGCTGCGCCTGGAACAGCAGGTCGTTGAACGGCAGCGCGAACAGCGCTTCGATGGCTTCGCGGCTCCAGCGGGCGTTGGGATTCTGCCCGGGCGTGGGCGGCACCTTGGCGGCGTTCGGCACGAAGTTGAGCGGAGTGGATTGCATGAGGACTTCCTTCGAGTGATGCGTGGTTTCGTTGTTATGCGGGTCAGGCCGGCAGCAGCCAGTTCGGCTTGCGCTTGCCCAGGAAACTTTGCACGCCTTCGCGGCCTTCTTCCGAAGCGCGAATGGCGGCGATGCGTTCAGCGGTGTCGGCCAGGAGGGCGTCGTTGATCGCGGCACCGGACACCTCGCGCACGAGGCGCTTGCTCTCACGCACGGCGTTCGGGCTGTTGGCGACCAGCGCGGCAGTGATGTCGGCCACTTTCGCGTCAAGGGCATCTGCGCTCACCAGCTCATGCACGAGGCCAAGGCGATGCGCTTCGGCAGCGGAAAAGCGTTCTGCGGTGATGAAGTAGCGGCGCGATGCCTGTTCGCCCAGGGCGCGAATCACATACGGGCTGATGGTGGCCGGGATCAAGCCGAGCTTCGCTTCCGACAGGCAGAAGTTGGCCGTGTCGACAGCGACGACGATGTCGCACGCGGCGACCAGGCCGACGCCGCCGGCATACGTGTCGCCCTGCACGCGCGCGATCACAGGCTTGGGGCAGGTGTAGATGGCGCGCAGCATCTCGGCCAGGCGCAGGGCGTCGGCGCGGTTTTCGTCATCCGAGTAGCCGGCCATCTTCTTCATCCAGTTCAGGTCGGCGCCCGCGCAGAACGCAGGGCCGTTGCCGGACAGGACGATGGCGCGCACGCTTGGCTCGGCTGCCAGCGCGCGGAACGCGCCAGTCAGTTCGGCGATGACCGTTTCGTTGAAGGCGTTGCGCACGTCGGGCCGGTTCAGCGTGAGCGTGGTGACGGCGCCGTGCTGCGCGAAGTCGAGGGTCTCGAAAGCGTTCATTCGGGGTCCTTGTTGGTGTCGGCTTTGGGGTCGTCGGCGCCGGAGGCTTCTGCGTTGCCGCCCGGCGCCACCGCTTGCACCGGGCCTGCGGGCAGACCGAGTTCGCGCAGGAAGGCGTCGACCTGCGGCAGCCAGATGCGCAACCCCGCGTGGCTTGCGAACATGCCGTGCGAGTCGCTCTTGAAGTTGCCGAAATCCACCAGCCGGCCTTTGCCGCCGGCAGCGGTGTAGGCGGCAAACATCCTGTCGGGCATCGGCTTGGGCCAGTAGCTGTCGTTGTCGCCGTAGAACCAGAGCGAAGGGTAGCGTGCCTGGCGGCCGTACGTCTCAAAGGCGCGCACGAGGTTGTCTTCCCAATCGACACAGGTGTCGTTGCGCAGGCCGCCGGCGAAGTTCACGAGCCCACGCACGCCAGGGTAGGCGATGGTGCCGAAGGCCAGGGTGGTCAGGCCGCCATGCGACTGGCCCATGACGACGATGCGGTTGCGGTCCACGTACGGCTGCGCGGTCATGTAGTCGAGTGCGGCCACCACGTCTTCGGCCTGGACGATGCCGTTGGCTTCCACGTTGCAACCGCTGCCGATATACGCGCCGCCGGATTTGGAAAACCCCTGCCGCATCGGAATGGCGACCACATAGCCACGCGCGACCAGCGCCGCAGCCTGCTCGCTGTAACGGGCACGCGATTGGAATGCGGCCTTGCCGCGCGCCTTGCCATGATTGAGCACGATGAGCGGGAAGGGCCCGTCGCCGGCCGGCTTGTAGACGGTCGTCTCCAGCTTGACGGTGAAGATGCCCGCAGACTTGGGCACCTCCACGATGGTCTCGCTGATGCCCGGCGGCGCCGTTTCACTCGCATGCGCGGCCGCAAGCAGCAGCGCGCAGCCAACGGCTGCCAAGGCGCTGCGCCACGCTCGCGCGGTGTTGCTGTTCACTGCAGATCCCTGTTCGATGGGCGGCCCGCTTACATGCGGAACACGCCGAAGTTCATGTCGCCGATCGGTGCGTTCAGGCTGGCTGACAGCCCGAGGCCCAGCACGCTGCGCGTGTCGGCAGGGTCGATCACGCCGTCGTCCCACAGGCGTGCGCTGGCGTAATACGGATGGCCCTGGCGCTCATATTGGTCGCGGATCGGCGCCTTGAAGGCCGCTTCTTCGTCCGCGCTCCACTGGCCGCCCTTGGCTTCGATGCCGTCGCGGCGCACGGTGGCGAGCACGCTTGCGGCCTGTTCGCCGCCCATCACGGAGATGCGCGCGTTCGGCCACATCCACAGGAAGCGCGGCGAATACGCCCGGCCGCACATGCCGTAATTGCCCGCGCCAAACGAGCCGCCGATGATGACCGTGAACTTGGGCACCTGCGCCGTTGCCACGGCCGTCACCATTTTCGCGCCGTTCTTGGCGATGCCTTCGTTTTCGTACTTGCGGCCCACCATGAAGCCCGTGATGTTCTGCAGGAACACCAGCGGGATCTTGCGCTGACAGCACAGCTCGATGAAGTGCGCGCCCTTCAACGCGGCTTCAGAGAACAAGATGCCGTTGTTGGCGATGATGCCGACCGGGTAGCCCCAGATGCGCGCAAAGCCGCAGACCAGCGTCGTGCCGTAGCGCGCCTTGAATTCGTCAAAGGCGGAATCGTCGACGATGCGGGCGATGACTTCGCGCACGTCGAACGGCTTGCGCGTGTCGGTCGGGATCACGCCGTAGAGTTCTTCTGCGGGAAAGCGCGGCTCGACCGGCGCATGAATCTGCACCTGCTCCGGCTTGCGGCGGTTCAGGTGCGCGACGATGCTGCGGGCTTGCGCCAACGCGTGCGAATCGTTGTTGGCGAAGTAATCCGCCACGCCGGACAGCCGCGTATGTACATCGGCGCCGCCCAGGTCTTCGGCACTCACCACTTCGCCGGTCGCGGCCTTCACCAGCGGCGGGCCTGCCAGGAAGATCGTCCCCTGTTCCTTGACGATGATCGACTCATCACTCATGGCCGGCACATACGCGCCTCCCGCCGTGCACGAGCCCATCACCACCGCGATCTGTGGAATGCCCTTCGATGACAGGTTGGCCTGGTTGTAGAAGATGCGGCCGAAGTGGTCGCGGTCGGGAAACACGTCGTCCTGGTTCGGCAGGTTGGCGCCGCCGGAATCGACCAGATAGACGCAGGGCAGGTGGTTCTGCTCGGCAATCTCCTGCGCGCGCAGGTGCTTCTTCACCGTCATCGGGTAATACGTGCCGCCCTTGACCGTGGCGTCGTTGCAGACGATCACGCATTCCTGCCCCGAGATGCGGCCGATGCCGGTGATGATGCCGGCGCCCGGCGCGGCATCGTCGTACATGCCATACGCCGCCAGTTGCGAGAACTCCAGGAACGGCGTGCCCGGGTCGAGCAGTTGCTGGACGCGGTCGCGCGGCAGCAACTTGCCGCGGGCGAGGTGTTTGGCACGGGCGTCGTCACCGCCGCCCTGGGCGATGCGCGCAACCTTGTCGCGCAAGTCGGCGACGAGCGCGCGCATGGCATCGGCGTTGGCCTTGAAGTCTTCTGCGCGGGGGTTCAGCTTGGTCTCTAGCGTCGGCATGGCAGCAGTGCGGGAAGGTCGGTACGGTTCAGTCAGGGAAAGTGCCGTCGACGTACAGCCAACGGCCTTCGGCGGATTCAGCGCCGCTGGCGTCCAGGCGGACGAAGCGGCTGGTTTCATGCAGGCGATGCGCGCGGCCGCCCACCCTGTAGCGTGCGACGAATTCCACCGTCGCGTGCGTGGCGTCTTGCGGCGTGTGGCGCTTGACGTCCAGGCCGAGCCAGCGCGTGGCGGCGGCGTCTGCTTCGCTGGTTTCCAGGTCGACAGGGCAGGTGGACGGATGCCACGTGCGCCGCAGGTACGCCGTGTCGCCCAGCACATAAGCGCTGTAGCGCGAGCGCATGAGTTGCTCGGCCGTAGCCGCCACGGCGTCGCCCGCGTGGAACGGGCCGCAGCAGCGCGCATAGGCGCCGTTGCCGCAGGGGCACGCGTCGGCCGCGCCGATGGGCTGGGTTTGTGCAGCAGGCATCAGGCCAGCAACTCCGGCAGTTCCGGCAGCTCGCGCATGTCGGTAAACGTGCGCGCCGCGCCAGCGGCGATCAACGGGCCGGGCGCGTTGCGGCCCGCGTATGCCAGCACCGTCATGCCGGCAGCGTGCCCAGCGGTAACGCCCGTGGGGCTGTCTTCGATCACCAGGCAGCGCGACGGCGATACCCCCAAGCTGCTGGCGGCCAGCAGATACACGTCGGGTGCGGGCTTGCTGCGTGCGACTTCCGTGGCCGAAAAAATGCGCACGTCCGTGGGCTGGAAGTGCTCGATCAGCCCGGTGCGGTTGAGTTGAAGCTCGACCTTCATGCGATCCGCGCCGGAAGCCACGGCCATCGGCAGGCCGAGCCTGGAGAGCACATCGATGGCGTGCCCGATATGCGGCACGGCTTCCACTTCGGCTTCGAGCAGCACGTTGCGTCGCGCCTGGAAGGTGGACAACCAGTTCGGCGGCAGCGGTGCGCCGCGCATCTCGGCAATCGCATCCAGCTCTTCGCGGATGGCCTTGCCGAGGAAACGCTGGATGGAATCTTCCAGGCTGATGTCGATGCCAAGCTCGATCAGCATCTCCCAGATCAGCCGGTTGACGATGGGTTCGCTGTCGACCAGCACGCCGTCGCAATCGAAGAGGATCGCGTCAAAGCGCGGGTGGTTTGAAACAGAGGAGGTCACTGCAGTCATGCGCTCTTCGTTGTTGGTTCGTTGGCGGCGGTTCGTGCATCTGCCGCCGTTGTGGATGTGGCCTTATATGCGTCCGTCGCGCAGCAACGCTTCAATCTGGTCAAAGCGGTCGAAGCCCCAGAACGCCTCGCCGTCGACGATCACGTAGGGCGAGCCGAACACGCCGCGCGACATCGCCAGGTCGATCTCGGCCTTGAGCTGGTCCTTGATCTGCTGGCTGCTTGCGCCGGCGTTGAGCGCGGCACCGTCGATGCCCATCGCGTCGGCAATCTTCATCACCTCGGTCGGCTCGCCGATATTGATGTCGTCAACGAACAGTGCGCGGTAGACGGCCCGCGCGAAGTCGATCGCGCGCTCCCCGCCGTGATGGTCATGCACCCACAGCGTGGCCCGCGCGGCGTATTGCGTGGGCAGCGGGAAGTGCGTCGGCTTGCGGTATTCAATGCCGTTGAAGCGCGCGGTACGCTCGAAATCGCGCCACGCGTAATCGCCCTTGAGCGGCACCTGCGGCAGCGGGGAGCCGCCGGTGGTCTTGAAGACCACCCCCAGCAGGATCGGGTGCCATGCCGTCGCCCGGTTGTACCGCTGGGCGAGTTCCTCCACGCGCGTGCTGGCGAAGTAGCCGTACGGCGATGAGAAGTCGAAGTAGAAATCGATGGCCCCGTTCATGGTGTGCTCCCCTTGTTGTGCTGCGCCTTCCCCAAAAATGCCTACGCCAGCGCGCGGGCGATCAAGATTTTCTGGATATCGCTCGTGCCCTCGTAGATCTGGCACACGCGCACGTCGCGGTAGATGCGCTCCACCGGGAAGTCGCTGACGTAGCCGTAACCACCGAAGACCTGGATGGCGTCGGAGCAGACGCGTTCGGCCATCTCGCTGGCGTTGAGCTTTGCCATGGCCGCTTCTTTCAGGCACGGCAGGCCGGCGTCCTTCAGGCTGGCGGCATGCCAGACCATCTGCCGCGCGACGTCCACACGCGTCGCCATCTCGGCCAGGCGGAACTGCACGGCCTGGTGCGCGAACAGCGGCTGGCCGAAACTTTCGCGCTCCTTGGCATACGCCAGCGCTGCCTCAAAGGCCGCACGCGCCATGCCCACGCTCTGCGCGGCAATGCCGATGCGCCCGCCTTCCAGCCCGGACAGCGCCATCTTGTAGCCCGCGCCTTCTTCGCCCAACAGGCAATCGGCGGGGATGCGGCAGTCTTCGAACACGATCTGCGCCGTGTCGGACGAGTGCTGGCCGAGTTTGTCTTCGAGTCGCGCGACGATGTAGCCCGGCGTCTTGGTCGGCACCAGGAACGCGCTGATGCCGCGCTTGCCTGCAGCTTTGTCCGTCACAGCCATGACGATCCCCACGTCGGCATGCTTGCCGCTGGTGATGAACTGCTTCACGCCGTTCAAGACCCAGTGGTCGCCATCGCGCACGGCCGTGGTGCGCAGCGCCGATGCGTCGGAGCCGACGTGCGGCTCGGTCAGGCAGAACGCGCCGAGCATCTCGCCGCGCGCCAGCGGCACAAGCCACTGCTGCTTCTGCGCGCCGTTCGCAAACGCCATCAGCATGCTGCACACGGGGCAGTTGTTCACGCTGATGACGGTGGAGGTACCGCCGTCGCCGGCAGCAATCTCTTCCAGGATCAGCGCCAGCGACAGGTAGTCGAGCCCCGCGCCACCGAGTTCTTCCGGCACGGCCACGCCATAGGCGCCCAGCTCGCCGAGCTGGCGGTGCACGTCTTTCGGGAACGTCGCATCGCGGTCCCATGCGGCAGCGTGCGGGGTGATCGCCTCGCGCACGAAGGTGCGGATGGCGTCGCGAATCATCTCTTGCTCTTGGGTCAGCAGCATCGTTCCGCCCTCACCATTCAATGACGCTGCCGTCGTAGTTGCGGAACCCGCCGTTGTCGGCGCGCGTGGCGCCGGCAATCACGCGGCGGATGCCGGCCACGCTCTGCTGCGGCGTGATGGCCGCGCCCGCGCCGCCCATGTCGGTCTGCACCCAGCCCGGATGGAAGGTCAGGCACGTGGCGTTCTTGGCATCGATCGACACGGCGCGCAGCACGGCGTTCACCGCTGCCTTGCTCGCGCGATACAGCCAGCCGCCGTTGCTCTCCATGTCGCCGATGCTGCCCATGCGGCTGGAAATGACGGCGAGCACGCCGCCGGCTTCGTCCGCACCATTGCGTCCGGCTTCCACCATGGGCAGCACGGCGGGCAGCACGTTCATCGGGCCCCACACATTGGTGTGCATCACGGCATCGAAATCCGCCTGGCTGACGGGCGTGGCGCCCTGCGTGCGCGGGCCGTAGATGCCCGCTACGTAGATCGCCACGTCCAGCGCTTCGCCGTCGAGCTTCCACGCGAGCCCGGCAACGGCATTGGCGTCAGTCAGATCCAGCACGTGCGTTTCCGCGCCCAGCGCCTGCAATTCTTCTGCGGCTGCTTGCGAGCGCACGGTGGCGATCACGCGCCAGCCATCCGTTCGGTATTGCTTGACGGTCTCCAGACCGATGCCGCGCGACGCGCCCAGGATGAGCGCGGTACGCGTGCGGCGGGACGTTGCGTTCGTCATGCGCGTGCCTTAGTAGAGTTCGATGCCGACGGCCGTGGCTTCACCGCCGCCAATGCACAGGCTGGCAACACCGCGCTTGCCGCCGCGGTGTTGCAGCGCGCCCAGCAGCGTCGCGATCAGGCGCGCGCCCGATGCACCGATCGGATGACCCAGCGCGCACGCGCCGCCGTTCACGTTCACCTTCTCGTGCGGGATCTTCAGGTCGTGCATCGCGGCCATCGGCACCACGGCAAACGCCTCGTTGATCTCGAACAGGTCGACGTTGCCCGAGTTCCAGTCGAGCTTCTTGAACAGCTTGTCGATGGCGGTGACCGGCGCCGTGGTGAACCAGCCCGGTGCCTGTGCGTGCGTGGTGTGGCCGAGCATCACGGCGAGCGGCGTGATGCCGAGTTGCTTGGCAGTCGACTCGCGCATCATCACCAGCGCAGCCGCACCATCGTTGATCGACGAAGACGATGCGGCCGTTACGGTGCCGTCTTTCTTGAACGCGGGCTTGAGCGAGGGGATCTTGTCGACCTTGATGCGGCGCGGGCCTTCATCGGTGTCGATGACGGTGTCGCCCGCTTTGCTCGACACGGTAACGGGCGTGATTTCCCAGCGGAATGCGCCGGATTCGGTGGCCTCCTGCGCGCGGCGCACGGACGTCATCGCGAAGTGGTCCTGGGCTTCGCGCGTGAAGCCGTACTTCTCGGCGCAGTCCTCGCCGAAGGTGCCCATGGCGCGGCCCTTTTCATAGGCGTCTTCCAGGCCGTCGAGCATCATGTGGTCGTAGATCATGCCGTGCCCGATGCGATAACCGCCACGGCCCTTCGGAATCAGGTACGGCGCATTCGTCATGCTTTCCATGCCGCCCGCGACCACCACGTCGACCGAGCCCGCGAGCAGCGCGTCATACGCGTTCATGGCTGCGCGCATGCCCGAACCGCACATCTTGTTGACCGTCGTGCAGCCCACCGACAACGGCAGACCCGCGCCCAGTGCGGCCTGACGCGCCGGCGCCTGCCCCTGGCCCGCAGGCAGAACGCAGCCCATGATGACTTCTTCGATCTGTTCCGGTTTCAGGCCCGCACGTTCGACCGCCGCGCGAATGGCAGCGGCGCCGAGTTGCGGGGTAGTGAGGCTGGCGAGTTCGCCCTGGAAGGCGCCCATCGGAGTACGGGCTGCTGAGGCGATGACGATGCGGTCGGACATTGCTGCAATCTCCTGGAACTGTGCTTGGGACATGTTCTGCACTTTTGGTGCAGGGGTTGTGTGTCTCTTGCTTTTTGGGTGGGCCTTGTTGGTCCATCTCCGTTTCGTCCCCTGCCGGGGCCGACTCACTTTCTTTG
>NZ_JASATD010000036.1:0-42459 GCF_038440115.1 Ralstonia sp. OTU4908 | reverse complement strand
GCTCAACGTACTTGTTGGCCCCAACAACGCAGGCAAGACGGCGGTAGTTGATGCTTTGCGCGTGCTTCTCTCGGCAGGGGATGAGGGCGCGCTGCGGGTCAGCAGCTATGACCTTCATGTAACAGATGCAGGTGCGCAGTCGGCGCAGGCGACGTTCAGCTACGTCTTCGCTGGGCTGAGTAAGTCGGAAGAGGCGGATTTTCTGACCGCACTGAAACCGACGACCAACGCGAAGGGCGAAACGGAATACGAGGCGCACCTAACTGTTCGCTATTCGAATCCAGACGACAGTGGACGCTTGCGGGTCCGGCGTTGGTGCGGAGACCACGAGGACAATCCCATTGCATCCGAGATGCTGGAGGACCTGCGGGCCGTATATCTGCCACCCCTACGGGACCCCGCTCAAGGTCTGAGACCAAGTCGCAGCAGCCAACTTGCGCGCCTGGTGCAACGGCTGTCGGACGACGCAAGCCGTCAGGAGGTCGTCGAAACCCTCACCAAGCTGGACACTGAACTGCGTGCGAAGAAGCCCATCACCGACACCCAGGCCGCGATTACGAAGAGGCATACGGACATGCTCGGCAAGGTGTTGAGCCAAAAGCTGGCCGTTGGCTTGAGCCCGAGTGATTTCCAGCGCGTCGCGGCACGTTTGGCGTTAGCGGTTGCCGACTTCGACGTCGAGCAGAATGGACTCGGCTTCAATAACCTCATTTACATGGCGGTCGTGCTCAGCGAGCTTTCGTTGAACAAAGAGGCAGCCTACCGCGCACTCATCGTGGAAGAGCCTGAGGCGCATTTGCACCCCCAGCTTCAAGCGGTGTTGTTGCAGTATCTCAAATCAGTCGAGACACCCGCTGTCAACGAGAATCCAGTCCAGGTGTTCGTGACCAGCCACTCGCCGAACTTTGCTGCGCTCGCCGATATTGACTCCATCAGTTGCATCTATGAGGCGTCAGAAGCCGTTGGCTGTCTTGCCCCTAGGGAAATAGCTTTTGAGAAGCGGAAGAAGGAGAAGCTCCAGCGTTATCTCAACGTGACGAGAGCGGAAATCTTCTTCGCCAGACGAATCATCTTGGTTGAAGGCACTGCAGAGCTTTTTTTGGTCGAAGCCATGGCGCACAAACTCGGCATAGACTTGAGGAAGCACTCCGTCAGTGTCATCAGCACGGATGGCCTGAATTTCGATGCTTTCCTGCCGCTGTTTGGTGAGACGGCGCTAAAAGTACCAGTTGCTGTGGTCACCGACGGTGACCCCACAGGAATCTACCCTCAGCCTGGCGAGCATCATGAGCCGTCTGCAACGGCAAAGAGCATCCAAGCGCAATCAGACACCTTTGTCCGTCCGTTTCTTGCCGCGAAGACACTGGAGTACGACTTGGCAATGACTGCCACGAATCGTGCGACGATGCTTGAAGCCCTCAAAGACCTGCATCCTGGCATCGCAAAGGACTTGGCAGCGGACGTGGAAGCAGCCAAGGACGAGGATAAGGCCAAAGTGCTCTTCAAAGGAATGTTCGAGCGAGGAGAAGGCAAGGCGAACGTCCAGAAAGGTGCCTACGGTCAAGCGTTGGCCCAGGCGATTGTTTCGGACGGGCTTGATATCGAAGTGCCGGATTATCTTGCCGATGCCCTCAATTTCATTACGGCCGAATGATATGGGCTTCATCGCGACGCCAGAGCAGGAAGCCATCATTGGAGGGGACCTCGTCCCGCAATGTGTGATTGCCTGTCCGGGCAGCGGGAAGACAGTAACGGCAGTGCGCCGCTTGGTCGAGGTGCGGCGACGGCTCGGCGACAGTCATGGATATGTGGCGCTGTTTTCTTACTCGAACGTAGCCGTAGACACCTTCAAGCAAGAATTTGGCACGCTGTTGCGCACGCTGCCAGGCTTGTCGCAGCGTGTGCTTATTGGGACGGTCGACTCGTTCCTGACCACCTACGTTTTGCGACCACATGGAGCAAGGACAATGGGTGCATCAAGGAGCCCGTTCCTGGTTCATGGAACTGAGCCGTTTCTCAGGGGGTTCACCGTTTTCGACGGCAAGTATCCTCATCCCATCAGTGAGCTTCGTGTCCAATTCAAAAGCGATGGGACGCTTGAGTACTTACTGCAGGCGGCGGGCAAGCCCCCTGTACCGGTAGAGGCTTGGAAGGCTCAGGACGTTATTGAGAAACTCGGTAAAGCGGGCGCCTACACACATGAGCTTGGACGCTATTGGGCGTTGCGTGCACTGGCTGAGAAGGATTGGCTCCTGCAAGCGTTGTGCTACCGGTTTCCGCATATCTTGGTCGACGAGGCACAGGATGTCGGGCCGCTACATGGGGCTTTACTCGATGCACTCGCCGGGGGCGGTTCGACCGTCTCGCTAATCGGGGACCCCAACCAAGGTATCTACGAATTTGCTGGAGCAGATGGCAGCTTCCTGAGGGAGTACGGAACGAAGCCGAAGGTGGTGAACTTCTCCCTGTCTCAGAATCGTCGCTCGGTGAATTCTATAGTCAATGTCGCCAATCACCTCGCCGGAGCCGGCTGCACGCCGATTCGCGAACCTGGCCCGAGGAGGCATGGCGCGTTCCACCTGCCATACGATGAAGACAAGCTGGACGACCTGATGGCGACATTCGCGGGAATCCTCGAAGCCAATCAGTACGACAAGGAGGACGCGGTGGTTGTCTGTCGGGGTAACTCGACGGTTCAGCGTCTAACTGGGGGACAGAGCGATATCGGTGTCGGCGCGACGGGCCTGTTTGCGCGCGCCGCGATTTTTCGCGACCGTGGTGGCGATATTGCTGAGGCGTTCAGGTGTGTCGTTGACGCGTTCGTCAGACTTATCGAGAACGCGCCCAACGATTTCAAACAAGACGTGCTTACGTCGACTGCGGAAGGGAGCGCGCGACAAGCGCGTCGATTGCTTTGGGAGTTTCTTCGGTCGCCCGCTGAAGGGCTGCCAGCCGCCACATTGCAAGCCAAATCGACTTGGCACCCACAACTCAAGGCGCGCGTTGAGGCGTTGCTGGAAGCCGTGGAGAGTCAAACCGATATTGCACGGTCGCAGAACTGGGGGCGCAACCTTACCATCAAGGACCTCCCAGATAAGCCCTTATGGGAAACTGATTTGGTTGCGGCTGGGGGTGCAGGGATTCGCGTCGATACGGTGCATCAGGTGAAGGGGGAGGGGGTGACGGCCGTTCTCTACCTTGCTCGGACGGCTGACATCAACAAGTTGGTGGAAGGCACAACAACTGAAGACGGCCGAATCGGTTATGTCGCAGTAACACGGGCGCGAGACCTGCTCCTGCTCGCCGTTCCTAACACTGCCAAAAAGGCCTTATTGCAGGCAATCGAATCCAAAGGATTCGAGGCCTGGGTGGAATAGTCCGGTGTCGATGGGGGATGTGTGATGCTTGAACGAGTCAGAGTGGAAAAGGCGGCGGTGGATGCCGGCTTTGACATCACACCCATGGTGGAGGGGGGCTGGCTGATGTTCCGGTCCAGCGCTTTTCCATACGTTCTTGGTGTGTCCCAGGTGGTAGAAGGCAACTATTGTGTCGGGTTCTCCGATGCGGATTGGGGGAAAAAGACCGCAGCCGACTGTGCGGTTTCGTCGACGTTGCAAGAGGCGCCGCCCTGGGCCGCACGGGTAGAGGGAGTTGCCGACTATGAGGTTCTCTACCGTTTGCTGCTTCGCTCGGTTCCGATTGCCCGCGTCTTGGCCCGCGACGCGCCTGCGCGATTCGCTGCCGAAGTGAAAATGTTGCCGACATCGACGGAAGCCGAGCGGCTTGTCGTGCAGCGAGTTGGACAGAGCATCTTCCGCGATGCGCTCGTAGCGTACTGGCAGGGCCGTTGTGCGGTGACGGGGCTGGGGGTCGTGCCGCTCCTCAGAGCTTCCCACATCAAACCATGGGCGAAATGCGAGACCGACGACGAACGATTAGACGTCTTCAACGGACTCCTGCTGGCGCCGCACCTCGACGCCTTGTTTGATGGGGGTTGGATTACGTTTACGGATGCTGGTGAACTAGTGGTAAGCAGCCGATTGCCTGCTGACGCCGTAGCGCAACTTGGTATCAACCCCGCGTGGCAGCTTTCCGTCGTCTCAGCTTCTCATCAAGAGTATCTGCGGTATCACCGCACGCAGGTATTTCTCGCCGCCTGACCGAAACTGACTTGCTCCGTCGCCTTCGCCGTAGTGTTCACCGGGTTGGTGACAGTTATCGCGGATGACGGCCTCGACGCTGCGGGGGGGGGGGCCATATCTACGTCGCCGTGACCTTAGATGACCACTCAAACATTCCGCTAAAGCCGTCACACCAAAACGTGCTTTCCCGCTTGGGGAAGTAGTACGCGGTCCCTCCGGACTCGACCAAGCCACTTGTGGGTGCCCGAAGAGCGCTTCTGCTCACGAAGCCGACGCCAACGACATGGTTGCGCGTGTCAGAAGATAGGAATCGACTAGCCGCCACGCGCAGCGCAGTTGCGGGCTGAGATGAATCCTGGTCCTGTGCGGCAATGGAGCGCAACTGCTCACCATCAAGTCCATCAAAGCCGGTCAGGAGCATTCCAGCCCGCGTGCCGGTGAGTTGGTGTTTGGCGGCATCGCTCAGTGTGTTGAACACAGATGCCATGAACGCGTCGTCGCGCCGGCTTTGAATCGTCAAGGTCAACATTCCGCCTTCGCGCGTACCAATCACGATGGCCGAGCGGTTGTTGGTGCCGCTAATCGCGTCGACGGTTGCGCGCAGCTCGCTGGGGTCTGGCTGCGACCCCGTGACGGCCTGGGCGACATCAAACTCCGTCATCCTGACAGAGGTACCATCGGCCAGGTCACCCGTGCTCCCTGCGAAGATGATGTGTCCCAGCGCCTTGGCAAGGTCAACTTTCTCCCGGTGGGAACTCGGTAGACGGTCGGGAACTGTCACGACGACCGACAATCCTCGACGCAAACCGCTTGTGGTGGAACGCACGTGGGGCTTCAAGAGCGCGGCGAAGTCGATAATTTCACGGCGGTGAATTCTGCGTCCCTTATCCTCACCAATGGATTTGCACTCGACCTCTAAGGGGGCATGTCCATCACCTTCGACGAGCAGGTCGAAGGTGCCGGTACCATTGGTCTCCGGCCAAGAAATTCTCTGGCCACGCCTCGCAAAATGTGTCGCTGCGACCAATTCCAATCGAAGTCCCCGCATATCTGCAGGGTTCTTGAAGGCCCCGTGCAGGCGGCGACGAAAGCGCTCTGCATCGTCCTTCTTGGATGCGTCGAGGACGGATAGCGTCTGCGCCACCAGAGCCAAGGCTGGGTAAACATGATGATTCTCCGCTTCAGCCAGCGGGATACGCCCAAACCGGTGGACGAGTTCGCTCAAATGGTCGAGCTGAAACGCCATGTCGTTCTCGCGAACCAGATAGTCGTGTAGGAACACGTTTCCCTTCATCTCCTGTTTGCATTGCCGAACTCGCTTGCGCCAATGCTCTTCCCCAATGGCAGTGCAGAAGCGCTGAAACATCTCGGGAACCTGAGAGGTATGAACGTCAAGGGCGAGCATGAGAAATTTCTGTATTTGACAGGGATGTTCACCAGCAACATTGCCGGTCTCGGCGACGCCAGCGGTCGGAACTCGTGGCTGCTCCATGGTTTGTGGCGACAGGCGGGCTGATGTCACGCCATACGAATTATCTTCGTTTGAATAGTTATCCGGGGCCTGTATAGCGCGCCTCGCGTTAGCCGCCGCCGGGTGGGCGAACTACAACCGGTCGACGAGGTTTGTCAGCGCTGCGCGCAGTCTCGCCTGTACCGGCAGGGCGCTCAGGCCGGTATCAGACTCGCAGGCAATGAAGCGGACGTCGCGTCGGCTGGCCGCAACCACCGTGGGGTGGTCATCGACGGCAAGCCACGTCGTCAGCTTGCGGCGCCGTGCCTTGGTGAGAATCTCGTCGACCCGTGACGCACACCAGCGCTCCACCACACCGGTGAAACGGGGCGCCAACGGGCCGAGCGCACGCTTTAGGTTGTCATCGTCGAGCAAGCGCCGCCAGTCTGAACTGACGATGATGCGAACTTTGGGGTACGGCGCAAGGATGTCTTCCAACACTGGCCGCCAAGCGAACAGGCGCGGGTTTGCCATCAGGCGGCCGCCGCCATTGAGCGGCGGCTCGTCAACTGCGTGCAGGACACCATCGAAATCGAGGAATAGGACGCGAGACTCGGGCAAGGTGTCCCCGTGGTCGCTGCTATGCAAGCGGTTGGAAGTGAGACCTTTGCAGCGTACACGACCCCGGCGTTGCTATAAGTCGGTACGTGCGGCTCTTATTGGCCGTATCGGGGGCTGGCGCGCCGGGCTGCCGGGGCCCATTGGAATTGATGGGCCTGCTTTGAAAGTGCTAATCTGCCTTCCGGCGCCCGGGGGAGCCGTCGGGGCGGCGGCCGTTTTCCACAAAGCTAAACGAGGGGGAACATCGTCATGAGCACTGAGGTTAAGGTGTACACGCCGACACTCGTCGACCTTTGCTCGTGCCAGGCGCTTCGAACGCCCATCTTTCAGCGGCCGTACGGCTGGACCCCTGAAAAAGCGGTGGAGTATTTCCGAGATTTTCTGGCCAACCCCAAGGCCAATAACCTGTTTGGCTCGGTCTTCGGTTATTGCCAGACGCCCTGGAGCCGGGCTGCACCGAGTGCCAACGAGATGTTCGTCACAGACGGACAGCACCGGCTGGTGACGTCGACCGTAGTCGCGGTTGCCTTGCTAGCCGAGCGTGAATCGCGGCTCAAAGCCTACGAAGCGAAGTCAGAGCTGTCGGACGACACGCAGGACATACTCGGGGAGCTGAGCCGCAACCAAGACCACGTCGACGCGCTCGCAAAGATTGCCAACGCCAACATCGAGTTCATGGTCGATGAAGATGGGACGGTGGCAAACCTGCGCACGTTCCTCGTCGAGTCGGATGCCCGCATCAAAGCCCTCGAGGCCGAGATTGAAAAATCTCACGCGCACCTACTTGAAGTACGGAGCCAACGGACTACGAGAAACATCCCGCACCAAGCTCGCGAAAGGCTGCAGAGCAAACAGCGTACCGAGGGGTTGTCCGAGGCGGAAGAAAGGGAGCTTGCGCAGCTGACCAGTCTCACGCAGGAAATCCTCGCCGAACGGGCGGTGGTTGCGGAGGCGGTGCGGGAGACGCGTAACGAGGAGGCAAACCTCCGCGCCAAAATCGAGCAGATTGCCACCATCCCGCTGTACGCCGCGTTCGTGGGCATTCGGGAGCATCTCGATGCGCTTTCCCTGTCGGCGCTGTATCGACACTTCTCGCACTACGCCGAGCGTCAAACAACGTTCAGCCTTGCCCTACTGATTCTCGAGCCCAAGGGCAATAACGACGTTGACCGCATTGTACTGGATGACCAGGCGGCAGAGATTTTTGCGCAAATCAACGGCCAAACACGCCCGCTGACGTCGCCCGAACTCTTGAATTCGCTGTTCCGCAGCTTCAAGGGCTTCAAGACGGACAACCCGGGTGAAATCGCGGAGCGCGTCAAGAAGAGCGAAATTGTGGCGTTTGATGGCGAAAGCCTGTGTGACTATATCGCCCGCTACGAGAGCAAGGACGGTAACACCAAGGCGTCGCAATGGGTACGTCACCTCCTCGCCAAGGTGCGCTCTGTCGGCCGCAGCACGGCCAATGACGCTCAGCAAGCGGTGCTGAACAGTCTGCGCGCCCTCGACAGTTTTCAGAGTTATGTGCTCGACACGAGCAACCCCTCCCTGACGGGCTACGTCGACCTGTACAGGATGCTGGTGCGGATTCCCGTCTCGTCGTTATGGGTCTTGGTGGCACGTGTCTGGGAAGCCGAACAGGCGAATCCTCACCCCTTGGCCAAGAGCAATGCGGTCAAGGATTTGTTCAAGATGTTGCTGCTGCTGCGGGTAGCGAGCTATTCGAATCGCTCGACCATCAACCTCACGCGGGACCTGGCAAGCAAGCTGTCCCTGCAGGAGGCGTTTCTATATGTGGCGAATGGCCTCGGTTACAAGGCGCGCGGCGAGGCCGCCGGCGGTCATGCGATTACGCCGGACCTAGTCGCCTACGTCCGCACGGAGCTCCATGACACGCTGGTGGCCGGCGAATTTGGCTTGTCTCGCCAGCGAAATTTCGCCCGCGTGCTGCTGGCGGTCGCGGATTTTAGGTCCATGGGCGTCAAGCTCTCGTATACGCAGGTCGCCCAGTTCGAGTTCGAGCATGTGCTGCCCCAAGCTGTGGAAAGCATGCAAATTGGGCCCGGCGCAGAGAACGATGCTGACGTGCTGCAAGCCCAGACTGAAATTGAGCAAGTCTTGACGCTGGATGAGAAGGCGCGCGTGAGCCTCATCAATCGACTTGGCAATGGCGCCTTGCTCGAGAAGAGTTCCAATGGTTCGCTCGGCAAGCTTGCACCGTTGGAAAAGCTGCGCGCTATCGACCAGAAGGGCATGCACAACGGGTACTGGCCGTCCCACTTGCAGGCACTGCGCGACAGCAAGGGGATTGTGGGGCAGCGCTATATCGAGCAGCGCTCGCGCGATTTGGCCGAGCAAATCGTGGCATTCCTGTTGGACCTGAGCTTCTTGACGCAGGGGCAAGCGCCGGCCTTGGCGGCCGCCTGACCAGCGCGCCGCGCCAACTACCCAAAGCCAGGCCCCAGTGAGTGGCCGGGCGGTGTCACGGGCGCCCGGTTTGCCTAGACGCCATAGGCGCGAATCTAGTAGCCGACGACGGCTTCGGCGCTTCGCCACGCGACGTGCGCTCGTGGTGCTGGCGGCGCATGGCGCTGAGTCCTCCGGCGCAACCCGGGCCGATGCGCAGCCCGGGAACCCGCCTTAGCGGCCCGCGTGGATGCCGCCGGCGGCACGTGCGCCGGGGAACGTAATCACGTTGCTCACCAGTGCCGGCTTGCTGCGGGCCGGCTCAACCGGCTTCGGCTGCGCGGCTTCCGGCGCATCGGCCAGGATGGTGGCCACCGACAGCTCCTGGCCGGCCCGCAGGCGCAGGCGGCCACGGTGGACCTGGGTCGTCGAGCGCTGGCCACCATCGGCGAAGGCGGCGTCGAGCCGGTGCGCCAGCTTGGTGGTGCACAGGTGCGAATAACGCAGCAGCATGCGCACGTCGCGGTGCCCGCTGAACTCCTGCAGGTCGACCAGCGAGAACTGCCCGGTTTCGGCGGTTTGGCTGATGCCTTCGTGGCGCAGGTCGTGGATGTGCAGGTCCTCGATGGCAGCGCGCACGTAGATGCGCTTCCACGCCTTCTTGAGCGCGTCTTCGGACAGCGGAAAGACCCGGTCGTCGGTGCGTGGCAGGGCCTCCAGCAGTGCGACCAACTCCGCGCGCAGCGGCAGCTTGCGCGGGCGGCCGTTCTTGGTCTCCGGCAGATACACCGTGCGCGCTTCCAGGTCGACGTTGTCCCACGTCGTACCCAGGGTTTCGCCCCGGCGCGCGGCGGTCATGACTTGGAACTGGACGAGGGTCTCATACAGCGCGACGTGTTCATAGTCCTGCTCGGCCTGCGCGCGGCACTCGGCCAGGGCGTCCTTGATGAGGCCTTTCTTCTGATAGACCGTCGGGCGCAGCGCAGCCTGTGCCCGGGCGTCGCCCATCAGTTCCTGCGCCCGCAGCTCGATGGAGCGCAGGCGGTCTTCCTCGATGGCGGCAGCCAGCAGCCGCTCCCATTCGCCAGACTTGAGGCGCCGGTCACGTTCGTTGAAGTAGCGCGGGCGGCGCACGCCGGTCATCGGGTTGTCGTCGACGCGGTATTTCCAGACCTTGACCGCGACGTTGCAAATCGCCGACAGCACGTCGATTTCGCGGTCGACGGTGGCATCGGCCACCACGTCCAGGCGGTCGCGGATGTAGCCCTCGATATCCATCGTCTCGACCTGCGCGAACGGCTTTTCCATCCACTGCAGGCCGGTGGCCGGCACGCGCATCGCGCGACGGGCTGTGCCGGCGCGGCCGGTGGCGACTATTTCCGCCGCGCGCTGGGCGTCGCGTTGCGCCAGGTTGCCCGCCAGGTCATCGAGCCAACCCTGGCACTTGTAGCGCTCGACTTTGTGCCAGCCCTTGTGTTGCGGCCCCTCTTCTTCCATGTAGCGGCGAATCAGGTCGGCGAAGGTAACGTTGTGCGCCCGGGTGTAGTCGCGAAACAGGCCCGCGCGGCGTTCGGCTTCGATGCGGGCGACGGCGGACTCGGCCTCGGCCAGCGAGTCGACGGTGAACTGCTGTGCCTTGTGGCCCTTCTGGCGAATGCGCACGAGGAAGGTGTCCTCGAGCTGGCCTAGCTTGGGTTTGTAGCCCTGCTCGCGCAGCTCTACGCAGTACGCCTTGGCACGCTGGAGCTCGCTGAACGGAAAGGTGCGTTGCAGGGCGTCGTTGTTTTTGACGGAGACGACGTACTTGCTGCGGTTCTCGATGGTGGCCACGATGCGGTTTCCTAGTGAATGGATGGAAACCTGTGAAGCGAATGTTTTTAGCCATTCGCCCGGAGAGCCCGAAACGACGCGGTCGTGGCACAGAATTGGCACAGATGGCGACCAGAAAGCAAAAAGCCCAGCGATTGCTGGGCTTGATGTCCTTGATTTACAAGGAAAATTCTGGTCGGGGTGAGAGGATTCGAACCTCCGGCCTCTACGTCCCGAACGTAGCGCTCTACCAGGCTAAGCTACACCCCGATGCTTCTTCGCAGATCTCGTGCGTGTCAGGACTGACGTTGCAGCGAGAAAGCACACAAGTCTATCAGCGTCTGACGGAAAAGGGAAGGGGGTAATGCGTTTGCTGCAGCTTCGGCCGCTGCGGCTTCGCGCTCGGCGGCCTGACGCGTGTACTCCAGCGCGCCAGAAGCCTGAATCGCAGCGAAGATGGCGTCGAAATGTTCCGTGCCGCCTTGCTCGATGGCCTGGCGCACCAGCGCGCGCTGCTCTTCCGTGCCGTTCGATAGCAGATGGATCAGCGGCAGCGTCGGCTTGCCTTCGCGCAGGTCGTCTCCGGCGTTCTTGCCCATCTGGTCGGCGGTGGAGGTGTAGTCGAGCAGGTCGTCGATGATCTGGAACGCGGTGCCGATGCGGCGGCCGTATTCAGCAGCGGCTTCTTCAATGGCGGCGCCCGCGCCCGAGAGCACCGCGCCGATCTGGGCGGCTGCCTCGAACAGTTTGGCGGTCTTGTAGCGAATGACCTGCAGGTAACGCTCTTCCGTCACGTCCGGGTCGTGCATGTTCAGCAGTTGCAGAACTTCGCCTTCGGAAATGATGTTGGTTGCGTCGGCCAGGATCTGCATGATGCGCATGCTGTTCGCCTGCACCATCATCTGGAAGGCACGCGAGTACAGGAAGTCGCCCACCAGCACGCTGGCCGCATTGCCGAACACGGCGTTGGCGGTCTTGCGGCCGCGGCGCAGGTCCGATTCGTCAACCACGTCGTCGTGCAGCAGCGTGGCGGTGTGGATGAACTCGACCACGGCGGCCAGCTCATGCTGATGTTCACCCTTGTAGCCCAGCGCATTCGCCACCAGCAGCAGGATCACCGGACGCAGGCGCTTGCCACCGGCGCTGATGATGTACTCGCCAATCTGGTTGATCAGTACCACCTCCGAGCCAAGGCGGCGGCGGATCACGGCATCGACGGCGCGCATGTCTTCTGCGACAGGGGCGAGCAGGACGGAGGCGGAGGTCTGGGTCAAGGCGAATTCCGACAGAAAACGTGTGGCTGATGGTCGACTTGCGCGCGGACAAACAGCGCAAAAAACCGCGAGATTATAGAGCAACAAGGCGGTTTGCCCGATGGCGGGGCGCCCCACGCTTGACGTGGCGGGCCGTTGCGCAGGCGCAGCACACGTGCCAGGTATTAGTCTTTGATTTGCTTGGGTTTTTCTTGTATAGTTGCGAGTTCTCTGTGTCCGTTGTCCGCGCATGTGGGCGGCGAGTGGCACAAGAGTCACGTTTTAGTTCTTTTATCGAGGTCCGACAATGTACGCGGTCGTAAAAACCGGCGGTAAGCAATACAAGGTTGCTGCTGGCGAAAAACTGAAAGTAGAACAGATACCGGCGGACGTTGGCGCAGAAATCACGCTTGACCAGGTGCTCGCAGTGGGCGCCGGCGACCAACTCAAGGTTGGTGCGCCGCTGGTGAGCGGGGCTGCCGTCAAAGCCACCGTCATCTCCCACGGTCGTCACGACAAAGTGCACATCTTCAAGATGCGCCGTCGTAAGCACTATCAAAAGCGCCAAGGGCATCGTCAAAATTACACCGAGTTGCGTATCGACTCGATCGTGGCCTAAGGCTGCGTCGTCTACGTAACCGGATAGGAGTTCAGTCATGGCACAGAAAAAAGGCGGCGGTTCCACACGGAACGGCCGCGATTCCGAGTCGAAGCGCCTGGGCGTGAAGGTGTACGGCGGTCAAGCCATCAACGCTGGCGGTATCATCGTCCGCCAACGCGGCACCCGCACGCACGCTGGCGTGAACGTGGGCATGGGCAAGGACCACACCCTCTTCGCGCTGGTCGATGGCCACGTGAAGTTCGCCACCCGCGGCGAAGGCAAGAAGCAGTTCGTCGACGTTGTTCCGGCGGCCTGATTCAGCCTTGTAGTAGAAAGGCCCCGCACCCGTGCGGGGCTTTTTCGTTTCTGGCTGCTAACAAAACCCGACCTTGATCCTGGGCGGTACGCAGCTTCTTGGTGCGTGTTTCCAGGCGCGTTCTGTTAGCAATGGCGCGAGTGGCGCCGATTTCTTTTTTTTACCTGCCGTGCGCACGCCGCACGGGCGGAGACCTCCATGAAGTTCATCGACGAAGCCCGGATTGAAGTGATCGCTGGAGACGGCGGCAACGGCAGCGCCTCGATGCGCCGCGAGAAATTCGTCCCGTTCGGCGGGCCGGATGGCGGCGACGGCGGGCGGGGCGGCAGCGTGTGGGCCGTGGCTGACCGCAACATCAACACCCTCATCGACTACCGCTTCGCCAAGAAGCATCTGGCGCGCAACGGCGAAAACGGCCGGGGAGCCGACTGCTACGGCGCTGCAGGCGAGGACATCACGCTGCGCATGCCCGTGGGCACGGCCATTTACGATGCCGACACGGAGGAGCTGATCGCCGATCTGACCGTCGACGGCCAGCGCCTGTGCCTCGCGCAGGGCGGCGAAGGCGGTTGGGGCAACATCCACTTCAAGTCGAGCACCAACCGCGCGCCGCGCCAGAAGACCGACGGCAAGGCCGGTGAGCGTCGCAACCTGCGCCTGGAGTTGAAGGTGCTGGCCGACGTGGGTCTGCTCGGCATGCCGAATGCCGGCAAGTCGACGCTGATCACGGCCATCTCAAACGCGCGCCCGAAGATTGCCGACTACCCGTTCACGACGCTACACCCGAACCTGGGCGTGGTCCGGACGGGCCCGTCGAAATCGTTCGTGGTGGCGGACATTCCCGGCCTGATCGAAGGTGCCGCGGAAGGTGCGGGTCTGGGGCATCAGTTCCTGCGCCACCTGCAACGCACGCGCGTGCTGCTGCACGTCGTGGATCTTGCGCCGTTTGATGAGAGCGTCGATCCGGTGGCTGAAGCCAAGGCGATTGTCGGCGAGCTGAAGAAATACGACGCTGAACTGTTCGATAAGCCGCGCTGGCTCGTCCTGAACAAGCTCGACATGGTGCCCGAGGACGAACGCGAAGCGCGCGTGAAAGACTTCGTGAAGCGCTTCAAGTGGAAGGGCCCGGTGCACCGCATTTCTGCGTTGACGCACGATGGCACGCAGGCGCTTGTTCATGCGATTCAGGAGTACCTCGACGAGCTGCGCGCCGAAGAGGATGCAGCCGCCGCCGCGCCCGACCAGCGTCTGGACCCGAGCCTGCACAACGTCGGCCACGACGATCAAGCGTAAACACAACAAACTTCCTTCGGAGACACGCCCACCATGGCCCTGCATTCGCTGATCGCCGATGCGCGCCGCCTTGTCGTCAAGGTCGGTTCCAGCCTGGTTACCAACGACGGCCGTGGCCTCGACCAGGCCGCCATTGCCCGCTGGGCTGCGCAGATCGCGGCGCTACGGGCGGCGGGCAAGGAAGTTGTGCTGGTCAGCTCCGGTGCCATCGCCGAGGGCATGCAGCGCTTGGGCTGGGCCAAGCGTCCGAAAGAAATTCATGAGTTGCAGGCCGCCGCCGCCGTCGGGCAGATGGGGCTGGCACAGGTGTACGAATCCGAGTTCGCGCGACACGGCATCCGCACGGCGCAGGTGCTGCTCACGCATGGCGACCTGGCTGATCGCGAGCGCTATCTCAATGCACGTTCCACACTGCTCACGCTGCTGAGCCTCGGTGTCGTGCCGATCATCAACGAGAACGACACCGTCGTCACCGATGAAATCAAGTTCGGCGACAACGACACGCTGGGAGCACTCGTCACCAACCTGATCGAGGGCGACGCGCTGATCATCCTGACGGACCAACGTGGCCTGTACACCGCCGACCCGCGCAAGGAGCCGGGCGCCCGCTTTGTCGACGAGGCGCAAGCCGGCACGCCGGACCTTGAGCAGATGGCCGGCGGTGCCGGTTCGAGCATCGGCAAGGGCGGCATGCTGACGAAGATTCTGGCGGCCAAGCGTGCTGCAAAATCGGGCGCGCACACCATCATCGCGTCGGGTCGCGAGGCTGACGTGCTCGCGCGGCTGGCAAGCGGCGAGGCCATCGGCACCCAGCTCCGCGCCCCCACCGGGCGAATGGCGGCGCGCAAGCAGTGGATGATCGACCACCTGCAGTTGCGCGGTCGCGTGGTGCTTGACGCCGGCGCGGTCGAGAAGCTCACGGCCGGCGGGAAGTCGTTGCTGCCGATCGGCGTGACGGAAGTGCAAGGCGAATTTGCGCGCGGCGAAGTGATTTCCTGCGTGGACGCGGCGGGCCGCGAGGTGGCGCGTGGTCTGACGAACTATTCCTCCGCCGAGGCCCGGCTGATCGCGCGCAAGGCATCGTCCGAGATTGAGGCGGTGCTGGGCTACGTCAGCGCTGCCGAGCTGGTGCATCGGGATAACCTGGTGCTGCTCTGATCCAGCCGCTCGGCGTGCATGCAAACAAAAGGCCAACCTCGCGAGGTTGGCCTTTGTGTTTGGGGCGTGCATACAGCACGCCGGTATCTGCCGCTCAGGGCCCGTAATACCTTCCGCCCTGCCCGCCGAGCCGCCGCACCAGCGTCGAGGCTTTCCCGTCCCCCGCGACTGACCGGACGTCGCAGAAGTACGAGCGCATCAGTGCCGACGCATAGTCCGTCGGCCCGCCATTGCCAACGCGTTGCCAATCGGTCGCGGGCTTGTAGGCATTCATGCTTGCCGATTCGGCATTCGCTGTTTCGTTCATATCGACCGCGCGGTTGCCGACCCACTGGTTGGTGTCGTTGCGCAACGTCGCATAGATGCGTCGTTCCGCCGTGTCGCAGCGCAGGCCTTCATAGTTGACGTTGCGCGCGCCGGTCTTGCTGGTGATCAGCACCGTGTAGCGCACCACGTTGTCCTTGCCGATCGACACCGATTTCGGATCGATTGCAAAGCGCAGCGGCGATTCATCACGGCCGCCCACATCGAACGGCACGGCATCACGATCGACCGGCGGGGCCGGGAAAGTCACGGCGTCTTCCGTGAAGGGCTTGTCGATGAACGGGTCCATCAACAGCTTGTCTTCGAGGTCGCCGGTGCGGTTATGGCCACATGCCGTCAACGCCAGCGCAGCCGCCAGCGCGAGCGGCACGAGAGCGCTGCGCGCTCCACGTGTCGTCATCATCAGATTCACGAATTGTCCTTGGGAGACGTGTCGTCGGGGTTGGGAGAGGAAGGGGCCGGTGCGGATACGCTCACCGTTTCGACGATGACCGTCGTGGTGGTGACGGCCAGGGCCGGCTGGGCGTACTGCTCGTTCCGGCCGCCTTGGCCGCCGGATCGCTCACGGCTCTCGCGCCCATCGCGTCCATCGCGCTCGCGGTGCTGGCCGCCGCGCCCGTAGGGTGACAGCGGCGCACGGGTCTGACGCTGCACGAAGCGGGAAAGCTCCGACAGCGCCAGCTGATACACCTCGCGCTTGAACTCGATGACGGCTTCGAGCGGCACCCAGTACTGGCTCCACCGCCACGCATCGAATTCCGGATGCTCGGTGGCACGCAGTTGGATGTCGCAGTCGCGACCGACCATGCGCAGCAGGAACCAGATCTGTTTCTGGCCCCGATAGTGGCCGCGTATTTCGCGGCGGATGAACTTGTCCGGCACCTCATACCGCAGCCAGTCGCGCGTGCGACCGACGATCCGGACGTGTTCTGGCAACAGGCCGACTTCTTCGTGCAGTTCGCGGAACATCGCTTGTTCGGGCGTTTCGCCGTATTTGATGCCGCCTTGTGGAAACTGCCAGGAGTGCTCGCCAATGCGCTTGCCCCAGAACACCTCGTTTCTTGCGTTGATGAGGATGATGCCGACGTTCGGGCGGAAGCCTTCACGATCGAGCATGACTGCACCTCGAATACTTTAGAATTACGCCGATTATAGAGCGGCCCGTCGCTCGGCTGTCACAGAAGCCGAAATGTTGCCGCTCACTCGCGCCTCCTGGGGGAGGGGTGCCGATTGCGCGAATGTGCGCCTGGCGCCTCGTCTCATCTCCTGATTCCGGTGGCTTTTGCCCTTGTTTTCGCGGCTTTGATTGGCCGCGTCATCCCTTATTGTCAGTCGCATGAAAGCGTCCCAATTCTTCATTTCCACGCTCAAGGAAGCGCCCGCTGACGCGGAGATCGTCTCGCACAAGTTGATGATGCGTGCCGGCATGATCAAGAAGCTTGGCGCGGGCCTCTATACGTATATGCCCGTGGGTTTGCGCGTCATCCGCAAGGTCGAGCAGATCGTGCGTGAGGAAATGAATGCCGCCGGCGCGGTGGAAGTGCTGATGCCGGTGGTGCAGCCGGGCGAGCTGTGGCAGGAGACCGGCCGCTGGGACAAGATGGGCGACGAACTGCTGCGCTTCAAGGATCGCCACGAGCGCGACTTCGTCATGCAGCCGACGTCGGAGGAGGTGGTGACCGACATCGCTCGCACCGAAATCCGCTCGTACAAGCAGCTGCCGGTCAATTTCTACCAGATCCAGACCAAGTTCCGGGACGAGCGCCGGCCGCGTTTCGGCATCATGCGCGGCCGCGAGTTCACGATGAAGGATGCGTACTCCTTTGATCGCGACGCCGAAGGCCTGAAGCTGTCGTACCAGAAAATGTACGACGCCTACACGCGCATCTTCCAGCGTTTCGGCCTGGAATTCCGCGCCGTGGCGGCTGATAACGGCGCTATCGGCGGCTCGGGCTCGCACGAGTTCCACGTGATTGCCGATACGGGCGAAGACGCCATCATCTACTGCCCGGATTCGGACTACGCCGCCAACATCGAGGCTGCGGAAGCCGTTGCCCCGGCCGCGCCGCGTGGCGCTGCCACCGAGGCCCTCACCAAGACGCATACACCCGGCCGCTCCAAGTGCGAGGCTGTGGCCGAGCAACTGGGTATTCCGCTGCAGCGCACGATCAAATCCATCGTGCTGGCCACCGAAGTCGAGGGCGGCGAGCCCCAGATCTGGTTGCTGCTGCTGCGCGGCGACCATGAACTCAACGAGGTCAAGGCATCGAAGGTGCCGGGTCTGGCCGACTTCCGCTTCGCAACCGAGGGCGAAATCCTCCGCGCATTCGGCACGCGCCCTGGCTATCTCGGCCCGATCGGCACGAAGCTGCCCGTGAAGGTGGTGGCAGACCGCACGGCGGCCGCCATGAGCGATTTCGTGGTCGGCGCCAACGAAGAGGATTACCACTTCACCGGCGTGAACTGGGGCCGCGACTTGCCCGAGCCCGAGGTCTACGACCTGCGCAACGTGGTGGCCGGCGACCCCTCGCCGGATGGCAAGGGCACGCTGGCCGTTTGCCGCGGGATCGAAGTCGGTCACGTCTTCATGCTGGGCACGCGCTACTCCGAGGCGATGAACGCGACGTTCCTCGACGAGAACGGCAAGACGCAGCCGATGGTGATGGGCTGCTACGGCATCGGCATCACGCGGATTCTGGGTGCGGCCATCGAGCAGAACTACGATGCGCGCGGGATTATCTGGCCGGCATCGATCGCGCCGTTCCAGGTGGTGATCTGCCCCGTGGGTTACGACCGCTCCAACGCCGTGCGCGAAGAAGCCGATCGCCTGCACGCCGAGTTGGTTGCCGCCGGCATCGACGTGATGCTGGACGACCGCGGCGAGCGCCCCGGGGCGATGTTTGCCGACTGGGAGCTGATCGGCGTGCCGTTCCGCGTCGTGGTGGGCGACCGCGGCCTCAAGGAAGGCAAGCTGGAATTTCAAGGCCGCCGCGACGAAGCCGCCACCGCTGTGGCCCCGGCCGATGTGTTGGCCACGCTGAAGGCGCGTCTCGCGCAATAACGCAACAACAGGACCGACCCCGCATGCGCCGCTTGTATTCAGCCCGCCTGATCGCCACTGCGCTGTGCGCGGGGACGTTGCTCGCGGGCACGCAGGCGGCGTGGGCGGGCGCCCAGAAAGAGGAATATCTGGCGGACTCCGTGCGCAGCGCGCTGTCTGCCGCCGTGGCCGACAGCCGCCCGTTGCGCCCGGTATTTGCCAGCAACGACGAGCAACTCGGCTACCTGCGCTGGCTGGCCGAGATGTCTGTGCGCATGTCCGGCAAGATTCCGCAGGCGTCGGTACGTGTCGAACTGATCGAGACGGCGTATTACGAGGCCAAGCGCGCCGGCCTGGACCCGGCGCTGGTGCTCGGCCTCATTCAGGTGGAGAGCGGTTTCCGCAAGTACGCCATCAGCAGTGCCGGTGCGATGGGCCTCATGCAGGTGATGCCGTTCTGGACGCGCAGCATCGGCGACAACGACTCGCGCAAGCTCTTCCATCTGCAAAGCAACCTGCGGTATGGCTGCACGATCCTGCGTCATTACCTCGACATGGAAGGCGGCAATCTGTACCTGGCGCTAGGCCGTTACAACGGCAGCCGCGGCCAGCCCCAATATCCGAATGCCGTGCTGGCCGCCTGGAAGCGCTGGCAATATCAGGAGTCGAGCGCGATGACGGTATCGGCGCCGGTGCCTGCGGAATCCACTGCTCCCACGCCCCGTGCCAAAGCGCTGCCGGAAGTGCCCGCGCGCAATCCGTTCTCGCCGCTGCGTATTGCTGGCGGGCCGGCTGGCGGTTCGTGATCTTCCGTCGGCGAACCGTCGGCCTACAATAAGGCCATCTTTCCCTCGCCCGCATCTCCATCCCGCATGTCCACCACCCAACCGTACGCGACCATGTCTGACGCGCTGCGCGACTGGCTGCAGCGTCACGTGACCGAAGGTTTCGAGGCCGAATCCCTGGTGGCTTCGATGGTGCAATCCGGCTACGACCGCGCCTTCGCGCGCCGCGTCGTCGATGAGGCGCTGACTGCCCGCGCGCCCGCCCCCGTCGTGGCGCCCGCGCCGACGCCTGCCGCCGACGAGGCGGTCGAAAACAGCAATGCCGTGCATACCGCCGATGGTGACATCCCGATCCTGTTCGCAATCGAGACGCCGCGCATCGTGCTGTTCCAGCACTTTCTGTCGGACCAGGAGTGTGACGAGCTGATCGCGATCGGGCGCAACCGCCTCAAGCGTTCGCCCGTCGTGAACCCCGATACGGGCGAGGAAAACCTGATCTCGGCCCGGACCAGCCAGGGCGGGATGTTCCAGGTCGGGGAGCATCCGCTGATCGCCAAGATCGAAGCGCGTATCGCGCAGGCCGTGGGCGTGCCGGTCGAACACGGCGAGGGCTTCCAGGTGCTGAACTACCAGCCCGGCGGCGAATACCAGCCGCACTTCGATTTCTTCAACCCCGGACGCAGCGGCGAGGCGCGCCAGCTTGAAGTCGGCGGTCAGCGCGTGGCGACCATGGTCATCTACCTCAACAGCGTGCAGGCGGGCGGCGCGACGGGCTTTCCGAAGCTCGGGCTGGAGGTGGCGCCCGTCAAGGGCAACGCCGTCTTCTTCGTCTACAAGCGGCCCGACGGCACGCTGGATGAAGACACGTTGCACGCCGGCCTGCCGGTCGAGCGCGGCGAGAAGTGGATCGCCACCAAATGGCTGCGGGAGCGCCCTTATCGTCGCGGCGCCTGATCGACGTCAGGCGATGGAATATACATTCCTCTCGGCGACCGTCCTGCTGGTGCTGATCACCGATCCGCTCGGCAACATTCCCATCTTCATCTCCGCGCTGCGGCAGGTCGCCCCCGAGCGCCGCAGCCGTGTCGTGCTGCGCGAGGTCGGCATTGCGTTCGTGCTGCTGCTCGTCTTCATGTTCTTCGGCGAGAGCTTTCTGCGCATGATGAGCCTGACCGACATGTCGCTGCAGATTGCAGGCGGCATCGTGCTGTTCCTGATCGCGCTGCGGATGATCTTCCCGCGTGAAGGCGCTGCCGAGTCGCAGCCCACCGGCGAGCCCTTCATCGTGCCGCTGGCGATTCCGGCCATCGCAGGCCCGTCGGCAATGGCCACGGTGATGCTGCTTGTATCGCAGGCGCCGGGGCGCATGTGGACGTGGGTTGGCTCTTTATGCGCGACGATGGCCGTGTGCGCCGTGGTACTGCTGAGCGCCACGCACATTCAGCGCCTCGTCGGCGAACGCACGGTGATGGCCTTCGAGCGTCTGATGGGGCTGATTCTGGTGGCGATTTCGGTGGAGATGCTGCTCAAGGGCATCCGCACATTCGCGCATCAACTCTGAACCACGCGCGGGCAACAAAAAAGGGCGACTGAGGTGTGGCCCTTTTTGCTTGCCGCGGTGCTGCGTCAGGTGTTCTTGAGCGCGCGGATGGTCGGCAGGTTGCGCCAGTAGCCCTTGGCGTCCATGCCGCAGCCGAACACGTAGCGGTCAGGCACGTTGAAGCCGCAGAAGTCGGGGTACAGCGGCTTGGACTTGCTGAGCGTCTTCTCGCACAGCACGGCGGAGTAGAACTCGGCGGCGCCCATGTCGATGATGCGCGAGCGGATGGCGGCCATCGTCTCGCCTTCGTCGAGGATGTCGTCGAGCACCAGCACCGTGCGGCCCTTGACCGACTCGCGCGGCGCCACGCGCCACTGCATCTCGCCGCCCACCGTCGTGTTGTTGTAGCGCGAGAGGTGGATGTAGTCGAACTCCAGCGGGAAGGCCAGCTTGGGCAGCAGCATGCCGGTAAAGACGGCCGCGCCGCCCATCACCGACAGCACCATCGGGAACGTGTCGCCGATCTTCTCGGTGATCTCTTCGGCCATGCGGTCCAGCGAGCCGCGCACGGCGTCTTCGCTGACGATTTCTTCGGAGTTGGCCCAGAGTTCGCGGGCCTGTTCTGCGCTCAGCATCTTTTCGGTTCGGTGAAACGGTTCGGTGTGTCGATCAAAAGTGCGATTCAGGAGGGGGGTAGCCCGCTCAGCGGCCGCCGAACAGCCCCTTCATGCCGCCTTTCATGCCGCCCATGGCGCGCATCATCTTCATCATGCCGCCGCCTTTGAGCTTTTTCATCATGCCTTGCATCTGCTCGAATTGGTTGAGCAGACGGTTGACTTCCTGCACCTGCACGCCAGCCCCCGCGGCAATGCGGCGCTTGCGGCTTGCCTTGATGAGCTCGGGCTTGGCACGCTCGGCAGCCGTCATGCTGTTGATGATGCCTTCCATGCGGCGAACCTGCTTTTCAGCTTGGTCCATGTTGGCACCCTGCGCCTGTTGCGCCAGCTGGGCAGGGAGCTTGTCCATCAGGCTGCCCAGGCCGCCCATCTTTTTCATCTGGCCGATCTGGGCCTTGAAATCTTCGAGGTCGAAGCCGCCGGTCTTCTTGATCTTGGCCGCAAGTTTTTGCGCCTCTTCCATGTCGACACCGCGCTGGGCTTCTTCCACCAGCGCAAGGATGTCGCCCATGCCCAGAATCCGCTGGGCCATGCGATCGGGATAGAACGGCTCCAGCCCGTCGAGCTTTTCGGCCACACCGACGAACTTGATCGGCTTGCCCGTGATGTGACGCACCGACAGCGCCGCGCCACCGCGCGCATCACCGTCGAGCTTGGTCAGCACCACGCCGGTCAGCGGCAGGGCGTCGTTGAAGGCCTTGGCAGTGTTGACGGCATCCTGGCCGAGCATCGCATCGACCACAAACAACGTTTCGGCCGGCTTGAGCCGGGCGTGCAGCGCGGCGATCTCCTGCATCATCGCCTCGTCGATACCGAGGCGGCCGGCCGTATCGACGATCAGCACGTCGTGGTAGTGCTTCTTGGCCCAGTCGAGCGCCGCGGCGGCAATGTCTACCGGCTTCTGGTCGGGCTGCGAGGGGAAGAAGTCAGCGCCGACCTGCTCCGAAACGGTCTTCAGCTGCGCGATGGCGGCGGGGCGATACACGTCGCACGACACCGTCAGCACTTTCTTCTTCTTGTTCTCTTTGAGCCACTTGGCGAGCTTGCCGACCGTGGTGGTCTTGCCCGCGCCTTGCAGGCCGGCCATCAGGATGATCGCGGGCGGCGTGACGTTGAGGTTCAGCTCGGCGGCGCGGCCGCCCATGATGTTGCTGCCGACGCCTTCCAGCGCTTCCTGGCCGCCGATGATGGCCGTCAGCTCGCGCTGCACGATGCCGACCAGCGCCTGGCCCGGCGAAAGGCTCGTGATGACGTCTTCGCCGAGCGCCTTTTCCTTGACGCGGGCAATGAATTCGCGCACGACCGGCAGCGCCACGTCGGCTTCGAGCAGCGCCAGGCGGACTTCGCGCAGCATCTCGGCGGTGTTGGCTTCGGTCAGGCGCGCTTCGCCGCGCATGGTCTTGACCACGCGCGCGAGCCGTTGGGTCAGGTTATCCAGCATGACAGTGACAGGGATCCGGAATTGGGGACGGGATGAAGAGGCGGCCGGCGCGCGTGCGACTTGCGCCGGCTGGGAATGTGCTCAATGTGCGCATGTTGCGTTGCCGCCCAACGAGGCTTTCGGCGGGGGCGGGCCCCAGCCAAAACTGGGGTGCGCTGCGGTAAACTGTGCAAATGGCAATTGTACTGTATGCGCTGACGGCGCTTCTCTACGGCATCCTCGCTTCGGTAGCGTGGGCGCGACGCGGTGGACTGGGTGCCCGGGCGCCGGCGGGAGCCATGGCGGCAGGCGGTCAGTCGCCGGGTGCCACGGTGCTCGTTCCGCCGCCTCCGGGGGCTGCCGACACTGTTCCGGGCTGGTGGCGCTGGGGTCTGCTGGCCGCCTTGATCGCGCACGGGTTCCTGCTGCACGAGACGATCTTCCCGGCCAGCGCCATGGTATTTGGCTTTGCCTATGCGTTGTCGGCCATGCTGTGGCTGGGCGTGGGCATTTTCTGGATCGAAAGCCTCTTCTTTTCGCTGGCCGGCCTCGGCCTGCTCGTGATGCCGGTGGCGCTGGTCGGAAGCCTGCTGCCGTTGGCCTTTCCGGGTACGCAAATTCTCGGCTATGCGGCCAGCCCCCTGTTCAAGCTGCACTTCGCTATTGCCAACGTCGCCTACGGGCTGTTCACGCTAGCGGCATTCCACGCGATCCTCATGCTGGCTGCAGAGCGTCGCCTGCACACCATCAACCGCCCGGAGGCAAGCGGGTTCGGCCGTTGGCTGGATCTGCTCCCGCCGCTGCTCACGCTCGAAAAACTGCTGTTCCGGCTGATCGGGGCGGGCTTCGTTCTGCTGACGCTGACGATCGCCTCGGGCGTGCTGTTCTCCGAGCAGCTGTTTCACAGCGCCTTCCATTTCGATCACAAGAATATCTTTGCCGTGCTGTCGTGGGTGATGTTCGGCGGCATTCTGATCGGTCGGCGTTTTCGCGGCTGGCGCGGACGCGTGGCGCTGCGCTGGGTGATGGCGGCCTTCGCGATCCTGATGCTGGCGTATGTGGGCAGCCGCTTCGTGCTCGAAGTCATCCTGCATCGCGCCTAGCGTGTTCCTGGCGCCTGCGCCGTTACTTGTCCTTGTCAGTTCCCCATGTCCCGTCCCGTCCTGCTGATCCTGATGCTGCTCGCCGGCTGGTGGTGGTTGAGCCGCCTGGGGACGCGTTCGTCCCGCTCCTCGGGGCAGGGCCAGACAGCCTCGGGCGGACAGGGCTCAGCCAAGCGCCCTGCTGAGCCCGAGGCCTCCCAACCCATCGAGCAATGTGCCGTGTGCGGCGTGCACGCGCCGCGCACCGGCATGGTCGCGCTGGCGGGTGGCCGCTATCGCTGCCCCGAGCATGCTGACCGGGGCAACGCATGACGCCCGAAGCGTCGGGTGCCGCGCGGGCAACGCCGTCCGGCGCCCGTAGCTTGCTCTCGCGCCTGAACGCCTGGCGCGCACTCCGATCGGTCTGGCTGGAGCCTGATCCGCCTGAGTTCCAGTGGCGGCTGCTGCGCTATTTCGCCTTCAGCCGCGCCGCCGTGGCGCTGGTGCTGTTGCTGTTCGTGATGGTGCCGCGCGAGCACAACGAAGCAGCCGGCCTGCCCAATAGCGAAGCGCTGCTCAGCCTGACGCTGCCGTATCTGGCGATGGCCCTGCTCATCCTTGCCGCAGCCGGCTGGTGGCGCACGCGATTCCAATTCCGCGTCCGGCTGGATGTGGTGCTCGATCTGCTCTTTCTGGGGCTGGCGTACGCCACGCTCTCGCGGCTGTCGGCGAGCGTGGCAATGGTGCTGCTCGTGCCGGTGCTGGCCGCCGGTGCGCTCACGAGCCTGCTCTTCGCGCTGTTCACGGCGGCAGTGGCATCGATCGTGGTGCTGACCGATCCGTTCCTGCAGATGCTGAACGACGGCGTGATTGCGCCGGGCCTGGCATCTGCCGGGCTGTACGGCCTGGTCTACATGATGGCCGCGTCGATGATGTACGGCCTGTCGCACCGTCAGGTTGCGCAGGAACGGTTGACGATAGCCCGCGAGCGCGAGTTGCGCCTGCAGCAGCTCGTCAACCGGTTGATGGTCTACGACATGCAGGACGGCGTGATGCTGGTGCGTGCTGACGGCCGCGTCGTTGCCGCCAACCCGGCCGCAGCCATGCTGCTGGGCGTGCCGCAGAGCGCGTTTGTCGGCAGCGGTGCGATGTTGTTCGACCTGAAGGACGTGCCGCACCTGCGTCCACTGCTCGAAACGCTGCGTCAGTGGCTGCGCCGCAAGAGCCGCCCCGCCGATGGCACCGGCGACGACGATGCACCGCGCATCCTCGACCTGCTGCCCATCGCTGCGGGCGGCCGCGCAGGCGGCGCCATGTTGAGCGCCCGCTTGCGCCTGCGCTTCATCCTGCCGAGCCTGGCCAACCTGCGCAGCGTCTACATGGACAGCCTGGTCAGCTCGATCGGCCTGGGCCTGCCGGGCGAGGGCGGCGAGATGCGTCCGCGCATTCCATCGGCCGATGCGATCACGCAGGGCTGGTCGGCGGATGACGAAGCGTTCTTGCGCCACGAGTTGCACGACACCGTGCTGGTCCACGTGGAAAGCTGGGAGCGTGTGGCGGAGCAGGCGCAGCAGGAAAAGCTGGCGTCGATGGGGCGGCTGGTGGCGAGCGTCGCGCATCAGATCCGCAATCCGCTGGCGGCGATCAGCCAGGCCGCCGAACTGCTGGACGATCCGGGCGATGGCCAGGAGGGCGGCGCACACATGCGGCCGGAAAGCGGCGGCGTAGAGACGCGCCTGCTGCGCATCATCCGCGACAACGTGCGGCGGCTCGACCAGGTGGTTGCCGACGTGCTGATGCTTTCGCGCCGCCCGCGCGGCGAACGCGTGCGCGTGCAACTGGCGCAGGTGCTGCCGGAGGTCGTTGACCGCTGGCGCGCCGAGGCCGTGCGCCGCGCAGGCGAAGCCACCGAGATCAACCCGAACCTCGTGCGCGTGGCGGTCGACCTGGACAAGCCCGTGCTGTTCGACCCGGCGCAGTTGCAGCAGGTGGTGGGCAACATGCTCGACAACGCGTTGCGTTATTGCCGCCGCGTTCCCGGCTCGATCCAACTGGCCGCCTATGCGCTTGACGACGCCCACGCCGAACTCGTCATCTGGAACGACGGCCCCGAGGTGCCCACCGAGCAGCAGCGCAGCCTGTTCGAGCCGTTCTTCACGAATGACGCACAAGGCACTGGCCTCGGGCTCTACATGGCCCGCGAGTTGTGTAGCGCCAACGATGCGCAGATCCGTTACGGCGCCATCGCACTGGAATCCTTGCTCGATCGCACCGGAGCGTTGACCATGGAGGCGCGCGGCACCTTGCCACGCCGCGCCTTCGTCATCACCCTGATGTTTGACCAACCTGCCGGGCCGATCGCGGAATGATCCGCCGGCCGTGAATTTCCGCCGATCTTCTGCTGATCCATGCCTAAAGCCGCCATCGTTCGCGAACCCATTCTCGTCGTCGATGACGAAGCCGACCTGCGCGAGCTGCTGGAGATTTCCCTGCGCCGCATGGGGCACGACGTCGTGCTTGCCAGCGGGCTGGCCGAGGCGCGCGAAGCGCTGTCCCGGCAGCGCTTTGCACTGGTGCTGACCGACATGCGCCTGGGCGATGGCCTGGGCATCGAACTCGTGCGTCAGCTGTCTGCTACGGCCGACCGCACGCCGGTTGCCGTCATCACCGCTTATGGCAGCGCAGAGAACGCGGTCGAAGCGCTTAAGGCGGGCGCGTTCGATTACATCGCCAAACCGCTCTCGCTCGACCAGCTTCGCAGCCTCGTGCTGAATGCGCTGGGCCGCCAGCAGCGCGATCCCGATCCCGGTAATGCCGACTTGGCCGAACGCACCAATGATCTGCTGCCCGGCCACTCCGCCGCGATGCAGGAAGTGCGCCGCTCGTTGATGCGCCTGGCGCGCAGCATGGCGCCGGTGGTGATCAGCGGCGAATCCGGCAGCGGCAAGGAGCGTGCGGCCCGCGCCATCCATGCGCTGTCGGCGCGTGCCGCGCGCCCATTCGTGGCAGTGAACTGCGGCGCGATTCCCGAGAACCTGATGGAAGCCGAGTTTTTCGGTTACGTAAAGGGCGCTTTTACCGGCGCCGACACCGATCGCCAAGGCTTCTTCCAAGCGGCCAACGGCGGCACGCTCATGCTCGACGAGGTGGCCGACCTGCCGCTCACGATGCAGGTGAAATTGCTGCGCGCGCTGCAGGAGCGCCGCGTGCGCAAGATCGGCGAGAGCCGCGAAGATCCCGTCGACGTGCGCGTCGTGTGTGCGAGCCACCAGAATCTGGCACGGCTGGTGGCCGCCGGCCGTTTCCGCGAAGACTTGTTCTACCGCCTGAACGTGCTCGAGCTGCGCATGCCCACGCTGCGCGAGCGGGCCGAAGACGTGCCCGTGCTGGCCGGCGTGCTGCTCGAACAACTCGCCAGCCGCTACGGCGATCCGCGCCCCAAGCGCCTGACGCGTCCGGCGCTTCAGCAACTGTGCGCATATCCCTTCCCCGGCAACGTGCGTGAACTGGAGAACCTGCTGGAGCGTGCGTACGCGTTTGCGGAAGGCGAGTCGATCGACGTGGATGACCTTGGCGCTCTCGGCGCCGAGATCGAGCGCTCGCCGCTGTTTCACCGCACGCGCGAGGCGCAGCAGGCCGCTGCGGCAGGCAATCACGCGTTGGCGCCGTCGCCAATGGCGGGCTGGCCTGATGCTGTCTACATGCCGGCCCCCGTGCCAAGCCCGATGGGGATGCCGCAACCGCTGGCACCGTCCGAGCCGGCACCGGTTGCGCGGCCGGCTGAACCCACCCTGCCGAACGTTGCGCTGCCGATCGATCTGCCGGCCTACCTGGAGTCGGTCGAGCGCAACGTGATCCTTGCCGCGCTGGACCAGACGGGTTTCAACCGCACCGCAGCGGCCAAGTTGCTTGGGCTGTCATTCCGTCAGTTGCGCTATCGCATGCAGCAACTTGGCATTCGTGACCCGCGAGACATTGAAGCGTCGCCGGGCAGCGTCGGCGAACCGGCCGGAAATGGGCTGAACGGCGATGCCTGAGCGGTTGCATATCGGAGCCGACGGATGGGTCGATGGCGGACGTCGGCATCCGTCGCCGAATATCGACGCGCGGCCCGAGGGCATGCCGATCGACCTGATCGTGCTGCACAACATCAGCCTGCCGCCTGCGCAATCCGCGGTGGACTTCGGCACCGATCACGTGCTGGACTTGTTTACCAACACGCTCGACTGCGACGCGCATCCGTACTTCGATCAGCTGCGCGGCGTGCGCGTGTCGGCCCACTTCTTCATCCGCCGCACGGGCGAATGCGTGCAATTTGCGTCGTGCGACGCGCGCGCCTGGCATGCCGGTGCGTCGGACTTTTTCGGCCGCACGCGCTGCAACGATTTCTCCATCGGCATCGAAATCGAGGGCACGGACGATCTGCCCTTTACGCCCGAGCAGTACGCCACCACGGCATCGCTTGTGCGGGCGATCTGCGCGGCGTATCCGATTGCAGCGATCGCCGGTCATTCGGACATTGCCCCGGGCCGCAAAACGGACCCCGGACCGCATTTCGACTGGGCGCATCTGCGTGCGCTGGGCGGATTCAATGCGGCGTTGTTCCCGTATCAGCACGCGCTCTGAAATGAAAACGGGCGGCCCGTTGCGAGGCCGCCCGCGTTTTCCCTGCTGATCTTTCTACTTCAGAGCCCTACCTCACGTGCCCATCGCCGGGTCGGACACGCCGTCCTTGCCCGTTTCCATGCGACCGGCAAAACGCCGCGTGAAGCCGCCTTGCGGCACCGTCACCGTGAAGTCGTACCAGTTGCCCTGGCGCGCGATCGGCCAGTGCTGGTCGAGCTGCTTGCCGGCCGGAATGTCGAACGTCCACGGGCCGTCATTGCGGTAGGCGTTCGGCTTGACGGTGAACGTGCAGCCGGCGGTGCCGGTGTTCATCATCGTCACGTAGACCTCGGCGCTGGTTACGTCGTAGCACACGCGAATTTCCGGCGCGCTCGAACCCGCTGCCGACACGGCGCTCACGTCGCCCGAGAAGGCGCGGTGAAAGCCGTTGGGCCCGAGCACCCACAGGTCGTATTTACCCTTGTCGGCGGTGAACACGTCCCAGGTGTCGTCGAGCATCTTGCCGGGCTCGACCGCATAGCGGCGCGGCACGCGGTCCAGATGCAGGCGGTCGTACACGTGGAAGACAGCGGCCGCCGTGCCGGTGTTGCTGAAGATCAGGCGCAGCGCGCGGTTGGTGGCGTCTTCGCGCGCGCTGACGTGCAGTTCGTACGGCAGGGCGCGCGAAGGGCGGGTGCCGGTGGCTTGTTTCGGCATCTGCTGCGCCGAGACGGCGGGCAGCGGCACCTGCGGCTTCAAGCCTTGCGCCGTGCGGATCGAGTCGGCCGTTGCCTTGTCGCGGCTGGGCAGCGTGGGCAGCGTTTCGGTGTTCGGGTTGACGAAGTTGAAGGCGCTGGTCAGGTCGCCCAGCACCGCGCGGCGATACGCGCTGATGTTCGCCTCCTTGACGTTGAAGCGCAGCTCCAGGAAGCGCAGCACCGAGGTGTGATCGAACGCTTGCGAGTTGACCCAGCCACCCCGGCTCCACGGCGAGACGACGTACATCGGCACGCGCGGTCCGGGTCCGTACGGATTCTTGTCGCTGTGATACTCGCCGGCCGTGCTGATGGTCGATTTGCCGGCCAGCACGCCGTTGTCATAGGCAGGCGCCGCGGGCGGCGGTACGTGATCGAAGAATCCGTCGTTTTCATCGAAGTTGATGAACAGCACGGTCTTGCTCCACACGGCAGGGTTGGCGGTGAGCGCGTTGAGCACTTCCTGCGTGTACCACGCGCCCTGCACGGGGCTCGACGGGCCAGGGTGCTCGGAATACGTGGCCGGTGCGACGATCCACGAGACCTGCGGCAGCTGGCCGGCGGCGATGTCGTCTTTCAACGCCTGCAGGAAGCCGCCGTCGGGCATGGTGTTGCCGACGCCCTTGATGAGCGGGCTGACGGTTTCGTCGGCCGGCGTGTACGGCGGGAACGGGCTGCCGTCGGCCAGGTTGCCGCGCGCGGCGTTGGCATCGCGGTAGGCCTTGAACCCGGCGAGCGGGTTGTCGGTGAAGTTGTCCGGCATGTTCTGGTAGACCTTCCACGACACACCGGCGGCCTGCAGGCGCTCGGGATAGGTCTTCCAGTTGTACGTGACGCCGGCGTCGAGATGGTCGCCGCTGTTGTCGATGACCGGGCCGCCTGCGGCGCCCGTCGGGTCGTTCGTGCCCGTCCAGTGGAACAGGCGGTTGGTGTTGGTGCCGCCGTGGAACGAGCAGTGGTACGCATCGCACAGCGTGAAGGCGTTGGCTAGCGCGAACTGGAAGTCCAGCTCGGCCTGCTTGTAATAGCCCATCGACTGCGTCTGCTTGTAGGTCGGCCACTTGCTCATGCGGCCCAGGTCCCACGCGTTCTGCGCATCGGGGTAGCTGTGCGGCGTGCCAGACACGCGCTGCGCGTTGCCGGCGCTGCTGTCGAGGTAATACGGCAGCACCGTGCGGCTCGGCCCGCTGCTTGGCACGTAGGTCTGCTGCCAGACGTTCAGGCCACCGGCCAGCGGAATGGGGAAGCGGTCGCCGAAGCCGCGCACACCTTGCAGCGTGCCGAAGTAGTTGTCGAACGAGCGGTTCTCCTGCATCAGGATCACCACGTGTTCAACGTCGCGCATCGTGCCGGTGGCGTTGTTGGCGGGAATCGCCAGCGCACGGCGGATCGATGGCGGGAACGCGGCGAGCGCAGCAGCGGAAATCGCGCCCGTGCTGGCCATCTTGAGGAAGTTGCGGCGGCTGCCGTTGTTGGCGTGGTTCGTGTCGGAAGTCATGTCGGTCTCAAGCGCAAGTCGAAGGGAAGCCGCGCGTTACGGAGCGCAGTGCAGGGTCGGCTTGTTGGCCGGCGGCTGGCCGGGTTGATCGGGCTGGGCGGTGCCAGGGCCGGTACCGGTGCCGGGCGTGCCGTCGTTCGAATCGCCGCCGCAGGCCGACAGCGACAAGGTGACGGCGCACAGCAGCACGGCGGCCAGCCGGTGCGGCCGTGCGAGAGGGTGGATGCAAGGCTTCATGAGCGGTCTCGTTCGGGTTGGGGGAGGGGGTCAGGGGTTCAGCGACGACAGCGGCTGGTGCGAGCCGTTGATCGTCTTGAGTTCATCCAGCGTCAGCCGGCGCGTCCACATGGCGAGGTCGTCGTAGGCCATCACGCCCTTGAGCGAGCCCGGGTTGTTGGGCACGTAGTTGTGCGTGGCGTCGTCGTTCAGGCCCCAGACCTTGGTGGCCAGGCCGCCCAGCTTGGTGACGTCGGTATTGGCGATGGCCTTGTCTTCCACCTTCTGCACGCCCAGTACCGGATCGAGGATGTAGGCGCTGAAGCGCTTGGCCTGCGTGTCGACCGAGAGGGCGAGATACGCCCACTGGTTGGCGCTGAACTTCATGCCCTGGATGTCGTCGCGCTTGCCGCCGCTGCCGAGGTTGAAGCGCACTTCGCAGCCGCCCCACAATCCGATGGCGATGCCCGCATTGGCGCCGGAGTAGTAGTCCTTATTGGCGAGGATGGGCTCGCCGGTGCCGTTGCCCTGTGTGCAATCCGACCTGAACCAGAAACCGATGGTGAATTGCGGGCTCAGTGCGATGTCTGCGCCGTTCTGCGTGAGCTTGTAGGCGTCGATGCGCGAATCGACCGACAGGGCCGTGCCGCCAAACGGGTCGGCCGCAGCAGAGCCGCCGTCGGTGCCGGCCACCCACGGGCCGATCGTCGAATTCGCTTTACGGTCGGTCGGGGGCAGTGGATCGAAGCTGTAATACGCCGCCAGGCCGGTGGTGAGCGAGGTGGCCAGCGGCGTCGGCACAACGTAGGCGATCTGCGCAAGCATCGACACCGGCACGTTGTTGCGCACCAGCGTGTAGTTGATGCGGTAAATGCCGCTGGCGGCAGCGATGTTGCTGTCGGTGTACTGCGTGGCCGTGGCGGGCAGCGTGGCGACCGGCTTGCCGTCGCGCAGCACGGTGATCGGGCCGCTGGCTGGGGTCGGGTTCTGCCAGTTCAGCACCAGCGAGGCGTTGTACGCGCCGACCGTGCTCTGGATGTTGCGCACGCCGACGGCACTGGCCGTGAGCGCTGCACCGTCGAGCTGATGCGCCGTAGCCGGTACGGCGGCGTTCAGTTGCGCCAGGACGGTCGGCACGATGTCGGCCTCGCTCGGCAGCGCGGCCAGCGTGGCTTCCGACGTGGGCGCCGCCATGCCGGTCTTGCCGAGCACGCCGTTGACCGGCTTGTTCAGGGCGATGAAGGCGGTGCGGTTTTCCAGCGTCGGCGCCGACGTGGTGGCGCCTGTGCCGTCCAGCCCGTGGCTGGTGGTGACGACGACAAGCCAGTCTTCGTTCGGGTTGGCGGTGCGGCGCCGGGCGATGGCGGCCTGCAGCGTGCCGAGCGCCTGGTCGACGTTGGCCAGCGCAGCGGTGTACGCATCGCTTTGCAGGCCCGAGGCCAGCGCGGCGGCGGCCGGCGCGGTGTATTGCGCGAAGACGACGTCGTAGCCGGACTGCACGAGCTTCACGCTGTTCTGCGTCACGCAGGTGTCCACCTGGGCGCAGTCGACCAGCGTGTCGAGATTGCCGGCTTGCTGATCCGCCTTGAGCAGCGCCGGCAGCGCGGCCGAGCTGACGGCGGCGCCCAGCCGTTGCGTGGTGCCGGCAGCCTTGGCGGCGCTGCGCGCGTAGCTGAACACGCTTGGGGCGGCCAGGGTGGTGACGGTGTCGTCGGTCACGCCGTGGCGGTTTTGCCAGGCGCCGGTCAGCACGGTGGCCCAGCTGGGTGTGTCCAGCGGTGGCTGGGCGGTGGTGGTGCCGAGCGTGCCGCCGGTCGATGCCGGCATCACCGCCAGCGCGCCCAGGTTCGGCAGGCTGTGCTGCAAGAGCGCACTCTGTACCTGCGCATAGGTGGCGCCGTCCACGCCGACCATCAGCACCTTCTTGCTGGCGCTGGCGGAGGGCGCGTCCGTGCTGCCCTGGTTGGCGACGGGGCCGCTGTCGCCCCCGCCGCATGCGGTCAATGTGGTCGCCAGCGTCGCTGCCACGGTCGTGCTCAGCGCGGCCCTCAGCAGGCGCCGGGCGGGGTGATTCCAAGCCATGTCGATTTCCTCGGTCGTTGTGCGCGGCGCTCGGTGTGTCGCCGCCGTGATTGCGCTCCCTGCAATGCGACCGAAGCGTAGGGTTGGGGCCTGTCGCTCAGGTGACAGCCGCGGCAAGAATGCTGATGCCGTTATTCGGATTTCTTGAGCGAGGGGAAGGTCGAAGTCGGCACGGCCCGCAGTACGCCTGCACCAGTGCAGTGCGCCGCACACATACCCCTACCGCAGATGAGGTGACGTCTATTGAACTTGCGGCGTCGATAGAAAGAATTATTCTGAAGAGACGGTCATTGCGACGCCGCACGTCAGTGCCGCCGACCCGTTGTGCTGCCTGGGGTGGCGGGTTTGCGGCACTGCATTTGGGTTGAGAAAACCCCCCTTCGCCGCCATCTGTCAAGACTGGTCTTGTTTGATCGATCCACTATACTTAGGGCCAATCCCGGGGTAACACACTACATATAGTGGTGGCCTCCCGGGATTCTTATTTCGGCGCCACGCGGGGGGCGGGCGTACGGCAGGTCAAGCCGACGCTTGGGAGCTGAGAAAAGGCAAGGGTCTTTTCCGTCTCATTTCTCCGCATGGCGCAAGGGTGCGCCAAGGGTCTTCCACCCAGCGGCGAGCCAATAAAACGAACGGTTCAACAGGAGTCCACATGCAGACGGCCCAATCCGAAATCCACTCCGGCACCGCCAATCCTTCGCAATTTGCGCAAAGCGCTGGCGGCACGGCCGTGGCCCCCGGCACCGCTTCCGGCGTCAATCTTGCCGACTACAAGATCATTCGCCGCAACGGCGCCGTGGTGAGCTTCGAGCCTTCGAAGATCGCCGTGGCCATGACCAAGGCTTTCCTCGCCGTGAATGGCGGGCAGGGTGCTGCTTCCGCGCGTGTGCGCGAGCTGGTCGACCAACAAACGCAGAACGTCGTGCGCGCACTGCTGCGCAGCCGCCCGAACGGCGGCACGTTCCATATCGAAGACGTGCAGGATCAGGTGGAACTGGCCCTGATGCGCTCGGGCGAGCACGACGTGGCCCGCGCCTACGTGCTGTACCGCGAGCGCCGCGCCCAGGAGCGCGCGCAAGCCGGTGAAACCCAGCAGCAACCGGCCTTCATCGGCCTGAACGTGACCGACGGCGGCATCAGCCGCCCGCTGGACATGGTGGCGCTGCGCAACGTGATCGTCTCGGCCTGCGAAGGCCTGGGCGACGCGGTGGACCCGGAGCCGATCCTCAAGGAAACGGTCAAGAACCTGTATGAAGGCGTGCCGATGACGCAGGTGTACGACTCGGCCATCCTGGCCTCGCGTACCCTGATCGAAAAGGACCCGGCGTACAGCCAGGTCACGGCGCGCATCCTGCTGCACACGATCCGCCGCGAAATCCTCGGCGAAGAAGTCACGCAAGCCGAAATGAGCACGCGCTACGTCGACTACTTCCCGCAGTTCATCAAGCGCGGCATCAACGCCGAGCTGCTGGACGACAAGCTGGCCCAGTTCGACCTGGCCCGCCTGGGCGCGGCGCTGGACGCCTCGCGCGACTTCCAGTTCAACTACCTCGGCCTGCAGACGCTGTACGACCGCTACTTCCTGCACATCAACGAAACCCGCATCGAGATGCCGCAGGCATTCTTCATGCGTGTGGCGATGGGCCTGGCGCTGAACGAAATCGACCGCGAAGCCCGCGCCATCGAGTTCTACCAGCTGCTGTCGTCGTTCGACTTCATGTCGAGCACGCCGACGCTGTTCAACTCGGGCACGCGCCGCTCGCAACTGTCGTCGTGCTACCTGACCACCGTGTCGGACGATCTGGACGGCATTTACGAAGCGCTGAAGGAAAACGCGTTGCTGTCGAAGTTTGCCGGCGGCCTGGGCAACGACTGGACCAACGTGCGCGCACTTGGCTCGCACATCAAGGGTACGAACGGCAAGAGCCAAGGCGTGGTGCCGTTCCTGAAGGTGGTCAACGACACGGCCGTGGCCGTGAACCAGGGCGGCAAGCGCAAGGGCGCCGTCTGCGCGTACCTGGAAACGTGGCACCTGGACATCGAAGAATTCCTGGAGCTGCGCAAGAACACGGGCGACGACCGCCGTCGCACGCACGACATGAACACGGCCAACTGGATTCCGGACCTGTTCATGAAGCGCGTGATGGAAGGTGGCGAGTGGACGCTGTTCTCGCCGTCCACCTGCCCGGACCTGCACGACAAGGTCGGCAAGGCATTCGAACAGGCCTACCTGGCCTACGAAGACAAGGTCGCGCGCGGCGAGATCAAGCTCTTCAAGAAGATGCCGGCGCTGCAACTGTGGCGCAAGATGCTGGGCATGCTGTTCGAAACCGGCCACCCGTGGATCACGTTCAAGGATCCGTGCAACATCCGCAGCCCGCAGCAGCACGTGGGCGTGGTGCACAGCTCCAACCTGTGCACGGAAATCACGCTGAACACCAACGACAGCGAAATCGCCGTGTGCAACCTGGGTTCGGTCAACCTGGTTGCCCACCTGGTCAAGCAGGCCGACGGCAGCGTGGTGCTCGATCACGAGAAACTGAAGAAGACCGTGCGCACGGCCATGCGCATGCTCGACAACGTCATCGACATCAACTACTACGCCGTCAAGAAGGCGCGTGATTCGAACCTGCGCCACCGTCCGGTCGGCATGGGCATCATGGGCTTCCAGGACGCGCTGCACGTACTGCGCGTGCCGTACGCCAGCGAGGCAGCGGTGCAGTTTGCCGACACCTCGATGGAAGCCGTGTGCTACTACGCCTACTGGGCGTCGACCGAGCTTGCTGAAGAGCGCGGCCGCTACAGCAGCTACAAGGGCTCGCTGTGGGATCGCGGCATCCTGCCGCAAGACTCGCTCAAGCTGCTGGCCGAAGAGCGCGGCGGCTACCTGGAAGCCGACATGTCGTCGACGATGGACTGGGACAGCCTGCGCGGCCGCATCAAGCAGTACGGCATGCGCAACTCGAACTGCGTGGCGATCGCCCCGACGGCAACGATCTCCAACATCATCGGCGTGTCGGCCTGTATCGAGCCGACGTACCAGAACCTGTACGTCAAGTCGAACCTGTCGGGCGAATTTACGGTGGTCAACGACTACCTGGTGCGCGACCTGAAGGCACGCGGCCTGTGGGACGAAGTGATGGTCGCCGACCTGAAGTACTTCGACGGCTCGCTGGCCCGCATCGACCGCATCCCGCAAGACCTGCGCGACCTGTACGCCACGGCCTTCGAAGTGGAACCGCAATGGCTGGTGGAAGCGGCATCGCGTCGCCAGAAGTGGATCGATCAGGCCCAGTCGCTGAACATCTACATGGCCGGCGCATCGGGCAAGAAGCTGGACGACACGTACAAGCTGGCGTGGTTGCGTGGCCTGAAGACCACGTATTACCTGCGCACGATCGGCGCCACGCACGTCGAGAAGTCGACCGTGTCGCGCGGCACGCTGAATGCGGTGTCGTCGGGTAGCGATGTGGGTGGTGTGTCGGCTGCAGGTGCGTCCGGCGTGACTTCAGCCGCGCCGACCAGCGCACTGGACGCCGCTGCTGCCACCGCCCAGGCCATGCCGGAAGCCGAAGGCGCCGTGTGCACGATGCGCCCGGGCGACCCCGGTTTCGAGGAATGCGAAGCCTGCCAATAAGTCAAAACAGTGTCTGAGGTTGCTCCCGCGCAAGCTGGGGCGCCCGGATCTGCACGACACTGGACTCGCGCTCCGAAAGAGCGGGAGCGACGAGCAAAGAATCAGGAGAAACACATATGCTGAGCTGGGACGACGACGTCAAACCTGCCGCACAACCTTCGGCTGCACCGCAGCCGGTGTATCAACCGCAGCCGCAACTGCAAACGGCCACCGCCGACCAGGGTGGCGTGCTGCCCCCGTCGGCCACGCAGGCCGCCGGCACGGGCATCCTCGGCAACAATCCGAACGCCGCTGCCGCACAGAACAACCGCCGCGTAAATGCCGCCGACAAGCGCGTCATCAACGGCGCGACCGACGTCAACCAGTTGGTGCCGTTCAAGTACAAGTGGGCCTGGGAAAAGTACCTGGCCGGCTGCGCTAACCACTGGATGCCGCAGGAAATCAACATGTCGCGCGACATCGCCTTGTGGAAAGACCCGAACGGTCTGACCGAAGACGAGCGCCGCATCATCAAGCGCAACCTGGGCTTTTTCGTGACGGCCGACTCGCTGGCCGCCAACAACATCGTGCTCGGCACGTACCGCCAGATCACCGCGCCGGAATGCCGTCAGTACCTGCTGCGCCAGGCGTTCGAAGAGGCGATCCACACGCACGCGTACCAGTACATCGTTGAATCGCTGGGCCTGAACGAGGCCGAGATCTTCAACGCGTACCACGAAGTGCAGTCGATCCGCGACAAGGACGAGTTCCTGATCCCGTTCATCGACACGCTGACCGATCCGTCGTTCAAGACCGGCACGCCTGAGAACGACCAGAAGCTGCTGAAGTCGCTCATCGTCTTCGCCTGCATCATGGAAGGCCTGTTCTTCTACGTCGGCTTCACGCAGATCCTGGCGATGGGCCGTCAGAACAAGATGACCGGCGCCGCCGAGCAGTACCAGTACATCCTGCGCGACGAGTCGCTGCACTGCAATTTCGGTATCGACCTGATCAACCAGATCAAGCTGGAGAACCCGCACCTGTGGACGGCCGAGTTCAAGGCCGAGATCACGGAGCTGTTCAAGAAGGCTGTCGACCTAGAGTACCGCTACGCAGAAGACACCATGCCGCGCGGCGTGCTGGGCCTGAACGCGCCGATGTTCAAGGGCTACCTGCGCTTCATCTGCAACCGTCGCTGCCAGCAGATCGGCCTCGACGCGCTGTTCCCGAACGAGGAAAACCCGTTCCCGTGGATGAGCGAGATGATCGACCTGAAGAAGGAACGCAACTTCTTCGAGACGCGCGTGATCGAGTACCAGACCGGCGGCGCGCTGTCCTGGGAGTGATCTGAGCTAGCCGCTCGACGCTCGTTCGACCCGGCATCAACGTAGACAGGCGACGCACCACGCGTCGCCTGTTTGCATTTGGGGCGGTCGATTCACGTGCGTGCGATTGCGCCGCGCCTGTCAGACATGGCAGGCTGCGGCAATCACTGCCCCGGATTCCCGCCATGACGGTCGAAGCCTTCTTCTCGCAGACCTACGATGAAGCCCGCGGCAAGTTCCTCGCTGCTGCGCAGGCCCGGGGGCTCCGCATCGAGCGCCATCTGCATCCGGATGCGGTCGGGCCATCCGGCGAGCAGCTTTCCATCGACACCGCACTGCTTGCGCCCGCGCAGGCTGAAGCGCTGCTGATCGTCACCTCGGGCGTCCATGGCGTGGAGGGGTTCTGCGGCTCCGGTTGCCAGACCGGTTTGCTGCAAGACGACGAACTGTTCGCGCGGCTGGCAGGCGCCGACGTAGCGCTGCTGCTGGTGCACGCGGTCAACCCGTACGGATTTGCGCACCTGCGGCGCGTGAATGAAGACAACGTTGACCTGAACCGCAACAGCGTCGACTTTGCGGAGGCCGCATCCGCCAATCCGGCCTACCTCGAAGTCGATCCGCTCCTGCTGCCGCACACGTGGCCGCCCAGCCAGGCGGACCAGGCCGCGTTGCAGCACTACATGGTCACCCGCGGCGAGAAAGCCCTGCAAGACGCCGCCACGAGCGGCCAGTACCGCGTGCCGGACGGCATGTTCTACGGCGGCAGCGCGCCGTGCTGGAGCACGCTGCAGATGCGCGGGATCGTGTCGCGGCATGCGGCCGGCATGTCGCGCCTGGTGTGGATCGACCTGCATACCGGGCTCGGTCACTACGGCCACGGTGAGAAGATCTTCAACAGCCCCGATCCTGCCGAACTGGAGCGCGCCATGCGCACGTGGGGCGCCGATGTCCGGCCGATTGCCGCCGCCGGTTCGGTCTCTTCGGTGGTCAAGGGCGATCTCGTGGGTGTCGCCTACGAACTGCTGCCCGGCATCGAAAAGACCTGCGTCACGCTGGAGTTCGGCACGCTCGCGCCGCTGGTGGTGCTGCAGGCGCTGCGGGCCGACCATTGGCTGCATCGCCATCCGGAGCAGGGCGCCGCGCAGCAGGCTGGCATCCGCCAAGCGCTACGCGATGCCTTCTATTGCGACGTGCCGGAATGGAAGGGAATGGTCTACGCGCAGACGCGCATGGCTGTATTGCAAGCCGTGGCGCGGTGTTCCGGCTAGCTTTGGACGGGTTTGGGAGCCCGCACCGTCAGCGCGCACCCCGCCGACGCAGCGATGATGGCCAGGATCGCCACCCACTGGCGCCCGGTCAGTTGCTCCTGCAGCACGATCCCCCCGGCCAGGGCGCCGATGGCGGGCTCGAGGCTCAGCAGCACGGAGAACGTCTTGCCCGGCAGATGCTTGAGCGCCACCATCTCGAGCGAATACGGAATCGCACTCGACAGCAGCCCGATCCCGAGTCCCGCCAGAATGAGCGAAGGTGCGAGCAACGCCGACCCCGCCTGCGCCACGCCAAATGGAATCGCAAACAGCGCACCGACCACCATGCCGATCGACGTCGCCTGGCCCGCATGCAAGCCACCGAGGTTCTTGCCCGTCAGGATGTAGAGCGCCCAGCACACGCCGGCGGCCAGCGCATACACAGCGCCCAGGTGGTCGACCTGCCCGACCGACTTGTCGGCCACCGTCAGCATCAGCAAGCCAGCCACCGCCAGCCCGATCCACACGAAATCCAGCGCGCGGCGCGACAGCAGCACGGCCAGCACCAGCGGCCCCGTGAACTCGATGGCGATCGCGATGCCGATCGGCAACCGCTGCAGCGACAGGTAGAACAGCAGGTTCATGCTCGCCAGCGTGACGCCGTACAGTGCGATGCGGCCGGCATCTGCGCGGCTCAGGTGCAGGCGCCACGGCCGCCAGAACGCCAGCAGGATCACCGCGCCGATGGTCACCCGATACGTGACCGTGCCCGCGGCGCCCAGCACCGGAAACAGCGTCTTGGCAAACGAGTTGCCGAGGCACACGGAGGCCATCGAGCCCATCAGCGCGAGGATGGGCATCCAGGGGGAGGTCGTCGTTGTGGAAGCGGTGGAAGCGGCGGAGGCGGCGGAAGACATGAGCGACAGCGGAGGCGCGGCAGAGAACGCCACAGCATAGCCGCGCACCGCCGAGAAATCGTTGCGTTCTCGGCGGCGTGGGCGTCGCTTTTTATCGAATTGACGAACTTACAGGGCGGCAGCGCTGGGGCGGATCACGTCGATCAGCAGCACGCGCTGGCCTTCGCGTTCGCCGTCGGGGCGCGGGGTCACGCCACGCTGCGGGCGCGGTGCAGCGAGCGGTGCCGGATCTTCGGCGCTCATGCCGAAGACGGCCAGCTTGGACGCCGCAATACGCTGCAGCGTGCCGCGCACGCCGGGCACGTCGAGGTCTTCGGGGTCGAAGCCGGTGGTGGCCGTCCAGTCGTCCCGGGCGATGTCCTGCAGGCCGTTGGCCATCTCGAACTGCAACGACGCGCCAAAGCCCTTCTGCAACGAATGCGAGCCGAGCAGGTATTCCGCCGTCAGGAAGCCGCGCAGCCGCGTCCAGAACGCCAGCGAGCTGATATTGCCGCTCTTGAGCGCGTGGCTCGGGGCGACTTCCCAGCTGTGGTCGAGCAGCTTGTTGATGAGGCGGCCCCACGTAGGCACGTCGGTGCCGGCGGAGCAGTCCTCGCCGGGGCCTTCCGGGCGGGCGAGCTGGCGCAGCAGGCCGGTGAACGAACCGGAGCTGGGCCGCGCGCCGCCGGCTTGCGGGCCGGAAGGCCAGCGCCATTGCAGCGGCGAGGCCGGCCTGGCGCCCGGCCATTGCGCGTACTGCTGCAGGCCCGTGCAGGGCGTCAGGTAGCGCCACTGTCGCTGGTCGCGGCCAACGCGGCGCAGCGGGTCCAGCTCAGCCGACAGGTCGAACCTGCCCAGGAAGGTTGCGTTGCGCGACTTGATCGGCGAACGCGCATAGACGTTGAAGTCTGGCCAGCCTTCATACAGGTTGATCTGCGGCAGCGCATGGTGCTTGTCGAGCGCATCGTCGGGCTGTTCGATGCGGCGGCTGGTGAGAAACAGCGCGCGGCAATCGAGCGTGGGCACCGCGCCGCGCAGGCGCAGCAGCACGAGCAGATCGCCGAATTCCGCTGGGCGGGCTTCCGTGCGAGCCGGGTACGCGTGCGGCTGTTCTTCGGGCCAGAAGGTGGTCAGGCGCAGGGCCGAACCCGGGAACGCACTGCGCAATCCTTGCCTGAGCAGGCGCAGGCCATCAGCGTGGCGCAGGATGCGCAGGACGGACAGATCGTCGCGCAACGTGGCGTCGGGGTGGGGCGCTCGGCCACCGTGCTCTGCGGCCAGCGCAAAGCGCCACAGCGCGGTGTCGCTGGCCAGATCTTGTGCGGCGACATCGCGCACCGCACTGGGGCGGCCGCCGGACATCGGCTCATGGGCGTCGCCGGCAGTGTCTCCTGCTGCGGCATAGGCGCTGGTGGTCGACCCGGCAATCGCGCCAAAAAGGCCCCTCAATGGCGGCCGGTTGCGCTCGGGCATGGCTATTCCAACTTTGTTTTGTCAACTCTCTGGCGCGCAGCATAGCACCATGCGACACACCAGAGAACGGCGCGGCGCCCCTCCCATCGTTGGGGAATAGCGCATGAAATCTCGGCGATCAGGCGGTACGGAACGACGCTACCGCGTCGCGCAGCACCTGCGCCTGTTCTTCCAGCGACAGCGCAGCGGCGGCCGCTTGCTCGACCAGTGCGGCGTTCTGCTGCGTCACCTCGTCCATCTGGTTCACGGCCTGGTTGACCTGCTCGATGCCGGCGCTTTGTTCTTCGGAGGCCGAGCTGATCTCGCCCATGATGTCCGTCACGCGTTTGACCGCGACCACCACCTCGTCAATCACGTTGCCCGCTTCGGCCACCAACGTGGTGCCGTTTTCCACGCGGCCGACCGAATCGCCGATGAGTTCCTTGATCTCCTTGGCCGCCCCGGCCGAGCGCTGCGCCAGGTTGCGCACCTCGCCGGCAACAACGGCAAAGCCGCGGCCCTGTTCGCCGGCGCGCGCGGCCTCGACCGCCGCGTTCAGCGCCAGGATGTTCGTCTGAAAGGCGATGCCTTCAATCACGCCGATGATGTCCGCGATCTTCTTGCTGCTTTCGTTGATGCCGGCCATGGTGTCGATCACGCGGCCGACCACCTCGCCGCCCTTGGCTGCGATGTCCGACGCGTTGACGGCCAGCGTGCTGGCCTGGCGCGCGTTGTCGGCGTTCTGACGCACGATGCTCGTCAGCTCTTCCATGCTCGACGCGGTTTCTTCCAGCGACGAAGCCTGCTCTTCCGTGCGTTGCGACAGGTCGGCGTTGCCGGCGGCGATCTG
>NZ_JASATD010000035.1:0-43311 GCF_038440115.1 Ralstonia sp. OTU4908 | reverse complement strand
GAAATAGCCGGTTGACCTAGCCCGCGCGAGCGATCAGGTTGGCAACGGCTTCCTGGCTATGTGCAGCCAGCGCCCGGCGGTCCATCTCGGGGGCCACGGCGGGGCCTACGAACACCTCCACCACCAACGGCGGCCCGTTCAGCATGGCGTTGATCGTATCCATCATCGACAGATCGCCGATATACGCGGGAATGGTCGTCAACTCGCCCGTCGCGGCAATGCGATAGCGCAGCGCCAGCGGGCGGATCGGTGCGCCTGCGCTGACCGGCGCCTGAAAAAGGTTGGCGTGGAACGGCAGCAGCTGCAGCCCGTCAGACGTCGTCCCTTCAGGAAACACGCAAATGGCATCGCCAGAACGCATTGCATCGGCAATGACGTGCATGATGCGATGCGCGTCGCGTTTGCGGGCGCGCTCGACGAACAGCACGCCGGTCTGCGCGCACAGCCAGCCAATCACCGGCCAGCTGCGAATCTCCGATTTGGCGACGAAGCGCGGCGGGTACCAGCTGTTGATCGCATAGATGTCGATCCACGAGACATGGTTGGACACCAGCATGGAGCCAGCCAGCTCCTTGCCCGCGACGGGCTCGCCATGCACCACGAGCGACACGCGGAAGAGCGCGAGCAACTTGCGCGACCACCGCTGAATCAGCGCCTGTTTGGTGTGCGGCTTGATCCACCAGAACAGCAGCGCGCACGTGACAAGGCCCTCGACCAGATGTACGAGCAACCGCAGCTTGCGCAGCACATGCTTGCGCTGCGGCGTGCTGGCCTCGGCGGGCGCGCTTGCCACGCGCTGATCAATGCCCGTCATAGGCAAGGTGGCCGGCGACCATTGTGGCGCGCACGCGGCCGGCCAGCTCAAAGCCAAGGTACGGCGAGTTCTTGCCCTGGCTGCGCAGAGCGCGCGGCTCGAGTTTCCAGGTCGCGTCCGGATCGAATACACACACATCGGCCATCGCACCCACTTCCAGCGAACCCGCATGCAGGCCCAGCACGCGAGCAGGCTCGCTGGTGATGCGGGCCAGCGCCTTCGAAAGCTCGACCTTGTGTTCGGTGGCCCAGCGCAACGTGAGCGGCAGCAGGGTTTCGAGGCCGGTCGCACCCGGCGTGGCCTCGGCAAACGGCAGCAGCTTCTCGTCGTCATCCACGGGCGTGTGGTCGGAGCAGATCGCGTCGATCGTGCCATCCGCCAGCGCACGCACAATGCCATCGCGGTCGCGCCCGGAACGCAGCGGCGGCACGAAGCGCATCTGCGAATTGAAGTAGCCGATGTCGACGTCGGTCAGAGAGATGTGGTGGACATTCACATCGCACGTGACCGGCAGGCCTTCGGCTTTTGCGCGGCGTACAAGCTCGATGCCGGCGGCCGACGACAAACGGCACAGGTGAACGCGGGCGCCTGTGCTGCGAATCAGTTCGAAGATGGTATGCAGGCGCACCGTCTCGGCGATTACCGGCACACCCGAGAGGCCCAGGCGTGAAGCCAGCGGGCCGCTTGCGGCCACGCCGCCCTTGCCCAGATACGGGTCTTCGGGGCGCAGCCAGACGGTGAAGCCAAAGGTCTGCGCGTATTGCAGCGCACGCATCAGCACTTGCGTGTCGGCCATCGGCGCATCGGTCTGCGAGAAGCCCACGCAGCCAGACTCTGTCAATTCGGCCATCTCCGTCAGCACCGCGCCCTTCAAGCCGACAGTGAGCGCACCGAGCGGATACACATGCGCCTGGTTCAGGTTGCGCGCGCGAAACTTGAGCATCTCGACCAGGCCGGGTTCGTCCAGCACAGGATCGGTGTCCGGCGGGCACACCAGCGAGGTCACGCCGCCGGCCATGGCCGCGGCCATTTCCGATTCGAGCGTGGCCTTGTATTCGAAACCCGGCTCGCGCAGGCGGGCGGACAAGTCAATCAGGCCCGGGCAAACAACCAGGCCCGTCGCGTCGATGGTCTTGTTGGCATGGAAATCTGCCGGCGCGTGGCCGACACCGACCACCTTGCTTGCCGCGATGTACAAGTCCTGTTGTGCGTCGATACCGTTGGCCGGGTCGATCAGGCGGCCGCCTTTGATATGCAGTTTCATTGCTCTTCTTAGTCGTTGTTGCCAGCCACGATGCCCATGACCGCCATGCGCACCGCGATGCCGAACGTCACCTGATTCAGGATCACCGATTGCACACCGTCGGCCACGGCGGAGTCGATCTCCACGCCGCGGTTCATCGGGCCGGGGTGCATGACGATGGCGTCCGGCTTGGCCAGCGCCAGGCGGTCCTGCGTGAGGCCGTAGGCCTTGAAGTATTCCTGCGCGGAGGGCAACAGCGCACCGCTCATGCGCTCGTTCTGCAGGCGCAGCATGATGACCACATCCACGCCCTTCAGGCCCTCTTCCATGTTGTGGAAGACCCGCACGCCCATGTGCTCCAGTCCGCCCGGCAACAGCGTGCGCGGGCCGATGGCACGCACTTCGGCGCAACCCAGCGTCGTCAGCGCGTGGATGTCGGAACGCGCCACGCGCGAGTGCAGGATGTCGCCGACGATCGCCACCGTCAGGTTGGAGAAATCCTTCTTGTAGTGGCGGATGGTGAACATGTCGAGCAGCCCCTGCGTGGGGTGCGCATGACGGCCGTCGCCTGCATTGATCACGTGCACGTGCGGAGCGACGTGCTCGGCGATCAGGTACGGCGCCCCGGAACTCGCATGCCGCACGACAAACATGTCCGCCTGCATCGCCGACAGGTTGTTGATTGTGTCGAGCAGCGACTCGCCCTTGCTCGTGGAAGACGCATTGATGTTCAGATTGATCACGTCCGCCGACAGCCGCTTGGCTGCGATCTCGAACGTGGTGCGCGTGCGCGTGGAATTCTCGAAGAACAGGTTGAACACGCTCTTGCCGCGCAGCAGCGGCACCTTCTTCACCTCGCGGTCGGAATCCGATACGGAGACGAACTGCTGCGCGGTGTCCAGCACGTGCGTGAGGATGTCGCGCGACAATCCCTCGATCGACAGCAGGTGCTTAAGCTCGCCGTTTTTCGTGAGCTGCGGGTTGGCAAAAGTCTTGGGCATGGAGAAACGAAAGGCGACGAGGTCAGTACAGGTCAGGTCAAAGCCGGTGCGGTGCGCGCTTGAAGTCAGGTGCCCTTGGGCTCGCGCGTGAAGGTGAAGCGCGCGGCAGCGCCCTCGCCGGCTTCGCTCAGCACGAGCGATTCATCGGCGGGCAGCGTGATGCGTTCTCCGATGTAATCCGGCGCAACGGGCAGTTGGCGTTCACCGCGGTCGACCAGCACGGCCAGCTCCACCGCCGCCGGGCGGCCGTAGTCGAACAGTTCATTGATGGCCGCGCGGATGGTGCGGCCGCTGGCCAGCACGTCGTCCACCAGCAGGATGCGGCGCTCGTTCACGTCGAACGGCAGCGTGGTGGGTTGCGCCTTGGCGTGCAGGCCTTTCTTGGCGTAGTCGTCGCGGTGCATCGCAACATTGACGACGCCGTATTCCGGCAGGCCAAGGTCATGCGCCAGCCGCCTGGCGATCCAGGCGCCGCCGCTGACAATGCCGGCCACCGACCAGGTGTGGCCGTCGGCCAGCCGCGTGCGCAGTTGTGCAACGAGGCCCTGGTACAGCGCCTCGGCATCGATCTGTTGCGATGTCATGCGTGTTCGTCGAAAAACTGTTGGAGGATGATGCGCGCGGCTTCTGCGTCGAGCACATCGTCGGAGGCACCGGCATCCTGCGCGGCGATGGACGAATAACGCTCATCCACCCAGGTGACCGGCAGGCCATAGCGGCCGTGCAATTGATTGCCGAAGCGCTTGGCGAGCTTGATCATCGGCTGTTCCTCTCCGTCGGGGTGGACCGGCATGCCGACCACAAAACCCACAGGCTGCCATTCGCCGACCAGCCGGTTGATCTGCGCGAACCGGAAATCGACCGAGCGGTTCGGGATGGTTTCCAGCGCCCGCGCCGAGCGCGTGATGGAATTGCCGAGCGCCACGCCAATGCGCTTTTCGCCGTAATCGAATGCCAGCAAGGTGCCTTCTGCGGGCATGGAAGCGGGGGCCGGACGCGCCGGCTCAGGCATGCCCGGCCTCACCTGACAGCATGGCGGGGTTGATGCCGAGCAGGTTCAGCGCCGCGGCAAACCGCGCTTCGGGAGGCACGTTGAAGATGATCTCGGGATCGGCCTGGACGGTCAGCCAGCCGTTGCGGCTAATTTCGTCTTCCAGTTGACCGGCACTCCAGCCGGCATACCCGAGGGTCAGGATGAAACGGTGGGGGCCGCCGCCCTGGGCGACGGCTTCCAGCACATCCTTGGAGGTGGTCATTTCCAGCCCGCCCGGCACCGCCAGCGACGACGAATACGCGCCCGTGGCGTCGTGCAGCACAAACCCGCGCTCGGTCTGCACCGGGCCGCCGTAGTACACGGATTGTTCTGCCAGGGGATGGATTTCGAGCTTGAGGTCGATCTTGTCGAACAGCGTCGCCAAGTCGATGTCGATGGGGCGGTTGATGACGAGCCCAAGCGCACCGCGCTCGTTGTGCTCGCACATGTACACGACCGTGCCCGAAAACGTGGAGTCCGCCATGCCGGGCATAGCGATCAGGAACTGATTCGTGAGATTGATAAGTGCGTCAGGCGAGGCCATGGAGGGAGTTTACCAAAAGCCCCCGGCCGCTGCCCCTCTCATTTGGAGGAATCGGCCTTCAGCGCAAGGTTTTTTGGGATTACGCATTGTGCCGCTTCAGGCACTTGGCCCGGTTGCATGGGGTGGCGTGGTGTTTAGCGCTTCCAGATCGGCGGCTTCCAGCCAGCGCCATTCGCCCGGCGCCAGATCCCCCAGCGACAACCCGCCAATGGCGCTGCGGTGCAATCCAGCCACATGGTTACCGGCGGCGGCCACCATGCGTTTCACTTGGTGGTATTTGCCCTGCGTGAGCGCCATGCGCAAGTGGTGCGCGTCCACGCGCTCGGCCCAGGCGGCGGCAACGTTTTCATTTTCGTCAGCCAGCAGCACGCCGGCGCACAGCTGGGCGATCTGCGCATCGGTCACGGGCTCGGCGGTGGTGATCTCATACACCTTCGGCACCAGGTGGCGCGGGCTGGTGATGGTGTGGACGAACTGGCCGTCGTCGGTCAGCAGCAGCAACCCCGTGGTGTCCTGGTCGAGCCGCCCGACGCACTGCACGGCGCGCTCGCGCAGCGGCACCGGCAGCAGCGTGTACACGCTCGGATGATGTTTCGGCTTTTGCGAGCACTCCACGCCGGCCGGCTTGTTGAGCATCAGATAGGCGCGGGCGTGGTATGCCCAGCGTTCGCCGTCGACATCCAGGACCAGGCCGGCGGTATCGACCAGCGCATCGGGGCTTTCCATCTCGACGCCGTTGATGAAGACCAGCCCCGCGAGGACGAGGTCCTTGCAATAGCGGCGGGTGCCGAAGCCCTGGGATTGGAGGATGCGATACAGCGGAAGACGGGAAGAATCAGCCATGACAACAACGTGAACAAAACAAAAAGGGGCGAATTTTGCGATACGCTCCGCCAGTCTAAAGAGCAACCGATTCCATCCGATGCCCTCCACCGCCCCAAGCCGCCAGCCTTACAACATCGGAGCGCACTTCCAGCGTGGTCTGGTGTGGTTACGGCGCGATCTGCGGCACGTTGACCACGCGGCGCTGCATTATGCCTTGCGGCACTGCCGCGAGGTCTATTGCGTGTTCGTGTTCGATCGCGACATCCTCGACGCGCTGCTTGCGCGCGGGCTCAAGGCCGACCGCCGCGTCGAGTTCATCCGTGCGTCCATCGAAGAACTCCGCGGCGCATTGCGCGAGGCCGGCGGCGACCTGATCGTCGTCCATGACCACCCACGCCACGCGATTCCGGAGATCGCGCGCCAGCTCAACGTTGAAGCGGTTTTCGCCAACCACGACGAAGAGCCTTCCGCGCAGGCCCGAGACGAAGCGGTGCGCAAAGCATTGGCGCAGCAGCCGTGCGCCTGGTTCGACTTCAAGGATCAGGTGATCTTCGAGCGCGACGAGATCCTGAATGGGCAAGGCAAACCGTACGGCGTCTTCACGCCTTACAAGAACGCCTGGTTGGCCGCGCTGACGCCGTTCGACTTGCGTGCGTATCCGACAGAGCCCTACTTCGGCGCGCTGGCGAAGCCGCCTGAGGCACTTGCGCACCCAACGCCTGCGCTGGAAGCGATGGGCTTCGCCCGCACCAATCTGTCGGAAATCGCGCTGCCCAGCGGCATGTCGGGCGGGCAAACCTTGCTCGACGAATTTGAAGAGCGCATGGACGACTACCATGCGCGCCGCGACTTTCCCGCCGTGCGCGGGCCCAGCTATCTGTCAACGCATTTGCGCTTTGGCACCGTGTCGATCCGCACGCTGGCCGCGCGTGCCCATGCCGCCATGCTGCGCGGCAGCCGGGGCGCGGCGACGTGGTTGTCGGAACTGGTCTGGCGGGATTTCTATTTCATGATCCTGCACCACCGCCCCGATCTTGCCGATGGCGCCGCGTTCCATCCGGAATTCGACCGTATCCGCTGGGTGGACGGCGACACTGGCGACGCGCGCTTTGAAGCGTGGAAGGCCGCGCGCACCGGTTATCCGCTCGTCGATGCGGCCATGCTGCAGATTTTCCAGAGCGGCTACATGCACAACCGCCTGCGCATGGTCGCCGCCAGTTTTCTCATCAAGGATCTTGGTATCGACTGGCGGCGCGGCGAGCAGTATTTTGCCGACGTGCTCAACGATTTCGACTTTTCCGCCAATAACGGCGGCTGGCAGTGGGCCGCGTCCAGCGGGTGCGACGCGCAACCGTGGTTCCGCATCTTCAACCCCGTCACGCAATCGGAGAAGTTCGACCCGCAAGGCCGCTTCATCCGCAAGTACCTGCCGCAACTGGCGAAGCTGCCCGACAAGTACATCCATGCGCCATGGACGGCGCCGGCCAATGTGTTGAAGGAAGCAAGCGTGGTACTGGGCGAGACGTATCCGCTGCCCATCGTCGACCACGCGGCCGCCCGCGCAGCGACGCTCGACCGCTATGCCGTCACCAAGGCACATCGCACATCGGGCGCTGAGGCTGCGGCACTCAGCAAAGCCAGCGCCGACGATTGAAGATCACCACCCGCCAAAAACAACGGGCCGGTGTGTTACCGGCCCGTTGTTGTTTGTGCGAAGCGTCTCGTCAGCCTGCCTTGGCCGCCGGTGCGCGCTCGCCGATGAGGTTGCGCAGATGCTGGAGCAACTCCTCTTCGTTGTACGGCTTGCCCAGGTAGACGTTCACGCCGATCTCCGCTGCGTATCGGCGGTGTTTGTCCGCCGTACGCGAGGTGATCATGATGATTGGCGTGGCGCCGATACGTTCGTCCGCACGCACGTTGCGTGTGAGGTCGAAACCATCCATGTGCGGCATTTCGATGTCGACGAGCATTGCGTCGGGCGTGATCTCCTGCAACTGACGCAGCGCATCCACACCGTCGCGTGCGAGCACGGCCTGGTAGCCGGAGCGCGTAAGCAGACGCTGCGTGACCTTGCGCACCGTAAGCGAATCGTCGACCACCATGACGATCGGCTGTGTGGCGAGGCCCGGCACGGCGTCGGTGCTGCCGTCGCGCTGCAGCTCGGCTACGGCGCCCGTGGCTTCCGGGTCTGACAGGCTGCGTGCAACCGCTTCGCGCTCAAAGCGCTGCGTGAGCACCACAGGGTTGTAGATCAGCACGATCTCGCCGTCGCCCAGCGTCGTTGCACCGGCGATGCCTTCCAGACGCGCAAGGTGCGGGCCAATGTGCTTGACCACGACTTCGCGGTTGCCGATCACTTCATCGACATGCACGGCGGCGCGGTCAGCACCGTTGCGCACCACCACGGCCGGCGAGTACTTGCGCCCGCTCGTGACGGACGTCGCTTCTTCAAGCAGCGCGCCAAAGTAGTGGAACGGCACGGGGCCCGTCGGCAGTTGAAGCGCGGCGGCGTTGTACGCCTCGGCCAGCGCCTGCGGGCGCAGTTGCTGCACGTGGTCGATCATGCCCGACGGAATCGCGTACACACGCTCGCTCACACGCACCAGCAGCACCTGCGTAATCGCAGTCGTCAGCGGCAGGTGGATGGTGAAGCGCGTACCGACTTCCGGCGTGGTCTGCAGCGAGATCCGGCCGCCCAGGGCGACGGTTTCTGCGCGCACCACGTCCATGCCGACACCGCGGCCGGCCAGTTCCGACACCTGATCGGCCGTGGAGAAGCCCGGCGTGAAGATCATCTCGGTGAGGCGCGCGTCGCTGGCTTCTTCGTCAGCCGCCAGCAGTTGACGCTCCAACGCACGCGCGCGGATGCGATCGAGGTTCAGGCCCGCGCCGTCGTCGACGAAGTGCAGCACGACTTCGTTACCCTCCTGCTGCACTTCCAGCGTCAGTTCACCGGCGGGGGCCTTGCCCTTGGCGCGGCGCTCGTCGGCCGATTCAATGCCGTGCGCAACCGCATTCCGAATCATGTGTTCCAGCGGGCCGCCCATGCGGTCCAGCACGCTGCGATCCAGTTCTACCGTACCGCCCTTGATGAACAGCCGGACTTCCTTGCCGGTTTCCGCTGCTGCCTGGCGCGCCACGCGATACAGACGGTCGGCCACGGTATCGAACTGCACCATGCGCGCACGCATCAGGCTGCGCTGCAGACCGCGCGTGAGGCGCGCCTGCGTTTCCAGATCGAGCGATGCCTGATCGAAACCGCGGAACAAGTTCTGCTGCACCGTCGCCACGTCGTTGACGGACTCGGCCATCATCCGCGTGAGTTCCTGCAAGCGCGTGAATCGGTCGAACTCCAGCGGGTCGAACGACTCGGAATGTGCAGCCGCATCGGCAATGCGCGACTCCATCTGCGTTTCGGCCTGGATTTCGATCTCGCGCACCTGCGAGCGCAAACGCGCCACGTTGTCGTTCAGTTCCGACAGATAGGTCTTGAGCGCATCGACTTCCGACTCAAGGCGCGCACGCGCCGCACCGACTTCGCCTGCATCGTTGATCAGCGAATCGAGCGCACGCGCCTGCACCCGCACCATCGCGCGCTGGCGTTCGGCCACTTCCAGCGCCTCGGCTTCGGGGCTTCGCGTGCCGGCCAAATCGACGCTGGTGGTGGCCATGGCCGGCAGCATCGACGTATCGGACGGCGTCTGCGTTTCGGACGATGCCTGCGCAACGTCGGCATCGGCAAGGCCGGCATCGAGCGGCAGCAGGTTGCCCGCGCCCAGCGCATCGACGTGCGCCTGAATGCGGTCGAACCAGACGTAGAGCTTGCGGAACAGCGCGTCGTCCACGCGGTTCTGGCGCAGGCCGCCTTCAATGGCGCTTTCCATTTCGTGCGCGGCCTGACCCAGCGTCATGGCACCGGCCATGCGCGCACTGCCCTTGACGGTGTGCAGATTGCGCAGCAGCAGGCCAGCGGCATTGCGGTCCTGCGGCGCGGCTTCCCATGCACGCAGGTGCTGGCCCAACTCGGGCAGCGCAACGTGCGCTTCCTCCAGGAAGATCTCGAGCAGCGCCGGGTCGAGCGCGTCGGTCGGCGCCTGGCGGACCAGCTCACCCACAGCGGGCTCGGCCACCGGCGACTCGTGCGCGGGCACGAACGTCGACGTCACCTGTGCCGGTTCGAAGCCGGGCTCGCCGGCCAGACCTGCGGTTTCGTTCTCGGCTTGTTCGGCTTCGGTAAAGGCGGCAGGCGCCGGCTCCAGCGGCAGGCGCGGACGCACGAGCAGCCGCTCGCACAGTTCGTCCAGGCTGCGGCGCAGCGGCTCGTCGGTGTCCGGCCAGAGGCTGGCGGCAAATTGATGCAGCATGCCGCGCATGCGCTCGACGGCTTGATCGAGCAGGCGGAAGTCGCCCGGATGCATCGCCACCGGGCGGCTATTCAGGTTCAGCAGCACCTGCTCCAGCGCCCCAGCCAACTGGCGCACGGGCTCCAGCTCAACCACGGCGGAACTGCCTTGCAGCGTGTGCGCGGCGCGCAGGGCCAGCTCGCTCGGCGGCGTGCGGCCTTCGTGGCGCCACTCCGAGAAATCCACACCCAGGCGGCGGATCAGATCATCGGCTTCCTGCAGGTAGACGTTGTACAGCGCCACGCTGATGCGGACCGGACCAATCTCCTTTACACCATCGTCGTGCGGTACCTCTTCCGGCTCGCCGGTCTGCGCGAACGGGAATGGGATCACCTTGGCGTCGGCATCGGCGGCCACCGGTTCAGCGGCGGCTTCCTGATGGGCCTCTTCCACGTGCTCTGCAACCGGCTCGACTGCCTCATGCTCGACCACCGGTGCGGTGGCCTCGGACATCGGCGCCTCGACTTCGGGCAACGCAGGTTCATCGTCCCAAATGAGCGCGACGGCTTCTTCGGCTTCAGCAACTGGGGCGTCCGGCGCCGCCAGCTCCATCGGCTGCACGGCGTCGATCTCGTGCGATGCGATCTCCCCAGCCGGCACTTCGGCCGCTTGCGGCTCCACGTGTTCGGAAGCCGTTTGCGCTTCAGGCACGGCCTCCAGCCACACGAACGGGCCGCCATGGCGCACCCGCTCTGCGGCGGCGACCAGCGGTTCGATGGCGTGATCGGCTTGGGGCGATTGCGCGATGGCAGCGGCCCACGTCGACAACTCGGACTCGGCGCGCGTGAGGAGCGCGGCCAGGTCAGGCGTCGGCACACGGCTCTCGGCCAGCCAGACATTCATCACCTGCTCGATGGCCCAGGCCGCCTCGCCATAGCGCGTGAGCCCGACCATGCGGCCCGAGCCCTTGAGCGTGTGGAACGCGCGGCGCAGCTGCGTAAGCAAGTCTAGGTCCGAACCGGCAGCCAGACCGCCTGTGCCCATGTCGGCAGCGGCCTGCAGACCCTGCAGATCGGCGCGCACGCCGGCCAGCACTTCTTCGGCTTCAGACAGGAAGATGTCGAGCAGCTCGGCATCAATGGATTGGGTATCCCGTGCGGCAGTTGGCGCAGGTGCGGCGGCGGCAGGCGCGGCAACCGGTGCAGCCAATGCGGCCTGCATCCGTTCAAGCGCGCCGGGGCTGCCAACCTGCCATGCATCGAACTGGGCCAGCGCCTCTTCCAGGCGGCGTCGGCGAGCCGGATCGTCGTCGATGGCGGCGGCATCGCGCGCTTCCTGCAGCGCAGTGCGCAGCTCCGCAGCCAGCGGGTCGGTCGGGTCGACCGGTTGCTTGGCCAGCAGGCGATCGAGCAACGATTGCAGCGGCGACGCCGCATCGGCGTTGGCCGCGTCTGCGCCGGACTGCGTTTCGGACTGCGGCTCGCGGCGGGCCAGCATGCCGGATTCGGTATCGAAGACGAACTCGTGCCATGCGGTTTCGCGCTCATTCGGCGTCAACCGGCCTTCGATGACGATCTCGTCGACTTGGCCACCGGTCAACTCTGTGCCGGCGGAGAGTGCATCCAGCAGGGCCTGCAGGCCGCTGACGTTGGCGGCCAGCGCAGCCAGATAGCGTTCACGATCGGCAGTTGCGCCCTCGCCCGCGGCTTGCAGCGCGTTGATGGTCGATTGAGCAGCTTCGGTGGCGTGCACAGCCTCATAGGCGTCGAGCGCGGCAAAGGCTGTCTGCATCTCGCCGAACAGGCGGGCGGCTTCCTGCAGACCGCCGCCTTCTGCGCCTTCGCGCTCGAAAGCGTCGAGGTGCGTTTCGGCAGAGGCAAGCAGCGTTTGCAGCGCGCGAACCTGCTCGGCTCGCGTGCGGCGTTGTGCAGCTTCTGCGGCCAGCAGCGAGAGCCATGCGGGAGCCGGCACGGCGTGACCGTCTTGCGTCGCGCGGGCGTGTTCGGCCAGTTCGCTGCAGCGGGCGGCAAACCACGCGCTGCGCAGGTCGCCGGATTCGCCATGCACCGCCCACGGGCGGGCCAGCATGCGCGAGAGGAATTGCAGCGTGGGCGCAACGTCCTGCCCGGCAGCTTCGGTCAGACGGTTCGACAGGTCGGACAGGGCCGGCTGCCCCAGCGCATCGGCATGCAGCGCCAGCGTCTGCAGTGCAGCGTCGAGTTCGTCCGCAGCGGGCGCAGGTTGTTGGCTCAGTGTTTCGAGCGAGCGGCCGACGCGTTGCAGCGTGTCGCTGGTGTCCGTCGGCAGCAGCGCGTAATACTGGCGCGTGTGCAGTGCGCCAGCCGGTGCGTGCGTAGGCGGAATCGCAAAGGCCTCAACACAGGCCACGATGTCCGGGCCGAGCGTGTCGTCGCCCACCGGCGTTGCCGGCGCGTTGTTGTACGCCATGCCGGCCAGCAAATACAGCGCGTCGGTCAGCAGGCCTTGCGGCAGATGGACGTTGTTGTGCGAGTACTGGCGCAGCAGCAGGTTGACGCGTGCGGCGAGGCGCTTGGCGGTCATGTCGGCCGGCACCAGGCCAGCACGCAGGGCGCCAAAGGTCAGGGCCAGCACGAGCCACAGATCGCGGTGCAGATCGTCCCCGGCGCGGCGCGGTTCACGCTCAAGCGCGCGGATGCCATGCAGGAGGTCTTCCAGTGGCGCGTAGGCTGCTGCGGCGGCAGACGGATCCACCACCGCACCGTCGGCGTTGGAGGCCGGCGCCCGCAGCGCGGTCAGCAACGCGAGTTCGAACTTGCGGCGCAGGCGCGCCAGTCCCGGCAGGTCGCGCGAGGGCAGCAGCAACGCTGGCAGGTGGCGCAACTCATCGGCCCACAGGTCGGCCGGGTGGATGCGCTCTTCGCCCAGGCGGGTGAGCACGGCTTGATACGGCTGGAACAGGCGCAGCGGCTCTTCGCCCATACCGGCCATCAGGTCGGCCACGTATTCCTGCAACGCCTGCACGGCGCGCGAGAACACATCCAGCGTCTGGGCGTCGGCGGCGACGGTGCCGGCATCCACTGCCTCAAGCAAGCGCTTGGCGGCCTGGCAATACACATCGACACCGCGCAGACCGACAATCAGCAACGCGCCGGCAGCCTGGTGCAGATATTGGCCGGCGAGGCGCAGCGATGTCGTATCGCGCGCACCGATGACCTCCGGATCGGCGATGACATCGGCTGCGTATTCGCCGAACTCGCGCACGGCATCGTCGAGCGCGGCGCGCATGTTGGGCGCAACCCACGCCAGCGCGGAGAGATCACGTGCGGGCACGGCGGCTTTCGGACGAACCGCGGGGGCCCCGGTCGCCTCAAGCGAGGCAGGATGGGACTGGGCGGGCTCGGCGGCAGATTGATGACGCATGTGTGCTTCCAAAAAGCAGGTGGCGGTTGCCGCGATTGCCCCGGGGTGGCCCCTTCGGCGTTCCCGCCCGAAATCCAGTGGTGACGAGATCAGGCGATGCGGAACCGCGCCACGGAGTCACGCAGTTCTTCAGCAAGCTGCGTCAGCTGGCGCACCGACTGTGCGGTCTGGCGCGTACCCGTGGAGGTCTGCTCCGTGATATGCAGGATCTGTTCGATGTTCTGCGCAACGTCCGAAGCCAGCGTCGCTTCGTGCGACGTCGTCTGCGAAATGCTCTCAATCAGTTCGGCAAGCTGGCGCGACACGCGGCCGATCTCCACCAGTGCGGCACCGGCGTTATCGGACAGCTTCGCCCCTTCCACCACACCCGCCGTGCTGCGCTCCATGGCGTGAACCGCGTCTTGCGTGTCGGTCTGGATGGTGCGGATCAGCGCCCCGATCTGCTTGGCTGCCTCGGCCGAGCGTTCTGCCAGGCGCTGCACTTCTTCTGCCACCACCGAGAAGCCGCGGCCCGCTTCACCAGCCGATGCGGCCTGGATGGCCGCGTTCAGTGCCAGCACGTTGGTCTGCTCGGTAATGTCCGAGATCAGCTCAACGATTTCACCGATCTCCTGCGACGACTCGCCCAGACGCTTGATCCGCTTCGAGGTTTCCTGAATCTGATCACGGATGTCGTTCATGCCCGTGATGGCGTTCTGCACGGCCTGCTGACCTTGCTCGGCAGCGGCCAGCGAGGCGCGTGCGACGTTGGCCGATTCCGCTGCGCCGCGCGAGACCTGCGTGATGCGGTCCGCCATCTCCACCACCGACTGACCGGTCTGGCGGATCTGGCGCGATTGTTCTTCGGATGCGGCCACCAGGCTTTCCGACGTGGTCTGCACCGCCGACGATGCCTGCGTCACCTGCTCGGCCGTCTGCTGCACCCGGCCGACCAGCTCGCGCAGTTCTTCCACGGTGTAGTTCACCGAGTCGGCGATGGCGCCGGTAATGTCTTCCGACACGGTGGCCTGCTTGGTCAAGTCACCGTCTGCAATGTCCTGCAGCTCGTTCATCAGACGCAGAATTGCAGCCTGGGTGGAATCGTTGTTGCGCTTTTCCACCATCCGGCGCTCTTCAGCTTCGCGCTGACGGGCTTCTGCTTCCATCGTACGCACGCGCGAATCGCGCAGGTACAGGGCGGCGAGGCCGGCCAGGCAGACCACGGTCAGGATGGCCGACAGCACCACGGCACCGAGCGTCACCGGACGGCTACGCACGCTGCCGGCATAGGCCGACTGCAGGTCCGACAGGTCGGCACGCAGCTTTTCGTTGTCGTTGAAGATCTGCTGCTGGGCGCGCTTGGCGGCGATCAGGCCCGGCAGGTTTTCCAGAATGATCTGCGTGGTCTTCTGCACGTTGTCGAAGCGGGTCGACAGCTCTTGCAGATAGCCCTTCGTCTCGGCATCGGTGGCGGCCGACAGGCGCAGCGCTTCCGAGCCGTTGAGCAGGCCGTTCAGGGTTTCGCGGAAGGTGTTGGTGTCCTTACCGAGCAGGAACGCCGTTTCCGGGTTCACGCCTTCGCCGGCCAGGAACTCGTTCATGTTCTTACCCAGACGCTGCGTCAACATCACCAGCTGCGACGAGGCGGCCACTTCACGCGCCGGCGCGTTGGTCTGCAGCTTCATCGACGAGATCTGCTCGGCTTCTTCCAGCAGTTCGGGGTTCGACGCGTTGAACACGTTCAGCGTCTTACCCACCGCCACCAGCGTCTTTTCCTGCGCCAGAATGGCCTGGGCGCTCTTGTCGCTGCGCTTCCACTCTTCGATCGACTTGTCGAGCAGCGCTTCGGCATCGCCACCCGAGGCGCGTACACCGCGCTCGGAGTTGCCGTTCTTCAGCGCATCGAGGTTTTCCTGCAGACGCGCGCGGCTCTCCTTGAGCTGGGCGAATGCGTTGGTGTTACCCAGCAGCGCAACCGGCACCGCCTTGGCCAGACGCTGCGAGTGCATCAGCGTGTCACCGGCAATTTCAATCTGCACCGAACCGTTGTTGGCTTGGCGGTTATCCAGGTACACCGAGATCAGCAGGGCCAGCAGACCGACCACCAGGCCGATCGTGAACACGCGCTGCTGCGCGGCAAACGGCACGCGCTCCATCCAGCCGACCACGGCATCCATGGGCGAGCGGCCCAGTTGTGTGGGCGTGCCAGCAGGATTGTCGTCATCCGTATGGGACGCATTGTCCAACTGCGCCAACTGCACGGAAGCCGCCGACGCGCCCTCCGCTGCAACCTCCGGCGCCCCTGCCTCACCGGCACGGCGACCTGCGTTGAACCACTTGAACCCCATAGGACCCTCTTTTCTTGTCGATGCTGCCGTCCCGTTCTGTCGAGATCAGCCGCATGGATTTCCCGTCCGCGTTCGCGCCTTGTTCCATCTGGCGTGGTACGCACCTTCGGCGATGCCCGTGAATACACCTTGGCCACCTGGCGCGCCCTGTTGCACGCGCCTCGCACCGCCTCTTGCCCCTGCACACGCCGCTCCCGTTGCGGCGTGCCCAATCTTTCTTTCTCGTGTGCTCTACGGCTCTACGGCCTGATTGCCCACTCGCTTTACGTGCGGCTACGACCGACCTGCAGGAACGCCGGATCGGCCAGCAACTGCCGCACATCCAGTTCGCGCCATTGCGTGCCCTGCGCATCGCTCCAGGCGCGTCCCAACCACGGGCGCCCCTCTTCCGCCGTGGCTTCCGCAGGCTGCAGATCGCTCAGGCTGCGCAGGCCGGCCACGCGCGGCACGACAATCGCGCACGCACGCTGGGGGTCTTTGGACAGCACCACGATCTTGGCGCCGCTGCCACTGCCCGTCGGCGCTTCACCGCAGAACAGGCCGAAATCGATCACGCCGAGCAGATTGCCGCGCGCGTTCACGAGACCGAGGTACCACGGCTGTGTGAGCGGCACGCGTGCGGGCGGCTGGTAGTCCAGCACCTCGCCGGTTTCGGTCAGCGACAGCAGCCAGTGGTGCTCGCCGATCTGCACGCCCAGAAAGCCTTCCGTCGCCGACTTGGCGCGCGCCTCCTGCAGGCGGCGGGCCAGCATCGCCTGGTATTCGTGCAGGCGCTGGCGGGAGGTCAGGTTGGTGCGCTGTTCGTTCACGTCTGGCTCATGTCGGGTGCTGGGTCTTTGCTGCGCGCGGTCTCGAAGTCGCGCTTCTAAACGAACTGTCGCAGCATCACTGCGCCAGCTTGGCGATCTTCTCGAGCAGCTCTTCGGCCTTCACCGGCTTGACGATGTAGTCCGATGCGCCCTGGCGCATGCCCCACACGCGGTCGGTCTCCAGGCCCTTGGTCGTGCACATGATCACGGGGATGCCCTGGAAGCGTTCGTCCTTCTTGATGGCTCGGGTTGCCTGGTAGCCGTTCTGGCCCGGCATCACCACGTCCATCAGGATCAGGTCGAAGGTTTCGGCTTCGAGCTTGGTCATGGCCTGCTCGCTATCGGCAGCGACCGTCACCTTGAAACCGTTCTTGCCGAGAATCTCCGACAGGTGCAGCGCTTCGGTCGGAGAATCATCGACCACCAACACTTTCTTGATTGCCATACAAACAGTCCTTCATTAAGAGAGATGCCGTCACTGCGCAGCGGCTTGCGCCACCGGCAAATGCGTCTGGACCGCCTCCAGCAGCGCTTCCTTCGAGAACGGCTTGGCGAGATGGTCCACCGCCCCGACCGACTTGCCCCGCGCACGGTCAAAAATTCCGTCGCGCGAAGACAGCATGATCACAGGCGTGGCATGAAACTTTGGGCTTTTCTTGATCAGCGAGCAGGTCTGGTAGCCGTCTAGATTGGGCATCAGGATGTCGCAGAACACGAGATCGGGCTTCAGGTCACCCACCTTGGCCAGTGCGTCGAAGCCGTCTTCGGCCAGCACGACCTGGCACCCGGCCTGGGTGAGAAAAATCTGCGCGGTACGGCGAATGGTGCTGGAATCGTCGATTACCAGCACTTTGCAGCCTGTCAGGGAATGCGCCAGCGGAGAGTTCGCCAGCGGTTGAGAGTCAGCCAGTTGTTCCACCCGCGCGGATTGCATCATGTTCTCGCAGTGCGCGACCACGGGTCGCCACGACATTCTGACCGGATGGATCGCGGCAAATCGCCACGCAGCGTGCCCTCCAAACGGAAAAGGCCCACGCTGGCGACGACTTCAAAACTACGCCCCCCGGCCCGCTTATGAAGTGTGAAGCTCAGAATTTGACGAAGTGTGACAAGTCACCTATTCGCCGTCAATGGCGCCGGCCGTCCGCCGAGCGCTTGTGGCATGGAAGCGACGAGCCCATTCATCGAACCGTCACTTCCTGATACTTGGCTGTCAGCAAGAGGGCAAACACTCACTTGCTGACGGGAGACAGGTCAGATCCGGATCAGATCTGCACCATTTCGAAGTCTTCCTTGCGCGCGCCGCACTCGGGGCACGTCCAGTTGATGGGCACGTCTTCCCACTTCGTGCCGGGCGCAATGCCGTCGTCCGGGGCGCCTTGTTCTTCGTCGTAGATCCAGCCGCAAATCAGGCACATCCACGTCTTGTATTCAATCTGTTGTTCCATAGGGCAAAGCTTCGGTGGGTTCCGTCTATTAAAATGGCAGGCCAGATGGTACCGAATCACGCCCGGCTGCGCCAGAACAGGCACCGGGCAGACACGGTGTTTGACCGCATCCAACCCGGATCTGCGGCAAACCACCACATAATCGCCTCGAACCGCCTTTAAACCGTGCCGCAGCGCCGCTCAGCCCGGCGCCACGCTCTCTCTGAACACCCTCCATGTCGACTCCCTCCCGCAGCGCCGCCCTGTTTGAACGTGCCCAGAAGACCATCCCCGGCGGAGTGAACTCGCCGGTACGCGCCTTCCGCTCGGTGGGCGGCACCCCGCGCTTCATTGCCAAGGCAGCCGGCCCGTACCTGTGGGACGCCGACGGCACGCGCTATATCGACTACGTCGGCTCATGGGGCCCGATGATCGTCGGACACGCGCACCCGGACGTCGTGCGTGCCGTGCAGGACGTGGCAGCCGACAGCTTCTCGTTCGGCGCGCCTACCGAGGCCGAAGTCGTCATGGCCGAGGAAATCTGCAAGCTCGTGCCGTCGATCGAGCAGGTGCGGCTCGTGTCGTCGGGCACCGAAGCGACCATGAGCGCCCTGCGACTGGCCCGCGGCTTTACCGGGCGTGACCTGATCGTCAAGTTCGAGGGCTGCTACCACGGTCACGCCGACAGCCTGCTGGTCAAGGCCGGTTCGGGCCTGCTGACGTTTGCCGATACGACGCAGAACGCGCCCTCTTCCGCCGGCGTGCCGGAAGACGTGGTCAAGCACACGATGGTGCTGCCATACAACGACGTCACCGCGCTGCGCGAGGCGTTCGCGCGCCACGGCAAGGAAATCGCCGCCGTGATCGTCGAGCCGGTGGCCGGCAACATGAACCTCGTGCGAGGCAGCAACGAATTCCACCAGGCCATGCGCGCGCTGTGTACCGAGCACGGCGCCGTGCTGATCTTTGACGAGGTGATGACGGGTTTCCGCGTGGCGCTCGGTTGCGCGCAGGCGCTGTACGGGATCAAGCCGGACCTGACGTGCCTGGGCAAGGTGATTGGCGGGGGCATGCCGGCCGCGGCGTTTGGTGGCCGCCGCGACATCATGGGATTCCTGGCGCCGCTAGGCAACGTGTACCAGGCGGGCACATTGTCGGGAAATCCGCTGGCCGTGGCGGCTGGCCTGACCACGCTGCGGCTGATTGCTGCGGAGGGTTTCCATGACAGGCTCGCTGTCCAGACACGAAAACTGGTGGATGGGCTGGCCGAAATTGCGCGCGAGGCTGGCGTGCCGTTTGCCGCTGACAGCGTGGGCGGCATGTTCGGCATCTACTTCCGCGAAGGCGTGCCGACGAGCTTTGCCGAAGTCACCAAGAGCGATGTTGGGCGCTTCAATGCGTTCTTCCATGCGATGCTGGATCAGGGCGTCTATCTGGCACCGTCCGCGTTTGAGGCGGGTTTTGTGTCCGCCACGCACGATGATGCGATTCTGGATGCGACGTTTGAGGCGGCCCGGAAGGCGTTTAAGGGTATTTGAGTTTCTTGTATTTGGGGGATGGGACTTGGCGGTGCATCCCCTGTTTCATCCCCTGCCGGGACTGAAACGGGGATGAACCACCAAGAAAACTCAAACCCGTCCAACCACCTCCCCTAACTCCCGCCCCAAACCCTCGGAAGCCATCATCATCGGCGCCCGCAACACATTGCGAATCAACCCCTCGGCAGCCAGCCAAGCCTTCAAAGGTCCAGGATTCGTCTCGGCAAACAGCAACCGAATCACCGGTGCCAGCGCATGATGCAACCACCGCGCATCGTTCAACCGTTGTTCTTGCACCGCCCTTGCCATCTCGACAAACAGCTCCGTGCGGACATGCGCGGCAGCAATAATCGCCCCGACACCGCCGGCGCACAGCGTGCCGAACACCTGCGCATCTTCCCCGGCCAGCACCTGCAACCGCCCGTCGGCGATCAGGCGCTGCGTCTTGTCCGCGTCGCCGCCGCAATCCTTGATGCCGTGGATGTTCGGATGCGCCGCCAGCGCGAGCAGCGTTTCGGTGTCGATGTTTGCACCGGTGCGATACGGAATGTCGTACAAGAGCACCGGCACAGGCGAGGCGTCGGCCAGTGCGGTGAAGTATTCGATGATCCCGTCCTGCGATGGCCGAATGTAGAAAGGCGCGGGAATCAGGAACGCTGCCGGCCGATGCTCAGCGAGGCGCAGCATCCGCTCGCGTACAGATGCGAGGGCGCTGCCCGAGACGCCCATCACTACGGGTAAGCCGTCGGCGGCGGCACGTACCGTATCGAGCACGTCGGCCTGTTCTTGGTCCGTCAGCGCAGCGGCTTCACCGGTACTGCCACACGCCACGAAACCCGCGACGCCCAGCTCGCGATACCGCACCACTAATGTATACAGGGCGCCGTGGTCCACCGACCGTGCCGCGTCATCGGCAAACGGCGTCACGATGGGCACCCAGATGCCCGCATAAGACGGACGCTCGCGGGTGTACAGATTGATGGATGAATTTTCAAGCACGACTTCACTCCTGGACGAATCAACGACCGGTCAAGAACCGTCAGAAGCGCTTCGGGAATGCGGCCCCGCGAGATGCGGGTGAGAGGCAACCGTGTCTAACGTATCGGTCAACCGCTGTTCCGTCGCCCATCTGACGGAACAGCGCTCCGGTCAGACGAGCGGCTGTTTGGTGGCTTTTTTGGCGCGCGCGAGCGTCGACACGACCGACAGGCTGAAGGCCGGTGCCGTGCTGATCGACGAGGGACGGGAAATCACGCGCATGGAAATTGTCAAAAAAGTCTCCATACCGTACTGATGTGTGACTGGAGCGTCAAGCGCATAAGCTACAGTGCGCTGAAACGTCATGTAACGACGTCGGTCTCATGCCACATTCTTTTCGGATTCAAGATCTAGAGGATTTCATGACCCCTGCCCTGACCTTCCGCTCGACGCGTTTTTCGGTGCTGCGCTGGCTGGCGCTGTCGTTGGCCGTGCTGGTTGTGCCATTCCTGTCTGCGTGCGGCTACAACGATTTCCAGGCGAAGGACGAAGCCACCAAGGCGGCCTGGGCCGAGGTGGTCAACCAATACCAGCGTCGTGCGGACCTAATTCCGAACCTGGTGAATACGGTCAAGGGCTATGCGTCCCACGAAAAGGACACGCTGGAGGCCGTAACCAAAGCGCGCGCGGCAGCCACCAGCTTCCAGATCACGCCGGAGGTGCTGAACGACCCGGCGGCATTTCAGAAATTCCAGCAGGTGCAGGGGGAGCTTTCGAGCGCGCTGTCGCGCCTGATGGCCGTGTCGGAGAACTACCCGCAGCTCAAGGCTGACCAGTCGTTCCGTGATCTGCAATCGCAGCTCGAAGGCACCGAGAACCGCATCACCGTGGCGCGCCAACGCTACATCAAATCGGTACAGGACTACAACGTGCTGGCCCGTAGCTTCCCGACCAACCTGACGGCCAAGGTGATGGGCTACCAGGTCAAGCCGAACTTCACGGTCGAGAACGAGAAGGGGATTTCCACCGCCCCGGCAGTGAAGTTCTGACGAGCTGACGATCATGTCGATGCGCGCGCGTGCCTGTTTCGCCTTCCTGCTCACTGCAGCCCTGTGGCTGGCCGCCGCGTTGCCTGCGCGCGCGCAAACCGACATGGTGGCCGTGCCGCCGCTGGCCGCGCGCGTGACCGACCTGACCGGCACGCTCAGCGCCGAACAGAAGAGCGCGCTCGAGCAGGTGCTGGCCGATTACGAACAGCAGCGCGGCAGCCAGATCTTCGTGCTGATGGTGCCGTCTACCGCGCCGGAACCCATCGAGGCGTACGGCATCCGCGTGGCCGATGCGTGGAAGGCCGGCCGCAAGGGCGTGGACGACGGCGCGATCATCCTCATCGCCAAGGACAATCCGGCATCGCTGCGCAAGATGCGCATTGAGGTGGGGCGCGGGCTGGAAGGTGCGCTGACCGACGCGCAATCCAAGCGTGTCCTACAGGACGTGATGGCGCCGCACTTCCGCCAGGGCGATTTCTACGGCGGGCTGTCGGCAGGTATCTCGGCCATCCAGACCGTCATTGCACAAGAGAGCCTGCCGCCTGCCGAGCGGGCGAAGCGTCAGCAATCCGGCGGCGGCATCGGTGATTGGCTGCCGGTGCTGTTTCCGCTGGCGATCATCGTGTTCTTCGTGCTCAGCGCGGCCATGCGCTCGGGCGGGCGCGTGACGGGCAGCCTGCCCGGCCGGCCCGGCTCGCGCGTGGTGATGGGCAATCGCGGCTGGGGCCCGGGCACCATTGGCGGCTTAGGCGGTGGATTGGGCGGCGGCTGGGGACGCGGCGGCGGTGATTTCGGTGGCGGCGGCGGTGGAGGCGGCGGTTTTAGCGGCGGGGGTGGTGGTGATTTCGGTGGCGGTGGCGCCTCCGGCAACTGGTAACCGGTGAACGTATCCATGGCTTCCACGACCCGACATCACCACGGCGCGCGCCGTGCCCTGACCCATCTGCTGACAACCTCGTCGCATGCAAGGCGGGCGTTTCCGCCGGCGGATCTGCAAAAGCTTGAAGCCGCCGTGCGCGAAGGCGAACAACACCATCGCGGCGAAGTGCGCGTCGTCATCGAGAGCTCGTTGCCCGTGCGCGACGCCTGGGCCGGGATGTCGCCGCGGCACCGTGCCCGGACGTTGTTCGGGCTGCTGGAGGTGTGGAACACGCGCGAGCACGTGGGCGTGCTGCTCTACATCAACCTGGCCGACCACGCGGTCGAGATCCTGGCCGACCACGGTATCGCCGCCAAGGTGGACGCACACGCGTGGCGCGCCATCTGCGAGACCATCACGCGTGGCTTTGCGCAGCGCGTGACCATGGCGCCGGTGCTCGACGCGCTGGCGCAGATCAACGACCTCCTCGCCGCGCACGTGCCTTCCGATGGCACGCCGCGCACCAATGAGCTGAGCGACCGGCCGGTCGTGCTGTAACGGCGCAACGCTTCATTTATTTTTCCCCCTGCCGTGCTGGGCCATGTTTCAGAACTGAAACGGTTTCGACGCGCCCGGCCGCGCCACCCCTGTCAGCCACGCGCCTAATCCTTCCATACGAGGGGCTGGCTACGCGCGCATCGGGCGTCGAGATCAGGCCCAGCTTCCGCCGTAGGCCACCTCTCCGATAAAGCGCTCCTCTCTTCCTGCAAGACCCCGCCCGAGACACCTTGCGGCCACATCGAGCCGGACGACTGCACCGCATCGCATCTTGTCCTGGCAAGCGCCCCAATGTTTCAGCAATGCACGCATTGGCGCGGGTGGCACGGATGCGGGCTTACCCGCGGCTTTTTGCAGCGCACAACGCGCATCCGTCACTTTCACGTTTGGCATTTGCGCAAAGCCCATGTGCGTCATCGTTTGCTGTCTTGCATGCGGCACAAATTCCGCGTGACGCCGGGGAAACAAGCGCCGGCCTTTTGCCTGGGCTAGACGCTCACCTGCCTGCTCAACCATTGAAAATCAAGGACTTAGCAGCAATGGCACGGTCGTCGCTCTTATGTTTCGCACAACATAGCGGCGGACCGTTCCGGAAACTCCAGACCAAGCTTCAGAGAGATCAACGTGAAAACCAAGACTGCAGGAAGCAAGCGCAAGAGCATCGGAGCTGCCGGCATTGAGCACGCGTTGCTGCTGACGTTCGTCGCTTTGGCAATGGCCGGATTTCGTCTGAGCGTCAAAACGTCCACCGGCGCGATCTGGAACAACACGTCGACAGGGTTGTCGTCGATGGCCAGCTCGCGTCAATCCGGAGGTGGCGGCAGCGATGACGGCAACGGCAACAACGGAAACGGAAACGGAAACGGAAACGGAAACGGCCATGGTCACCACGGTGACTGAAGCGGGCAAGCGGCGCGCCTCAAAGCACCTCATGTGGTGACGGACCGACGCGCCGGTCGCGACAACAAGAACACGGCACCCAATTTGGTGTCTTGGGGAAGTTCAGAACAGGGCCAGTGCCATTGAACACAGGCCCATTGCGAAGCGCACCGGCACGGTAGCCGGACGATCGCAGGTAGTGGTTTTTGCAGTATGCCCGGGCGCGAACCGGTTCCTGAAGGTCATACCGGCCGATTCGCGACACCCATGGCGCAACCGTCGCACCAGCGGCGATGCGCACGGCGAGGCAGCGCGGGTGGCTTGCCACACGCGTCGCCCCTGGGCAGCGGTGAAGTCGGGGGAGCCTCGTCTATCGCGTAGTGAACTGGAACGTGCCGGTCCTGGCTGGCATGGCGCCGGCACTCGCTCGCGAAATCCCGAACCCCCTCGATCCGACCCTGGCCGGCTTGCCTGGCCAAAACGCGCCCGATCTTCAGCGGTGCGCTTTTCCTTGAACCGTGACCAAAGGAGTTGGACATGAAAGCCATGATCAAGCGTTTCGTGCGCGAAGAAGACGGTGCAGCCGGCGTGGAATACGCACTGCTGCTGGCATTTGTGGCACTGGTGATGGTGGCCTCTGGCCCCACCGTCAAGGCTGCCGTCGGCAGCATCTGGAGCACCATCGCGACCCAGCTGTCGACGGCCGCCGCCTGAGTAGTGTTTGTGTGCCCAGGTCAGGTCCGGAGAACTCGGACCTGATCCGGCCGAATCGATCCTGGCCGACAGCGCCAACGGCGTCGCACGGACAGGAAACAAGACAGTGCCCCCGGGGGACCGGTGCCATGACCACTTCGACTCACCTCAGCCTAGCCAATCTCGCCCTGATTCTGCTGGTGCTTACGGCCGCCGCGTACGACGTGCGCACCCGCCGCATCCCGAACTGGCTGGTGGGCATGGGTCTGGTCAGCGCGCTCGTAGCACAGGGCATGGCAATCGGCGTGGGCGCAGGTTGTCTAGCTTGGCTTGGCGGCGCCGCTGTTGGCATTGGCTTGTGCTTCGGGTTCTTTGTGCTCGGTGGCATGGGCGCGGGCGACGTGAAACTGATGGGCGCGATCGGCGCGTTCATGGGGCCGTTCGGTGCCTTTCATGTGGCCTTGGTGAGTTTTCTTGCGGGCGGTGTACTGGCGCTCGTCATGGTGCTGCTGCGCCGGGAGGCACGCCGCTCGGCGGCGGGGGTCTCGGCGCTATTGCTGTCAATCCCGTTCGGCAGCAAGGCCGTGCATGCAGAAGGGCAAGGTCCGAAGCACGGTGGAACGATCCAGTTGCCTTATGCGGTGGCGTTTGCCGCAGGCACGTTGCTGGTGAAGTGGGGAGCGATGTAGTCGAGGGGAGGAACTCTGGCGCGTGCCCAAGCGCTGCAAGAACAGCTGACGACCACCGGTCAGGCACGACCGGTCAACAACGTCCCAGGCACGCATCAGATACCACGGCATTCAAGGGCCGCGCAACAGCGGCCCACGCGGGGGAAGTGAAATGCGTCAATGCAGTCGAACGATTGGGCAAGCCAGGACCAGTGCGGCGCCCCATCGCCATGCGGACGGTCCGCGTCCGTCCTGGCATCCGCCCCCTTCGCCCGAGCACCGCGCAAACGACCGGCGTCTTGGCCGGCCGTGCTTACCCCCCGCCTGCCTGCGAACCAAGTGGCGGTGGGATTGAACACTGACAGAAGGGGTTGGGAAATGAAAAACCTGCGCATCCTTTCCATGCTGCTCATTGCCACGATTGCCGCGCTTGCGGCGGTGGCCTTCGCGTCGCGCTGGCTGACGCAGCAAAGCGGCAGCGGCATCACCAAGATCGCGGTCGCGGCGACGGACATTGATCTGGGCCAGCGCCTGTCGCCCGAGGCCATCAAGCTGGTCGATTGGCCAGCCTCCAGCCTGCCCCCGGGGGCGATCAACGACCCGCACGCGCTGGATGGCCGCGTTGTGCGCGCCAGCCTCACGCGCGGCGAGCCGGTGCTCGACTCCAAGCTGACGCCGGTCGGGACAGCAGGCGGTCTGTCAGCCGTGATCGCCGAAGGCAAGCGCGCGATCACCGTACGGGTCAATGACGTGGTGGGCGTGGCGGGCTTCGCATTGCCGGGCAGCTACGTCGACATCATCGTCAACACGCAGCAGGACTCCAGGGAAGCCAAGCCTGGCGCCGATCGCAATGACCAGTCGATCTCGAAGATCGTGCTGGAAAAGATTCTCGTGCTGGCTGTGGCCCAGGAGGTCAACCGCGACGACACCAAGCCCAAGGTCGTCAATGCCGTCACGCTGGAAGTCACGCCGGAGCAGGCCGAGAAGATCGATCTGGCACGCAGCGTCGGCAATCTCTCGCTGGTGTTGCGCAACCAAGTGGACTCGCAGCATGACGTCACTGCCGGCGCCACCAAGAGCACGCTCCTCAAAGAGCCCGTCGTGAGCACGGCCGTGGCGGTGCCAGTGGTGAAGACGGTGCAGATCGTGCATCGCGTGGCCGAGCGTCGGTCCGCAGGCAACTGCGTGGGCGTGATCAACGGCGTGCAGCACAGCCAAGAGTGCTTCTGAGCATCGGCAGGCATCGCGCGAAGAAAAGAAGAAACAGACGAGAGGCTCCGTGAAGAGGGTCCTGAGTCAGATGGAGCACCGGCTCTGTCATGCAGAACAACCAATCTGGGGGATCGTCATGGACCGACTCGTTCATCGCAGCGCCAAGCGCTGCATCGGACCGTACCTGACACGCAAGGCGTTTGCGGCGGCCGCGCTGGGGGTGCTGTGCGTGGGTATGGCGCATGGCCAGGTGGGCGTCGAGAGCGCCATCCTGACCAACAATGCGGCAGCACCGGGCAAGCCGCTGAAGATGGCGGCCAACGGCCCAATCCAGCTCACGATTGGCAGCCCCGCCTCCGCTGAAGCCAACCGCGACTCGGCCGGCAAGGGCCCAAACTGCACGGGCCCCATGCGTTCGCACAGCGAGGTCACGGTGCCGGTCGGCAAATCGACGATGGTGCAACTGCCCGAGCCCGTGCGAAGCCGTACCGTCGGCAATCCGAACGTCGTGCAGGCGATGCTCGTCTCTCCGCAGACGCTGTACGTGCTGGGGCTGGAAGTGGGCTCCACCAACATGATCGTGCAGGGCCGCAGCGGGTCGTGCAGCGTGGTGGACGTGGCCGTCGGTGCCGACCCAGGCGGTCTGCAATCCACGCTGCGCAAGTTGATGCCCGAAGCCCGGAATGTGCAGGTGTCGGCCGCCGCCGATAGCCTGGTCCTCGGCGGCTCTGTCAGCGATTCCGTCCAGGCGCAAAAGGTGGTCGACATTGCCAACGCCTTTGTCATGCGCCGCACGCGCGGCCCCAACGAGGGCGATCAGAACGCGACCGGCCAGGGTGGCCAGCAGCTCCACACCGCCGGCCCCGGAGCACCGCTGCGCAGCCCGCGCATCATCAACATGATGACGGTCGAAGCACCCCAGCAGGTCATGCTGGAAGTGAAGGTGGCCGAGGTGTCCAAGACGCTGATTGACCAGATGGGCGCCGCGTTCAACGCGAACGGTGCGTTCGGTAGCTGGTCTTTCGGGGCCATCGCCAACTTCCTCTCGGGCTCGAGCGACATCGTCAACTTCAGCAAGGCCAACCACTTGCCGCTCAAGTTCGCGCTCGATGCGCAAAAGGGCGATGGCTTGGTGAAGGTGCTGGCCGAACCGAGCCTGATGGCCATCAGCGGGCAAGAGGCCAGCTTCCTGGCGGGCGGTAAGGTGTTCATCCCGGTGGCGCAGGGCGCTGCCGCCAACGGCGTGGCCACGATCGTTCTGCAGGAAGAAACCTTCGGTGTGGGCCTGCGCTTCACCCCCACGGTCATGGAGAACGGACGCATCAACCTGAAGGTGTCGCCCGAGGTGTCGGAACTGTCGCCCACAGGTGTGGCTGTCACCGCGCCCAACAGCAACAACACGTCGATCCTGCCGCTCATCACCACACGCCGCGCGTCGACCACGCTACAGGTGCATGACGGCCAGAGCTTCGCCATTGGCGGCCTCATCAAGAACAACATCACGGGCAGCCTGAAAGCACTCCCGGGCATTGGCGAGCTGCCGATCATCGGTTCATTGGCACGCAGCACCAGCTTCCAGCAAGACCAGACCGAGCTGTTGTTCGTGGTCACACCGCGGCTGGTCAAGCCGCTGCCGGCTCAGTATCCGCTTCCGACCGACAGCTTCGGAACGATCAACCGCGGCGAGCTGTACCTCAACGGCAACATGGAGGGCCACGTCCAGGCACCCGCCAGCCAGCCAACCGCAGTTGCAGCCCCCGCCGCCAACCCGGAAAAGGCCGCCGCAGAGCCCGCTGCAGCGCCAGGACCGTCCGCCCAAGCTCCGACGCCTACCAACGTACCTGCGGCGCCGGCGGCTCCTGTTACTCCGGTCGCCCCCGCCGCCAGTACCGCGCCCCGCGATACACGGCGCTTTGTAGCGACTGGCGAGCAATCCACCGGCAACTGAGCCCATCGCCAGCAATCGTCAAGGAGAAAACCATGAACACCATTTCGATGCTCGCGCGTGTCGGACTCTGCAGCGGACTGGCTCTCGCCCTGGCCGGCTGCATGAGCTCGACGCCGGTCTACGACAAGCACTTCGGCGAGGCCGTACATACGGTACGCGTCATGCAGACGCTGAACCCGAATGCTTCGCTGAACAGCGACCCGGTAAGCGGTGTCGACGGACGCGCTGCTACGTCCGCCATGGACCGCTACAACACTCAATACCGTGCGCCGCAGTCGGACGCCAGCGCGTTCACCGTGGGCGTCAGTTCGGGCAATAGCCTGGACTCCATGGGCAAGTGACCTAACCTGTGGCGCACCAGGCTGCTGCCGCGCCACGCAAGGCTTACAGGAGCAAGGCAATGGCCAAGATCGCCCTCGTATCCGCCGACGAATCGCACCTGCAGCACCTGGCCGGGTTGATTACACAGGCCGCGAACCATGTCGTGCAACGCACGCGCGCCACGCCGTCTCAGGCACTGACTCGGCCTGACCTCGGGCAAGGCAATGACCTGTTGATCCTGGAAGCCAGCCGCTTCAGCAGCGACGACCTCCAGCAACTGCGCCGCCTGTCCAGCGAGCACCCCGAGACACTATGCATGCTCCTGACCGAAGCACCGTCCGCAGACCTGCTGATGCGTGCCATGCGTGCCGGTGTGCAATGCGTGCTGCCGTGGCCGCCTGAAGCGCAGGAGTTTCGCGACGAAGTGCAGCGTTGCACCAGCCACGCACTCTCCAGCTCGCACAATGACGGGCAGGTGGTGTCGTTCCTTTCGTGCCGAGGCGGCAGTGGCACGACATTCATCGCAGCCAACTTCGCCCACGTGCTCAGCGCCCGCCACGGCAAGCGTGTGCTGCTGATCGATCTCTGTCAGCAATACGGCGACGCCGCGTTCCTGCTCACCGATCAATCGCCCCCCGCCACGCTGGCCAATGTGTGCAATCAGATTGATCGGCTCGACGCAGCCCTGCTCGACGCTTGTCTCACCCACGTGTCGCAAGACTTTGATGTGCTGGCCGGCGCCGGAGACCCGATCAAGAGCGGCGAGATCAAGGCAACGCACCTCGAGCGCATCCTCGCTCTAGCCGCGTCAATGTATGACGTGGTGGTCTTCGATGTTGGGCAGGACATCAATCCGGCCTCCATCGTCGTGCTCGATCACAGCAACGTGATCTACCCCGTGTTGCATCTCAGCCTCCCCTATCTGCGCGCTGGCCGAAAACTGATGGAGATCTGCCATTCGTTGGGCTATCGCGCAGAACGGCTGCGGCTGGTCATCAATCAGTACGACAAGCACATGCCCATCAGCCAAAACATGATGGAGAGCGCCTTTGGCATGCCTGTAGCGCACATCCTGCCGTACGACCCGGGGCCTGTGCGTGACGCGACCACGCAAGGCATGCCGGTGCTGCAGCTGGCCGAGAACAGCCCGATCGCCCGCGCGCTGGCAGACATGGCGCGGCAACTGTTTCCGGGCTCACAGCACCGGCGCGACGGGCTGTTGCGCAAGCTCTTCCGACACGCAAGCCAGGTGCCGGCCCCCGTTCGCGCTTAGCCCACACACACCACACTTGTCACGACCACGTGGAGCGCATCATGTCCCTGCGAGAACAACTCTTCCAGCAAGCCGGCGAAGCCCTGCCACAGCGCGTTGCACAAGCGAATGGCGCCAGCATGCCGGCCAGCCCCGCCTATCAGCAAGTCGCAATGGACGTCCACCAGATCATCATCGACCGCGTGGAGCTGGGCCGTCTGCAGCAACTCGCACCCGATCAGATCAAGCGTGAGCTGGCCCAACTGGTGGAGCGCATCGTCGACGAAGGCAAGCATCAACTCAACGAGGCCGAGCGCCGCCGCCTGGTGAACGACGTACAGGACGAGATGCTCGGCTATGGCCCGCTCGAAACGTTGCTGGCAGACCCCACCGTCTCCGACATCCTCGTCAACACGTACAAGCGCGTCTATGTGGAGCGGCGCGGCAAGCTCGAGCTGACCAGTGTGACGTTTCTCGACGATGCGCATCTGATGCGCGTGATCGAGAAAATGGTATCGAGAGTCGGACGCCGCATCGACGAGTCAAGCCCGATGGTGGATGCGCGCCTGCCTGATGGGTCCCGTATCAACGCTATCATTCCGCCTTCTGCAATCGACGGCCCGTTGCTGTCGATCAGGCGCTTTGCGGTGAATCCGCTGACGATTGATGATCTCGTCGGCTTCAACACGCTCACGCCAGCCATGGCGCAGTTGATCGATGCAATGGTCAAGGCCAAGCTGAACATCCTGATTTCGGGCGGCACGGGCAGCGGCAAGACCACGCTGCTGAACATTCTCTCGGGCTACATCCCGCCGGACGAGCGCATCGTCACCATTGAAGACGCGGCTGAACTGCAACTGCGTCAGAACCACGTGCTGCGTCTGGAAACACGCCCGGCCAACATCGAAGGCCGTGGTGAGATCACACAGCGCGCCCTGGTGAAGAACGCGCTGCGCATGCGCCCCGACCGCATCATCCTGGGCGAGGTACGCGGCGCGGAGGCGCTCGACATGCTGCACGCGATGAACACCGGACATGAGGGGTCGCTCGCCACCATCCATGCCAACACACCGCGTGATGCACTCACCCGCCTGGAAAACATGATCAGCATGGCAGGAATGCAACTGCCACCGCGCACGATGCGGCAGCAGATCACCTCTGCACTCACGGTGGTGTTGCAGGTCTCGCGCCTGACCGACGGTTTTCGCAAGCTCATGAGCGTGCAGGAGATCACCGGCATGGAAGGCGAGGTGGTGAACATGCAGGAGATCTTCGCCTTCCGCCGCAAAGGCATTGACCAGGACGGACGCATCCGTGGTCACTTTTGCGCCACCGGCGTGCGGCCCAAGTTTTCGGAACGCCTGAAGATGTTCGGCATCCAGCTGCCGGAAACGCTCTACGACCCAGCCGTTCTGCACGAAATCTGAGGAGTGCCGCCATGGATCCGCTTGTGATCGGTTTTGCGCTGTCGGTCTTCATCGCCATGATGCTGGCCGTGTTGGCCGTCTATCTGTGGTGGGATACCCGGCACAGCTCGGCGGCACGGCGTTTCAGCCACCGCTTGAAGATGGCACTCGCCAGCAGTGTCAGCCACGGAGGCACCGACAGCATCCTCAAGCAGCGCATGCTGAGTGAGTCCCCGGAAGTGGCGGCGATGCTCGGCCGACTGCCGCGCATCCAGACGCTGGACCGCCGACTGCTGCAGTCCGGCCTTGATTGGTCGGTCTCGCGCTTCTTTGCATTGACGCTGATGGTGCCGGCAATGATCGCCATCGTTTTCTCGTTGTTCGACCCGCCCCCAATGACGCTGCTGGTGTTCGTGCTCGCCGGAGCATCCTTGCCTGCGCTCTATGTCATGCATCGTCGTACCCGGCGCCTGCTCAAGCTGGAAGCGCAGTTGCCCGAAGCCACGGACCTCATCAGCCGCGCGCTGCGGGCGGGTCACTCACTGCCCGCAGCACTCGAGATGGCCGGGACCGAGTTGCCCGCCCCCATCGGTGCGGAACTGGCCATCGTCTTCAGCCAGATCAACTTTGGCGTTTCGATGAGCGACGCGTTTGCGGGGCTCACCGACCGCGTTCCGGTGGATGACCTGCGCTACCTCGTCATCGCCATCCTGATCCAGCGTGAATCTGGCGGCAACCTGGCAGAGATCCTGGACAACGTGGGAAAACTGATTCGCAAGCGCCTGCAATTGCTGGACAAGGTTCGCGTGCTGTCCGCCGAAGGCCGCCTGGGCGGCTGGATTCTGACCTTGCTCCCGCCCGTCATGGGCCTGGCGATCTACCTGCTGAACCCTGAGTTGATGTCGACGCTGTGGACCACCGATGCAGGAATTCGTCTGCTGTGGTTCGCCATCACCATGACATGCCTGGGCATGCTGTGGATCCGGCAGATCGTCCGCATCCATATCTGACCGATCAGGCACAACGCTACCCGGAGGCGGGAGACTCTTCCCGAACGCACATGCAGATCGCGCACACCCTATTGCTGGCCGGAACGTTCATCGTCGTGTTTGGCGCCGTGCTCATCGCGCTGTTTGTTGTGCGCCCGACCATCCTGCAACAGCGCTTGGGGCAGATCGACCGCGAGTCGCCCGGCCTCGCTCCCAAGCAAGCGCCTTCCGACTGGCTGCGCAAGTTGGGGCGCCTCGCCAGGCCACTCGCACGCGCGTCGTTGCCCAAGGAGGGCTGGGAAGACTCAGCGCTGAAGGCCCGCTTCGTACATGCCGGCTGGCGCTCGCCAGAGGCGGTGCCGATCTACTTTGGCATCAAGACAGCGCTGGCCGGTGGCATCCCCCTTGTGCTGTCCCTACTGCTGGTGCGCCGGTTCGATTCCGATCATGAAACGGCCTACCTCGCCGCCCTGCTTGCAGGCGCGCTTTTCGGCTTCTACCTGCCCAACGTCGTGCTGGCCATGAAGATCAAGCGCCGCAAGCGCGACATCTTCGAAGCCTTTCCAGACAGCCTCGACCTCATCATGGTGTGCGTTGAAGCGGGTCTGGGCCTGGACTCCGCCGTGCTGCGCGTGGTGGAAGACATGCGTGATGCCCGTCCTGCCATGGCGCACGAGTATGAGCTCCTGACGCTGGAACTGCGGGCGGGCCTGGCCCGCGAGAAAGCACTGCGCAACTTTGCGGCACGCACCGGGGTGGAAGACGTCAGCATGCTGGTCGCGATGCTGATCCAGGCCGACCGCTTTGGAACCAGCGTTGCAGAATCGCTTCGCGTGCACTCCGACATGCTGCGCACCAAGCGCCAGATGCTGGCCGAGGAACGAGCCGCCAAGATCGGCACCAAGGTCCTGTTCCCATTGATCTTCTGCCTGTTCCCCGCGCTCTACGTGGTGCTGCTCGGGCCGGCAGGCATCCAGATCATGGCGGGCCTGCGCTCGGTCATCAACAACTAGCGTCGTCCTCCTCAGGAGATCGCCATGCATCCGCTCAATCACCCGGTCATTCGCCATGTTCCGGCAAACTACCGCCCAGCCCGCCCAATCCGAGCCCACCGGATGCAAGGCGCCGCTATCGTCGAGTTCTCGCTGATCTTCCCGATCCTGCTGCTGACCATCTTCGGCGTGGTCGAATTCGGTATCGCACTGTACGACAAGGCAGTCATCACCAACGCTGCCCGCGAGGCCGCACGTTACGGCGTTGCCTTCACTTCTCCCGCGCGAACCAACAGCCAGGTCCAGGGGGTGGCCACCAGCTATTGCCAGAACCGGCTGGTGACGTTCGGCAGCGCCGCCAACTGCACGGTGGCTTCCGTCACCCCGTGCGCCGGCTCCGGCAATCCGCTCACGGTAACAGTGTCGTACTCGTTCACCGGCCTGGCTCTGGCCAAGGCGCTGGCACCGTTCACGGGCTCCATCTCATTGAACTCGCAGACGACCATGCTGTGCGAATGAACCGCACCCATCCTGCCCTCCCTGATACGAGGCTCGCCATGAACATCCGGACATATCGAACCTGCGCGCGGCGCCAACGTGGCGTCGTTGGGGTAATGGCGCCCGTTCTGATGCTAGTCATCCTGTCGATCGGCACCATAGCGATCGACCTCGGCTACCTGTACGTGATCCGCAATGAACTGCAGAACGCTGCCGATGCAGCTGCCCTGGCCGGCGCTGCCGGCCTCTACCCGGCAAGTCCGAAGCCGAACTGGAGCAACGGCGTATCGCAAGGCACCAGTGCCATCAAGCTCAACGCTTCCAGCGGTGCCACGCTCAAAGACGGCTCGGTCCAGGCCGGCTACTGGAACCTCACCGGCTCGCCCGCCGGGTTGCAAGCCCAGACCATCACGCCGGGCGCGAACGACGTGCCGGCCGTGCAGGTCACCATCAGCCGCAGCAGCGGGAAAAACGGCGGACCGGTGGGCACATGGCTGGCGTCGATCTTCAACGGTGCCGCTGCAAGCGTGCAGACAACTGCCGTGGCGGTGATTGCCGCACCGGGCACGGCAAACGCCGGAGCGCTGTTCCCGGTTGCGCTGAACAAATGCCTGTTCGATCTGTACTGGAACTCCAGCACGGGCCAGCCCGTGAACGATCCATCCACCGGGCAGCCCTATGTGATCGACATCAACTCCAGCTACCCCCCGGGCAGCGCGACCTGCGCCAGCGGTGAGTGGACAGGCTTCGGCGGAGCAACGGATGCCAGCACCGAGAAGAGCCTCGTGACCAGCGGCAACCCGACGCCCGTCAGCATCGGCAGCAACATCAATATTTCGAACGGCGTAAAGGCCAGCGTATATGACGCGATCAGCTATCCGACCACAGTCACCATGCCAGTGGTAACCACTGTTTCACCGGGGGCGACCACACCCGTCTATGCCTTTGCGGGCTTTGTTATTACCAACGTGGTCAAGCACGGCAACAAGTCTTATATCGAAGGCCACTTCACCGCTAATCAACGGGTCGTGAACAGCGGCGGCGGATCGGGCCCGTACTACGGCGCATACGTGCCGCCGCGGCTCGCCAACTGACGCGATGCACCAGGGGAAGATCATGCGCCACCAGCACCCGAGCCAAGCCATCAAGCCGCAGCGCCATTGGATCAACGCGGATACCGTACGCATGGGCAGCACGGCGATGCTGCTGCTCATCCTTGCCCTTTTTTCAATCGGCGCCTGGGTGAGCGATGGGTTTACGGACCGGCGCATCACTGGCGTGGGGTCGGATTTCTCCGTGTTCTGGGGGGCTTCATACATTGCCCTCCACGATGGCACGCTGCAGGCGTACGACCTGAACCGCATGATGGCGGTTATCCATCAGTTCGGCACGCTGGCCTCGGGCAGCGACAGGCTTCTGCCATGGCTGTATCCGCCGACCTTCCTGCTGGTAGTGCTGCCGCTGGCACTGCTGCCTTTCTGGCCAAGCTATCTGGTGTTCATGCTGGCCACCGGTCTCTTCTATGTGAAAGCGACGCTCGGCCTCCTGGGCAATCGCGTAATGCCGCATCACCGAGCCTGGGTGACGGTAGTCGGCTCGCCCGCAGTGTTCGTGACGGTGTTGATGGGCCAGAACTCCATGCTGACTGCAGGGTTGGCAGCCATGGCGCTCACATGGCAAGACAAACGACCGGTGCTGGCCGGTGTGGCCATCGGCCTGCTGGCGATCAAGCCCCAGTTGGCGATGCTCTTCCCGATCGTGCTGCTCGCATCACGTGCGTGGAGAACACTGGCAAGCGCAGCCGCCACGGTGCTGGGATTTGCTGGCGTCAGCATTGCCGTGTGCGGCTGGAAGACAGTGCCGGCCTTTCTTGAGAGCGTGCGCTGGGCGCAAGAAAACATGATCGATGATGGCGGCGCGTCGTGGTACGTGATGCCCACCTTCCTCGCCGCCGCGCGCGCGGCCGGCCTGGGTGTCTCGGTGGCACACGCGATTCAGATGACAGCAGCCATCATCGCCGTTGGTGCACTGGTGTACGTCTGGCGCCGCATCTCCGATAACGGCCTGCGCATCGCCATGTTGGCGACCGCCACGATGCTGACCTCACCGTACCTGCGCGCGTACGAGCTCACCTGGTTGCTCGTCGCGGTCGCGGGCGTCGTCAGCCACGGCACACGATTTGGGTTGTCCGGCAGGGAACGGTTCGTACTGGTGCTGGCGTGGCTGCTGCCGCTGTTCGAGTTCGTCAATCCTCTGTGCAAGCTGCCGCAGATTGGCCCGCTTGTGTTCGTTGCCATGGCGGTGCTGGTCGTGCGGCGGGCAACCATGTACGCCGAGCACGGCGCGGCGCTCGCCTCCCCACTGCAAACAAACCTGCGGGCACGCGCAACGCAGCCAGCAAAACCCAACCGATAGACATGGACAGACCGCGAGAGTCTGCCTTGGAAGCATCACATTTTTTGGGGGAAGCCATGCAGCCGAATCATCAAGACCCACACGACGCGCCACTACTTTCCCTCGTCGCGCCGTTCTACAACGAAGGCGAAGCGCTGCATCTGTTCTTCGCCCGCGTGGTCCCGATCCTCGAATCGATCGATGGCATGCAGTTCGAGATCGTGTGCGTAAACGACGGCAGCGCCGACGACACGCTCCCCAAGCTCGTCGCCGTATCGCATGCTGACCCCCGCGTTCGTGTGGTCGACCTGACCCGCAATTTCGGCAAGGAAGCGGCACTGACCGCCGGCCTGGACGAGGCACAGGGCGATGCCGTCATCCCCATCGATGCGGACCTGCAAGACCCGCCGGAGCTGATCCCCACGCTGGTCGCGCACTGGCGCAAAGGCGCCGAAGTCGTGCTCGCACAGCGCGCCAACCGCGCATGCGATTCGTTCCTCAAGCGCGTGACAGCCGCCGCTTATTACCGCATCCACAATCGCCTGTCCGACCTGAAGCTGCCTGAGAACGTGGGCGACTTCCGGCTGATGGACCGCGCCGTGGTCAACGCGCTCAAGCAACTGCCCGAGCGGCACCGCTTCATGAAGGGCCTGTTTGCCTGGGTCGGTTTCAGCACGGTCATCGTGCAGTACGAGCGTGAGAAACGCAGCGCAGGCACGTCAAAGTTCTCCGGCTGGCGGCTGTGGAACTTCGCGCTGGAAGGCATCACGAGTTTCAGCACGCTGCCGTTGCGTAGCTGGACGTATCTCGGTGCGCTCGTTGCTGCGCTGGCGTTCTGCTATGGCGCGTTCATCATCCTGCGCACGATGATCTTCGGCGTGGTGGTGCCCGGCTACGCCTCGGAGCTGTCGCTGATGCTGTTCTTCGGCGGGCTGCAGATGATCGGCCTGGGAATGATCGGCGAATACGTCGGCCGCATCTATGACGAAGCGAAGGGCCGCCCCATCTACCTCGTCAAGCGCCGCTATCAGGAGCGGCGCCCGCGCACCCGCGTACCGAGCATCAACAACCGGCAAGTCATTCCGATTGCCAGCGCTCGCCCGCGTCAGCCGCAAGGAGAACGCCAGCGCAGCCATGCCGCACGGCGTTGAGGCCAACCGGAGACGCATCATGCGACACGCAGAATCGAGCGTCATGAGCACCTTGGCCGGCGTGCTGCCGCTGCCGGATCGCATGTTGCTGATCCGCGTGTTCCGCTTTGGGGTGTCAGGGGTCGTCGCCACCGGCGTGCATGTGGCGATCGCCACGGCGCTCATCAGCGGCGTCTCTGCAACGCAGGTCACAGCCAACGGCGCAGCCTTTGTCTGCGCCAACGTGTGTTCGTACCTGCTGAATGCGCTATGGAGTTTTTCGGCCAAGCCGGCCCGCGCCAATTTCCTGCGCTTCTACGCCGTCTCGCTGCTCGGCCTGGCATTGACGCTTGCGATTTCGTGGTGCGCGCAGACGCTGGGCCTGAGCTATTGGATCGGGCTGGTGGGCATCCTGTCGACGGTGCCGCCGCTGACCTTTGTGCTGCACCGGTTCTGGACGTTCCGCTGACGCGGCTGCTTCCTCCCGATCAATCCGCGTCGCCGCTGTCGCTCCCGCTGCCGCCGTGCGTGCGGTCGAAGCGGCGCAGCGTATCGATGCGCTCGCGAGTCAGCGGGTGCGACGAGAAAAACGCCGAGGCATCGTCATCGCTGGCGGGTTCAGGCTTCTTGGCGGCATCGGTGGCGTCTGCCTTGCGCGTGCCGCCGTGCGTGTCTTCCAGCGCCCGCAGCACATCGGCAAACGCGCCGACAGACAGGCCGTTCTCCTGCAGCAGCAGCGCGGCATAGCGGTCGGCGTCGCGCTCGTAGTCACGCGAATAGCGCAGCGTCAGCAGCGCCGCCGGCACGCCTGACAGGATCGTCGAGACATCGCCAAACAGCAGCGCCGCCGTTGCCCCAATGGCCGATGACTGAATCACCTGCCGCAGCCCATGGCGATATTCAACGTGACCCGCCTCGTGGGCCAGCACACCCGTCAGGCCATCGCCCTCGCCCACCAGCTTGACCAGCGCATCCGTCATGACGATGTCGCCACCTGGCAGCGCAAACGCATTGGCGCCGATGTCGGCATCCCTAAACACGATGTGGTACGTGTGCGTGGCCTGCGGCGGCCTGTGCAGTGCTGCAAAGCGTGCGCGGATGCGGTCCTGCTGCGCGGCGGGCAGCTTGCTGGGCCGGAGCCAACGTTCGTCCATGGCTTTGAGCGTGCCGCGCCCGAGCTGCGCCTCGGCATGCTGAGGCACCATATTGGCCACGACCCTCGCACCCCACGGCAAGCCGTAGCGATAGCCCAGCGCCAGCACCACGACCGTGGCCAGCAGCGAGCCCAGTGCCAGCTTCCAGCTGTTCTGCGCCACCACAACCCAGCCCTCGCGATAGCCGGTGCGATGCAGCAGCACATTCAGCGACGTCTGCTCCGCCGGGTCGTTGATCTCGCAAAACGCGCCGTCTTCGAAGGTGATCAGGCGCGGTGCATGCTTGACGCGCTCCGACACCCGCAGCGTAGAGAGCGGCGCGCGGCGCAGCACCGTCCCTTCAGGCTCGAACAGCACCGCCTCGCCCGCCTCGACGGCAAGGCGCACGGGTTGCGCGCGCGAAGTACGGCCGTCGAAGTAGGTCGCGAGAATCACAGCGGGTGCCCTTGCCTTGCCGCGCGCTTACAGCGCGATATCGATGTCGTACCAGTCCACCGTCGCGTCGCCCAGGGCGCCCACGTTGGTGGTTTCGCCGGCAACGAAGGTATCGAGCGGACCGGCCGCGAGCATCGTCACCGAGTCGAGCTTGTAGCGTGCCGTACGCACGCGGGCAAACGGCGTGAACAAGCCGATGGTGATCAGGATCAGCACCGCATTGGACACGAAGATCCAGAACAGCTTGCCCGCGCCCACCTGGCTTTGGAAGCGGTGCGCGCCCAGCGTGGTCTGGTTCCAGATCAAGTTCTGCAGGCGCGACAGGAAATACGGCGTCAGGAACAGCATCGCGGCATACATGAACAGGCCGATGACGATGAAGCCGAAGATCTGGCCCACGTCCGGCGCACGGTGCAACGACACGCCCAGCAGCAACGCGAGGCACGAGGCCACCACGAGCGCCAGGATCGCCAGCCCGAAGGTGCGCAGATACACGCCATAGAAGTTGCCCGGCGTGCCCGAAAAATCGAACTGCGCGGTACCGAAGCGCGTGTTCGTGTGCTGGAAGCGCTTGAAGCGCTGGTGCGCCAGCGGTGCGAGCAGATACAGCGACAGCACGCTCAAGATCGGCCACACCAGAAACACCATGTAGCCCTCGGCATCCTTGCCCGTAAAGGCAAAGCGCAGGCCGCGGTAGCTGGAATTGGCCATGCGAAAACGCAGCGAGCGCACGAGCAGCCACGGAAACGCCGCAGCCATCACGATCAGCAGCGCCAGCCCCAGCAGCGGCGACGAATGACCGAGCAGGTTGAACGCAAACGCCAGCACGAAAATGATCGCGCGGCCCTTGAGAATGGCGATCGGGCTGCCGTGATAATCGAAGCTGGACCCCGCCAGTTGCGTGTTGCGATAGAAATACTGCAGCGTGCGCACCTTCGCCCAGGCCGAGTAGATGCCCAGCGTGACGATGGTCAGCAGCAGGTTGACGATCCAGATGCGGAAATATTCCGAGCCGCTGCCGGTAAAGCGCAGCCGCAAGGGTTGCGGCGCAGCCGCGGTGGGACCACCAGGGGCGCTGCCCAGGACGGGCTCGCGTGCGATGTCGTTCATCTGTTTTCCCTTCCCTGAGTTGTTGTCGTGCCCCGCTTCAGGACGCTCATCGAGACTTGAGGACGCTGAGGCTCGCGGGTGGGCCGATTGTAGCGAAGGCCGCTGCTTTGCAGCGTTAACACCGTCTTAACAAAGCGACCAACAAAAAACCCCGCGGGCTCGCACCCACGGGGTTCTTTGTTTGGAACAACCATCCCGAAGGATGGCCGGGCCAGGGCCGGTACGGCAAATTACATCATGCCGTCCATGCCGCCCATGCCACCCATGCCGCCCGGCATTGCCGGAGCTGCATCGTCCTTCGGCAGTTCTGCCACGGCGCAATCCGTCGTCAGCATCAGCGAAGCGACCGAAGCGGCGTTCTGCAACGCGGTGCGGGTCACCTTGGTCGGGTCCAGCACGCCCATTTCGACCAGGTCACCGTACTCGCCGGTGGCGGCGTTGTAGCCGTAGTTGCCCTTGCCTTCGATGACCTTCGACACCACAACCGAAGCCTCGTCGCCAGCGTTGGTGACGATCTGGCGCAGCGGCTCTTCCATGGCGCGCAACACGATCTTGATACCGGCGTCTTGGTCAGCGTTCGCACCCTTCAGGCCGGAGATCAGCGCACGGGCACGCAGCAGTGCAACACCGCCACCAGCCACGATGCCTTCTTCCACGGCAGCGCGCGTTGCGTGCAGAGCATCTTCCACGCGGGCCTTCTTTTCCTTCATTTCGACTTCGGTGGCAGCGCCGACCTTGATCACGGCAACACCGCCGGCCAGCTTGGCCACGCGCTCTTGCAGCTTTTCACGGTCGTAGTCCGAGGTCGCTTCTTCGATCTGGGCGCGCACTTGCTTCACGCGGGCTTCGATGTTGCGGGCATCGCCTGCGCCATCAATGATCGTGGTGTTTTCCTTGCCGATTTCAACGCGCTTGGCTTGGCCCAGGTCGTTCAGGGTTGCCTTTTCCAGGGTCAGGCCGACTTCTTCAGCGATGACCTGGCCGCCCGTCAGGATGGCGATGTCTTCCAGCATGGCCTTGCGGCGGTCGCCGAAGCCCGGAGCCTTCACGGCGGCGGTCTTCAGGATGCCACGGATGTTATTCACCACCAGCGTTGCCAGGGCTTCGCCTTCAACGTCTTCAGCGATGATCAGCAGCGGACGGCCAGCCTTGGCCACTTGCTCCAGCACCGGCAGCAGGTCGCGGATGTTGCTGATCTTCTTGTCGAACAGCAGCACGAACGGGTTGTCCAGCTGAACAACTTGCTTTTCCGGGTTGTTGATGAAGTACGGCGACAGGTAGCCGCGGTCAAACTGCATGCCTTCCACGACGTCCAGCTCGTCGGCCAGCGACTTGCCGTCTTCCACCGTGATCACGCCTTCCTTGCCGACCTTGTCCATGGCTTCAGCGATGCGCTGGCCGATGGATTCGTCGCTGTTGGCCGAGATGGCGCCAACTTGAGCGATTTCCTTGCTGGTGGTCGTCGGCTTGCTGATCTTCTTCAGCTCTTCGACAGCGGCCGTCACAGCCTTGTCGATACCGCGCTTCAGGTCCATCGGGTTCATGCCGGCGGCAACGTACTTCATGCCTTCGCGCACGATCGACTGGGCCAGCACCGTTGCGGTGGTGGTGCCGTCACCGGCGTTATCGCTGGTCTTGGAAGCGACTTCCTTGACCATTTGCGCGCCCATGTTCTGCAGCTTGTCCTTCAGCTCGATTTCCTTGGCGACCGACACACCGTCCTTGGTCACGGTCGGGCCACCGAAGCTGCGCTCCAGCACCACGTTGCGGCCCTTCGGGCCCAGGGTCACCTTCACTGCGTTGGCGAGAATGTTCACGCCTTCGACCATCTTGGCACGTGCGGCGTCGCCGAACACTACGTCTTTAGCTGCCATCTTGAGAATCTCCGAGATCTTTGGATGTTGCCCGCGCGCTCAGTCAGCGGCGCCGGCAATGAGGATTGGGTTACGGGTAAGCGATGCGGCGGAGCGCGTGCTTACTTTTGCACCACGGCCATGATGTCTTCTTCGCGCATGACCAGGACTTCCTGACCATCCACCTTGACGCCCTGGCCGGCGTACTTGCCGAACAGCACGCGGTCGCCGACCTTTACGTCCAGCGCGATCGCATTGCCCTTGTCGTCTTTCTTGCCCGGGCCGACGGCCAGCACTTCGCCTTGATCCGGCTTTTCAGCGGCGGCGTCAGGGATGACGATGCCCGAAGCGGTCTTGGTTTCGTTGTCCAGGCGCTTCACGATCACGCGGTCGTGCAAAGGACGCAGGTTCATACACAACTCCTCAATGCAAAGTGAGTGTTTATTCACAAAACGCGCCGCAAGACGCGGCGCATCGGGAAAGCATCGGGACCGGAGGCATTGTTAGCACTCCTGTCCGGCGAGTGCTAATTATAGGGACGGGGTATGACGATTTCAAGAACGGGCGTAGTGGATGTCGAGATTCACTCAATCTGGAACTTTGGTCACTCAATGTGGAACTCTCTGACGCAGCATGGCGCGCCGAAAATAGGAAAAACCTTATATTTCAGTTAGTTAGCACACAAGACGCGCCCCAGGAAGAGCACCATTGCTTGCGTCCCCGCGGCAGACTGCGGGGCCATTCGGCGACGTCAACGTCTGTCTGGAACGGCTTGCCATCCGGCATCGACAGCCCAATCAACCCCGCGACAGAGGCGAACACGTAGAAGGCGCCATCGGGCATATCACAGTGGATGCCGTCGATTGCGTTGAGCCGCGCGACCATGTGGTTGCGACGCTCTTCGAACATACCCGTGTCTCTGTTTGAAAAAGAACTCGCCCAAGGGAAGTTGGTATTGGTGGAGACCAAACGCCACGTACGTGCGTCGATTTTACTGAGGCACGCCAGAAGTCGACTCCCCTCCAAGCTAACGAGTCGAGTCATCGTGATTGCCCTAGCCCATCCGGAGGGCATCCAAATCTGCAAGCTGGCTGCCGGGGCTCAGACATCAATCGAAACGGTGCTGCATCTAGTTGGGCGTCGGCACTTGCGGATCAATAGCGCGCTCGACTTCGACGACAACCAGTTGGTCCAGACCAGAAGTCAAAGCCGAAAGCGCAGCGACGCTCCAACTGACTAACGGCTGTCGAGAGAGCCATGTCAACAGACGAGAAGACCGGTTCTGCGGCCGAGATCGCGTTCATGGCCGGCCTGACTACAAAACAAGTCCATAGCCTTGTTCGCATTGGTGCGCTGCCAGCAGCGCTAGTTGCGGGCACTCGAAATCGGCGCTTCGCGCCACTGGCGGCCGTCTTTGCAGCCTTCTATTTCCAGACACACGAAGAACTGACTCCAGTAGCGCGAAAACGTGCCATCGCCATGTTGTGTGCGAGGGTATCCAACTCCGTTGCACGCGTGATATCGCGCATGCAGACGACAATCCCCTCGTTTTCGACGTACCAGCCATGTACAGCAAGAACAGTGGACTCCGGCCGTTGGAGAAATATTCTTGTGTCGACGTTTGTCT